>NZ_NWTA01000001.1:0-365000 GCF_002531955.1 Rhizobium sp. M10 | reverse complement strand
CATGGATCGAGGTCGAGCTGGATGAAGGCCGCAACCGCCAGATCCGCCGCATGCTGGAGGCGCTCGGGGCCGAATGTCTGCGCCTCGTGCGGGTCGCAATCGGCGGGCTCGAACTCGGCGAACTGCCGAAAGGTGCCGTGCGTGCGCTGACCGAGGCGGAATTGCAGGCGCTGCGCCGGAGCGCCGGCATGGAAAGGGCAAGACGTTGACCGATATGACGGAGATGGCGCCGCACGACTTCTGGCAGGTAATCCATCCGCCCGGCACCTTTCCCGACGATCAGGAGTTCACCTCCCTTTATGTCGCCGCACTGGAAGACGGGCGCCAGCTTTGCCTGCCGATCCGCGTGCTGGCTGATGGCGAACATGCCCTCGCCTCGCTGATCGTCAACCAGGCAAGCTTCGCCGTGCTCGATGCGCTGGCCGAAGACCTCGCCGAAAAGATCAGGCCCATGCGCATCGATGTCGTCGCCGGCCTACCGACGCTCGGCCTGACGCTTGCCGCGGCAGTCGCGCAAAAGCTCGGCCACGCCCGCTACGTCCCGCTCGGCACCTCGCGCAAATTCTGGTACCGCGACGAACTCTCCGTTGCCCTGTCCTCGATCACGACGCCGACACAGGAAAAGCGTCTCTATATCGATCCGCGCATGCTGCCGCTGCTGAGCGGGCGGCGCGTCGGCCTGATTGATGACGTCATTTCCAGCGGCGCATCGATCGTCTCGGGTCTTAATCTGCTGACGGCCTGCGGCATCGAACCCGTCGTCATCGGTGCGGCCATGCTGCAATCCGAGCGCTGGCGCGAAAGCCTCGCAGCCGCCGGGCCGCAATGGATCACGCGCATCGTCAGCGTTTTCGCAACGCCCATTCTGAAGCGCAACGCCGCCGGCCGGTGGCAGGCACCCGCACGACCGTAGACGTGAGGATTGTTCGATCTTTGCCGGCCGGCGCCTCTGTACAGCCGGTGAGGAACGATTACAGTCCGCTCGACGCGTGTCACCCGGAAGCGTGCAGCGGTTTCCGGATAGCGACATATTTCAACCGATGAAACACCGGATCTGCCCATGTCGTTCGAGCAAGCATCCCTGCTGATCCTTCTGCTGGCGATGCTCGTTCTCTTCTCCTTCGAGCGCATCCGCATCGAGGTGATTGCGATTGCCGGCCTGCTCGCCGGTTATGCGCTCGGCCTTTATCCGGCCGACCAGATTTTCGCGGGCTTCGCCAGCCCCGTCGTCATCACCGTCATCGAAATCCTGCTGATCGTTCAGGTGCTGGCGCGCGCCAAGCTCTTCGACAATCTCGCCGCACGATGGGCGGCCGCAAGACCATCGCCCTTCAAGGTCATATCGGGCACGTCCTCGCTCGCCGGCTTCATTTCCATCTTCATGAACAATATCGGCGCCTTTGCGATCACGCTGCCGGTGGCGCTGCGGCTCGGCGTGGTGCTGTCGATCCCTCGCCGTCAGCTCGTCATGCCGGTCTCGTTTGCCGCCCTGCTCGGCGGTCTGGTCTCGCTGATCGGCACGCCGGCCAACCTGCTCGTCAGCGACGCGCTCGCCAAGGCAACCGGAGCAGGCTTTCGCTTCTTCGATTTCGCCTATGTCGGCCTGCCGGTCGCAATCGCCGGCATTTTGCTCATCGCCTTTCGCGTCCGGCGCCTGTTTCCGGAACCCGACGCAGTGCCGGCAACGATCTCCCCGGGTACGCGCCGCATAGTCGTCGAACGTCGCGTCCCGGACGCTTCTCCGCTGATCGGCACCCGGCTTTCCGAGTGTCCAACCCGCTTCGCCATCAAGCCGCATGCGCTGATCCGTAGCGACAATTTCGTTTTTGGTCCGCTCGACCAGTTGGTCATCAACGCCGGCGACGTATTGCTGGCCGAAGGCGCCGATGGCGTCTTCGCCGGCCTTGCCGCCGCACAGGCGCTAATCGCCGATATCCATCCGAATGGTCTGCCGCCGGATTTTACCCGAGTCGAAACCGTCGTGATGCCGGAAAGCACGCTGGTCGGTTCACGCGTCCGCTCGCTCGAAGTCTTTCACCATCGCGGCATCGCAGTCACTGCTCTTTCCATGCGTACCCCGCGCATCGAAGGCCGCTTCCTCGATTTGCAGCTGTCGATCGGCGATATTTTGACGCTGGAAGGGCCGCGCATGGCCATTGCCGAAGCGTTGGAGGAAAGCGAGTGCCTGCCGCTCGCCCCGACGGCTTCAGCCGAACCGGCCCTGCTCTCCTGGCGGCCCTTCGCGCTGTTTGCCTGCGGCGTCGCTGCGTCGGCGGCCGGCTTGCATCCCGAGGTCGCTTTTGCCGGCGTGGTGCTCGTGCTCGCCCTGCTCAACCATCTCAACATCCGCCAGGCGATGGCCGACCTCAACTGGCCGATCATCATCATGCTCGCGGCGATGATCCCAATCGGCCAGGCGGTGGCAAGCACCGGGACAGCCGAAGCGATCGCCGGCTGGCTGAGCCTCGTCGTGCCGATCAGCCATCCGCTCTCCGGCATCGCCCTCATCCTCTTCCTCGCCATGGCGCTGACGCCCTTCGTCAACAATGCGACGGTCGCAATCGTGCTGACGCCGATCGCGCTCGAATTTGCAAGGACCGGGCGACATGCGCCCGACGCCTATCTGATCGCGGTAGCCGTCGGCGCCTCTCTCGATTTCCTGACGCCCTTCGGCCATCACAACAATACGCTTGCAATGGGAATCGGCGGCTACCGTTTCAGCGATTTCCTGCGCGCCGGCTGGCCGCTCGCCGTCGCAAGTTACGGCCTTGCTCTGCTACTCCTGGCTCTGTTCTGGCTGTGATGCGATATTTTGTCCTTAAATCGATTCCGATTTGAGGAATTATGCAGTAGAGCAGGAAGCCTTCAGCTAAACACAAGGACAGTCGAGCGCCGTGCGAATCCTCTCCGAAGCCCATTTCCCGGAATTGCCGAATTACTATCGCGGCAAGGTGCGCGAGAATTACGATCTACCGGACGGACGCCGCATCATCATCAGCACCGACCGGCTGAGCGCTTTCGATCGAATCCTCACCTGCATCCCCTATAAGGGCCAGGTGCTGACTGAGACGGCGCGTTATTGGTTCGAAGCGACGAAGGACATCTGCCCGAACCACGTCATCGACTATCCCGATCCGAATGTCGTCATCGGCAAGCGGCTCGACATCCTGCCGGTCGAGATCGTCGTGCGCGGATACCTTGCCGGCACCACCGGCACCTCGATCCTGACGCTCTACAAGAAGGGTGAGCGCGAAATGTACGGCATGCGCCTGCCGGACGGCATGCGCGATAACCAGATTCTGCCCGAACCCGTCATCACCCCGACCAGCAAGGAATTCGACGGCGGTCATGACGAGCCGCTGACGCCTGCCGAAATCGTCGAGCGCGGCCTTCTGACCAAGGAGCAGTGGGAGACGCTCTCCGGATATGCGCTTGCACTCTTTGCCCGCGGCCAGGCAATGGCCGCCGAACGCGGCCTGATCCTCGTCGACACCAAATATGAATTCGGCACCGACGGCGACGGCAAGATCATCCTCGCCGATGAGATCCACACACCTGACAGCAGCCGGTACTGGCTCGCAGAAAGCTATCCGGCGAGCTTCGCGGCCGGAAAACGGCCGGAAAGTTTCGACAAGGATTTCGTCCGCGCCTGGGTGGCGGAACGTTGCGATCCCTATAAGGACGAAATCCCCGAAATTCCCCTCGAGCTGATCGAGCAGACCTCGGCCGTCTACATCAAGGCCTACGAGTCGATCACCGGCGAACGCTTTGTTCCCGACGACAGCGGGGAGACGCCGCTAGCCCGTGTCCGAAACAACCTCTCCCGCTATTTCCCTTGAAAAAGACGGCACACAAGGCCGCCGGACCGAGCATCGGCTTGGCAGCTTTCGCGCAATCGCGCTAGCATCAGCAAAAAGGAACCCGGGCACGGCCCGGCGGGGGACAGATGGCGAGGAGGCCGAGACGCAAGGCCGAGGAAACGCGACAGGACATTCTCTGCATGGCGGAGATGTTGTTTCGCGAGCGCGGCTACGTCGCGGTGTCGATCGCCGATATCGCCGGCGCGCTCAACATGTCGCCCGCCAACGTCTTCAAGCATTTTCACTCCAAGGTCGCGCTGGTGGATGCCATTGCCGGACGACATCTCGACAATGCTGCCGAGCGCTTCGCTCCCCTCGACCAGGATATGCCCGCGAAAGAGCAACTCGACCGCTTCGTCCTGCGCCTGCTGGATGGCCATCTGCAGGATATACAGAAAAGCCCCTACATCTTTGAAATGGTGCTTTCGACCATCGAGGCCAAACTCGAAGCCGGCATTCGCTATCGCGCCCGCATCGAGGAAAATCTCGGCGAGATCATCCGCAAAGGTGTTGCAGAAGGCCGTTACCATTGCGGCAACCCCGAACGGGCGGCGCATGTTGTCGCCGATATGCTTGCCTGCGTGCTGCATCCCGTGCTCATCGTCCGCGACGACAAGGAGACACTGGTGCAGCGTGCGGGGGAAATCGTCAGCTTCGTCGATGCCGCACTGCAAAATAGCGCTTGCTAAGTGACGATTGCTGACTTACGTCACTTCGTAAAGCTTTTCTTAGACTCGGGGATAATGGCACCTGAAGCCAGACCGATCCTGTCGCTTGTATATGCCTGAGCTGGCTCGGCTGAGTGCATGGATCGAAGGCAATTGCCACCGCATGAGGAAATTCAGAATGATACGGCGTGCCCTGCTTATCTCCTCGGCCCTGGTGGCCGGCGCATTGCTTGGCGCCTGCAGCGACAACGCCGGCAAGCCTGCCGGCAATGCCGGCGCAGGCGCTGCGCAGCAGGCATCGCCCGTCGGCGTGGTCGCGCTGAATAAGGCTAGTTTTCCTGTTACCACGATCCTTCCCGGCCGCGCCGAAGCCTTCCAGACGGCCGATATCCGGCCGCAGGTGAGCGGCATCATCCGCGAAATCGCCTTCAGGGAAGGCGGCGAGATCAAGAAGGGCGACCTTCTCTATCAGATCGAGGATGCGCCCTATATCGCCGCCGTCGAGCAGGCCAAGGCGGCAATCGCCAAGGCCGAAGCGAGCGTGCCGAGCGCTGAAAGCAATCTCGAACGCTACCAGCGCCTCGTCGGCAGCGGCGCCACGCAGATCGAATACGAGACGGCGAGGACGACGCTTCTCCAGGCGAAGGCCGAAGTCGAGTCGGCAAAGGCAGCACTTTCCGCCGCGCAGATCGACCTCGATCACACCAAGATCGTCGCGCCCTTCGACGGCATCATCGACCAGACGGCCTACAATGTCGGAAACGTCGTCTCGGCCAACCAGACGACGGCGCTGACGACGATCCGCCAGCTCGACCCGATCTATATCTCGCTGACGGAATCGAGCACCAACCTGTTAAGGCTGCGCGATGCCATGGCAGCCGGCGATATCAAGGGCGCGGAGAACGTCGCCTTCCACCTGATTCTCGAAAACGGCAAGGAATACAACCAGCAGGGCAAGCTCGACATGTCGAAGCAGGTCGTCAGCGAGACGACCGGCACTTTCATCATCCGCGTGCTCTTCCCCAATCCCGATCGTGTCGTCCTGCCCGGCATGTATGTCCGCGCAACCGTCGAGCTCGGCGCCGAGACCGGTTATGCGCTGCCGCAGCTGGCGACAAGCCGTGACGCCAACGGCCGGCTGACGGCGCAATTCGTTGCCGCCGACGGCAAGGTCGAAACCCGGGCCTTCGAGAACAGCTCGCCGTCCAACAATTCCTGGCTGGTGACCGAAGGCATCAAGGACGGCGATCAGCTGATCGTCACCGGCCTGCAGTCGGTCACGGCAGGCATGCCGGTGAAGCCGGTCCCGATGAAGATCAATGACAACGGCGTGGTCGTGCCTGCCGAGCAGCCCGCGGCCGGTGATGCTGAGAAGCCCGCAGCGAAATAATCGCTTCGAGCCCGCATCGTCACCGTCTCAGCCGCACAGGAACAACCGATGGCCAAGTTTTTCATCCGACGTCCGATTTTCGCCTGGGTCATTGCGATCACCATCATGCTCGCCGGTCTGCTGGCGATCTACACCCTGTCGATCTCGCAATATCCTGATATCGCCCCGACGACGGTCCGCATCAACGCCACCTATCGCGGCGCCAGCGCCGAGACCGTCGAGAAATCGGTGACGACGATCATCGAGGACGGCATGACGGGCCTCGACGACCTCACCTACATGACCTCGACATCGTCGACCGGCTCGGCCAGCGTCCAGCTCACCTTCGGAACCAGCATCGATCCCGATATCGCCCAGGTACAGGTGCAGAACAAGCTGCAGCTCGTTCAATCGCAGCTTCCGGGCGATGTCATCGATGCCGGCATCAGCGTGACGCGCTCGACCTCGAGCATCCTTCTCGTCGGCTCACTCGTTTCGACCGATGGCAAGCGCAATTCGGTCGATCTCGGCAACATCATGTCGACCTCCATCGAGGATCAGATCCAGCGCCTGGAAGGCGTCGGCAGCATCAACGTCTTTGGTTCGGGATACGCCATGCGCGTCTGGCTCGATCCCTTCAAGCTGTTGAAATACCAGTTGACGCCGAGCGACGTCACAGCGGCGATCCAGGCGCAGAACACCCAGGTCTCGGTCGGCTCGCTCGGCGCCCAGCCGACGATTCCCGGCCAGCAGCTCAACGTCACCATCACCGCGCAAAGCCAGCTGACCACCGTCGCCGATTTCGAACACATCATTCTGAAGGTCGAAAAGGACGGCGCGACGGTGCGCCTGAGCGACGTCTCACGCATCGAGATCGGTCAGGAAAGCTACGGCGGCAGTTCGCGCTACAACGGCCTGCCGTCGAGCGGTTTTGCGGTCAATCTCGCGATCGGCGCCAACGCCATCGATACCGCCGCCCGCGTGCGCTCCGCGCTCGACGTCATCGGCCGCACCCTGCCGGAAGGTGTGAAGATCACCTATCCCTACGACACGACGCCCTTCGTGGAACTGTCGATCGAAAAGGTCGTGCATACGCTGATCGAGGCGATCGTCCTCGTCTTCGTGGTGCTGCTCGTCTTCCTGCAGAATCTGCGCGCGACGCTGATCCCGACCATTGCCGTTCCCGTGGTACTGCTCGGCACTTTCGGAGTGCTGGCGGCGACCGGTTATTCCATCAATACGCTGACGATGTTCGCCATGGTTCTGGCGATCGGCCTTCTCGTCGACGACGCGATCGTCGTCGTCGAAAATGTCGAGCGCATCATGTCCGAAGAGAAGCTTTCGCCGCTCGAGGCGACGGAAAAATCGATGGGCGAGATCACCGGTGCCATCGTCGGCATCGCGCTCGTGCTGACCGCCGTCTTCATTCCGATGGCCTTCTTCGGCGGCTCGACCGGTATCATCTATCGCCAGTTTTCGATCACCATCGTCTCGGCCATGCTGCTGTCGGCGCTCGTCGCCATCGTGCTGACGCCGGCACTCTGCGCCACGATGCTGAAGCCTGTCAGCGAGCACAGGAAGCATCGCGTCGGCGACTGGTTCAACCGCAACTTCACGCGCTCGACCAACGGCTATGTCAGAACCATCGGCTATCTTCTGAAGCGGCCGATCCGCGTCATGCTGGTCTTCCTTCTCATCGGCGCCGGCTGCGCCTATCTCTTCACTCGCCTGCCGAGCTCCTTCCTGCCGCAGGAAGACCAGGGCGTGCTGCTGACCATCGTCACCACGCCGCCGGGCTCGACCACGCAGCAGACCCAGGCGGTCGTCGAGAAGGTCGAAAACTACTATCGCGAAAACGAGAAGGATGCCGTCGAGTCCGTCTTCGGCGCGCTTGGCTTCGGCTTCAGCGGCTCCGGACAGAACAGCGCCATCGTCTTCACCAAGCTCAAGGATTTCTCGCAGCGCACCGATCCCAATCTGAGCGCCCAATCGGTCGTCAGCCGGGCCTTGCGCAGCTTCTTTGCGATGCGTGAGGCGCAGGTCTTCGCGCTTCTGCCGCCGGCAATCCAGGGCCTCGGCGTGTCGAGCGGCTTTTCCATGTATCTCGTCGATACCGGCGGCCATGGCAATGACGCTCTGACAGCGGCCTCCAAACGGCTGATCCAGGCGGGCAACTCGTCAGGCAAGGTCGTGGCGCTGCGCAGCAGCAACAAGGAGGTCGAGCCGCAGATGCGCATTGTGCTCGATCAGGAAAAGATCGGCGCCATGGGCGTCGACATCGCCTCGGTCAATTCGATGCTGTCGATCATCTTCACCGGCCGCGACGTCAACGACTTCACGCTGAACGGCGAGATCAAGCCGGTCTATGTTCAGGGCGACGCGCCCTTCCGCATGCAGCCGGACGACCTCAATCACTGGTATGCCCGCAACAATTCAGGCGAAATGGTGCCCTTCTCCGCCTTTACCAAAACCGAATGGGTGAAGGGCGCACCTTCGCTTGCCCGTTTCAACGCCGTCAGCGCCATCCCGCTCGACGGCGCCTCGGCTCCCGGCGTGTCCTCCGGCGATGCGATGAACGAAATGGAAGCGCTGACCGAACAGCTCGGCGGCGGCTACACCGTCGCCTGGCAGGGCATCTCCTATCAGGAACGCCTTTCCGGCTCGCAAGCGCCGATGCTCTATGCGATTTCCGTTCTCGTCGTCTTCCTCTGCCTGGCAGCGCTTTACGAAAGCTGGTCGATCCCCTTCTCGGTGATCATGGCCGTGCCCGTCGGCATTCTCGGCGCGCTGACGGCGGCAACGCTTTTCGGCCAGGCGAACGACGTCTATTTCAAGGTCGGCTTGCTCACCACGATCGGGCTTGCGGCGAAGAATGCGATTCTGATCGTCGAATTCGCCAAGGATCGGATGGAGAGTGGTATGGGCCTCTACGAGGCGACGCTGGAAGCAGCGAGATTGCGCCTGCGGCCGATCATCATGACCTCGCTCGCCTTCATTCTCGGTGTCGTGCCACTGGCGATCGCCACAGGCGCGGGCTCGGCGGCCCAGAATGCCATCGGCATCGGCGTCCTCGGCGGCATGCTGGCGGCGACGATGCTCGGAATTTTCTTCGTGCCGTCCTTTTTCGTCGTCATCCGACGCATCTTTGCCACACGCGGCAAAAATGCGGCAGCTGTGTGATATAAATGCACTGTGATAATGCTGTTCCGATTGCTACATTGCGCCCGACTGCTTCGGTGTGTTTTCAAGTGGGACAAAAGGCGCGGCGCGCCGATAGTGAAGCATGAAGCTTCGGACAAGAATTGACTTGCTCGAGTACAGGAAGAAATGAATGGTATCTCTTCGTTTTGCCACACCGGCATTGTTATTATTATTGTCGGGCTGCGTCGTAGGCCCGGATCATGCTCCTCCTGAAATGCCGCTGCCCGCCAAATTCGGAGAAGGCGGAACGAAGAGTGTCGGCGATGTTGCCACCGCAGCCTGGTGGACCGCTTTCAAGGACCCCAAGCTGAATGGCTATGTCCAGGCCGGCCTCGAGCAGAACCTGACCGTCCAGCAGGCGATCGAGCGCATCAATGCAGCTTCCGCCAACGTTACCGTCGCCGGCGCAGGCGGCCTGCCGAACCTCAACGTCGGCGCCTCGCACACGATCAGCGGCCAGAAGGGCGAACTGCGCACGCAGTTCGACACGCGCAACACGAGTGCCGGCGAAGTTCAGCTGAGCTGGCTGCTCGATCTCTTCGGCCTCTATAAGCGCAGCACCGAGAGCGCGGTCGCTTCGCTCGATTCGGCCTACGCATCCGCCGATGTCGCCAAGCTGACCCTCGTGCAGGATCTCGTCTCGAGCTACATCGATGTTCGCTTTTATCAGCAGCGCCTGGCGCTTTCGAAGGCCAACCTGAAATCTCGTCAGGAAACCTACGAGCTGACGAAATTCCAGCTTGAAGCCGGCGCCGCCTCGCGGCTCGACGTCGTCCAGGCCGAGGGTCTCGTACAGTCGACGCTCGCCGAAATTCCCGGCCTCGAGACCAACATCCGCGTATCGGCCCATCACATCGCCACGCTGCTTGGCCTGCCGGCCTCGGCGCTTGTGAACGAATTGCTGAGGGGCGGTGGTCAGCCGGTATACCGCGGCGGCATCAACTCCGGCATCCCGGCAGACCTGATCCGCAACCGTCCCGACATTCGCGTCGCGGAGCGTGATCTCGCTGCCGCAACGGCCAATATCGGCGTTGCCGAGGCGCAGCTTTATCCGAGCATCTCGCTCAGCGGCTCGATCTCGCCCTCCTATATCAACCAAAGGGGTGTCCATGGCGCTCTGACGCCTTGGTCCTTTGGACCGACGCTGAACCTGCCGATCCTCGACGGCGGCCGCCTGCGCGCCAACGTCAAGTCGGCACAGTCTGAAGCCGCGACCGCTTACCTCAACTGGAAATCGACGGTGCTGACCGCCGTCGAGCAGGTCGAGAATGCGCTCGCCGCCGTCCGCCGCGACGCCCGCACGGTCGCTGCCCTTCAGGCCCAGGTAAAGACGACGCAGGAAACGCTCGAACTTTCCACAGCATCCTATAAGGACGGCGCCTCCTCGCTGCTCGACGTTCTCGACGCGCAGCGCCAGGTTTCGCTCGCCCAGGCAAGCCTTGCCCAGGCGGTCCAGCAGATGGCCAAGGACTATGTCTCGCTGAACATCGCCGTCGGTGGCGGCTACGCGCCCGGCGGCAAGACCACCGCGCCGGTGAAGCCTGAGCCGGCGAAGGCCAAGAGCTGATCGGCTCGCCGCCTTTCTTGAAATACGGAGCCCCGCGATCGTCTCGCGGGGCTTTTTTCATGCCGGTTCTGCATTGGATAATTGCGCAGCAGAGGAATTTGGATTCGACAAGCGGCGGCCGCTGATATAGGACTGATTAAACGATTAATCAGGCAGCCTGAATCATGACTTCATCGCGCCCGGGACCGAACCTCAGCAGGATAGCGACTTCGCTCGGTGTCTCTATTGCCACGGTCTCCAATGCGCTTTCCGGCAAAGGCCGGGTCTCCGGCCAATTGGTCGAAAGAATTCGCGAGCATGCCGCCGAGCTCGGTTATGTCCCGAGCCAGGCCGGCCGCGCGCTGCGAACCGGCCGCAGCGGTGTTATCGGCCTGGTGCTGCCCGACATCGCCAATCCACTGTTCCCGAAGATCGCGCAGGCGATCGAATTCGCAGCCTCCGCCGCAGGTTATGGCGTGCTGATCGCGGATTCCCGCGGCGATGCCGCCACCCAGGCCGAGGCGATCAACCGCCTGGTCGAACGCGGTGTCGATGGCATGGTCATCATCCCCCGCCGCGCCACCCGCATTTCGTCTGCCGCCTGTCCGGTCGCCGTCATCGACACCCCTTCGGCGCCGGGCAACACCGTTTCCGCCGATCATTGGCAGGGCGGGCGTGAAATCGCCCTCCATCTCGCCGATCTCGGCCACCAGCGCATCCTCATCATCGGCAACAACCAGGAATCCAGCGTCCAGAACGACCGCGCCGGCGGCATGCACGCCGGTCTGCGCCCCGGCATGCAGGCTGAAACCCTGTGGATCGACAAGCTGGAGCGGGATGGCGGCAGCGGCTGTCCGCTCGGCCTCGCCGAAAGGGTGAGACAGGGTTTCACAGCTTTCGCGGCCCTCTCCGATCTGCAGGCGCTGCGCGCACTGACGGAGCTGCAGCAGGCCGGCATCAACGTTCCCGCCGATGTCAGCGTCACCGGCTTCGATGACCTTATCTGGTCGCCTGTTGTCACGCCGTCCCTGACGACGGTCAGGATGGACATGGACAGGATTGCCGGGATTGCCGTGTCCGCTCTCGCCGATACGATAAGCAAAAGCCGCGCCCGGGAGGGAATGCTCGTTACCGCGGAGATCGAACGTGTCGCCATGCAATTGATCGTCCGCCAATCATCCGGGCCTTGTGAACCCGGCACTAAAAACCTCAGAGATGGAGAACAGGTAAGATGAAAAAAGCTCTCATTGCTTCAGTGGCGCTTGCGGCGCTATCGCCGTTGAGTGCGGCTGCCGCCGAACGGACGCTGACCATTTCCGTCTATGCCTTCGCCCAGGACGATTTCAAGGCGCTGGTCTACGAACCCTTCGAAGCCCAATGCGGCTGCAAGCTGGTGGTCGAGACCGGCAACAGCGTCGAGCGCCTGGCCAAGATGGAAGCCAACAAGGCCAGTCCTGTCGTCGATCTCGCCGCCGTTTCGATGGCCGATGCGCTGGCCGCCGCGCGCGCTGGCCTGATCGACAAGGTCGACACTGCAAAACTCTCCAATTTCGCCAAGCTGTACGACATCGCCAAGGATCCGAACGGCGACGGCATGAGTGTCGGCTATACCTTCTACGCCACGTCGATCGCCTACCGTTCCGACAAGATGAAGATCGACTCCTGGGCCGATCTGCTGAAGCCGGAATATGTCGGCCATGTCGCCTTCCCCAATGTCACCACCAACCAGGGCCCGCCGGCGCTCTATATGCTGGGCCTGGCGCTCGGCAAGGACACGCCGGATCTCAAGGGGCCGATCGAGGCACTGGGCGAGAAGAAGGACGACATTGTCACCTTCTACGAAAAATCCTCCCAGCTGGTGCAGCTGATGCAGCAGGAGGAAATTTGGGCGGCTCCTATCGGCCGCTTCTCCTGGGCTGGTTTTACCAAGCTCGACGTGCCCGTTGCCTGGGCAACCCCGAAAGAGGGTCAGACCGGCGGCATGAACGTGCTGGTGCTGACCAAGGGTTCGAAGAACCGGGATCTCGCCCTGCAGTTCATGGATTTCTGGCTCTCGACCGAAACCCAGACCAAACTCGCCGAGAAGCTGATCGACAGCCCCGCCAACAGCGAGGTCAAGCTTTCCGAAGCGGCGGCCAACAACCTCACCTATGGCGAACAAACCGCCAAGAGCCTCAAGCTCATTCCGTCCGCTATCGCCCTCGACAACCGCGCCGGCTGGCTGAAGAGCTGGAACGAAAAGGTCGGCCAGTAAACTCCCTGAGTGAAGACAGGTCCCGGCGCCCCTGCCGGGATCGCGATCCCATCGATCGAAAGGCGCCTTATGTTCCAGAACCGCGCAGAAGCCCTGGCGCTTGCCCTGCCGGCAGCCGTCTTTGCAACCCTGGTCTTTCTGCTGCCCGTCGCAATCCTGCTGTCGGAGGGCTTCCGCGCCGGTGGCGGCTGGACGCTGTCGGCCTATACCGATTTCTTTTCCGGGACGCTGAACCGCACCGTATTCCTGCGCTCCTTCCGGCTCGGCCTCGAAGTCACCGCCGTCTCGGCTGTCATCGGTTATGCCGCGGCCTTCGCCATCGTCAACCTGCCGGCGAATGGCAAAGGGCGGATGATCGGCCTCGTCACCCTGCCGCTGATGATCTCGCCGGTGGCGCGCACCTATGCCTGGATCGTCATTCTCGGCCGCACCGGCATCGTCAACCAGGCGATCACAGGCCTGGGTTTCAGTGCCGAACCGCTGCGCCTGCTGTTCACCGAAACCGCCGTCTTCATCGGTCTGCTGCAGCTCTTCCTGCCGCTGATGATCCTGTCGCTGATCAGCGCGCTTGAAAACATGCCGAGGGATGCGATCCCCGCCGCCCGTGTGCTTGGCGCCAACTGGTTCCAGGTCTTCTGGAAGGTCGTCCTGCCGCTGACCCGCGAAGGGCTCGTCATCGGCGGCACGCTTGTCTTCACCGGCTCATTGACGGCTTATATCACCCCCGCCGTGCTTGGCGGTTCCAAGGTGCTGATGCTCGAAACCCTGATGTACCAGCAGGTTTCCGTCGCCAATGATTTCGTCTCGGCAAGCGTCATCGCCTTCATCCTGATCGTCATGAGCTTTGCCGCCAATATCCTGCTGAAACGCCTCGCGACGGCGAGGAGCCGCCGATGACCCTCCGCCTGTTTTCGCCCATCGTGCTTTTCCTGCTGCTGGTCTTCCTGATCGGCCCGTTCCTGATCATCATCGCCGCCTCGCTCTCGGCAGGCGATACGCTGGCCTTCCCGCCGCAGGGCCTGTCGCTGCGCTGGGTGACGAAGGTCTTCACCGTTGAAAGCTTCCGCGACAGCTTCGCCATGTCGATGTTCCTCGCCGTCTTCGGAACGCTCGCGGCCCTCGTCCTAGGCATCCCGGCCGCCTACGCCTTGTCGCGTTACCGGCTGCCGGCGGCAGAAACGGTCCGCACCGTCGTCTCGCTGCCGATCATCGTTCCCGGCATTATCGTCGGCCTGGCATTGCTGCGTTATCTCGTCGTTCCCTTTGGCTTCAACATCACGCTCGCCCTTTTCTTCGCTCACGCGGCGCTGGTGCTGCCCTATGCCGTGCGTGTCGTCTCCGCGAGCCTCGACAATCTGCGTTCGGATATCGAGGAAGCGGCCGTCCTGCTTGGCTCCTCCAGGCTCGGCGCCTTCTTCCGCGTGGTGATGCCGAATATCCGCGGCGGCATTCTGGCCGCCTTCATCCTCGGCTTCGTCACCAGCTTCAATCAGGTGCCGGTCTCGCTCTTCCTCTCCGGCCCCGGTGTGCGCACACTGCCGATCGACATGCTGGGTTACATGGAAACCACTTACGACCCGTCCATCGCGGCACTCTCCGCCCTTCTCGCCTTCCTCTCGATCGGCATCGTCTTCCTCGCCGAGCGCTTCCTGGGATTTTCGCGTTATGTCTGATGCCTATCTCAAACTCGACAAGCTGACGCTCGCTTATGGCGATACGGTCGCGGTGAAGGATCTCGATCTTGCGATCGGCAAGGGCGAACTGGTCGCCCTTCTCGGCCCCTCCGGCTGTGGCAAGACGACGACGATGCGCGCCATTGCCGGCCTGCTGACGCCGGCTTCCGGCCGCATCGGTCTCGACGGCGCCGATATTACCCGCGTCTCCGCCAACAAGCGCGCCGTCGGCCTCGTCTTCCAATCCTACGCGCTGTTTCCGCATCTGACGGTTTACGAGAACGTCGCTTTCGGCCTGCGGCTCAAGGGCATTTCGGGCGCCGATCTCGATGCCCGCGTCGGCGCCGGCCTGAAATCCGTCGGCTTGACCGCCTTCGCCGGCCGCAAGCCCGCCGAACTCTCCGGCGGCCAGCAGCAGCGCGTGGCGCTCGCCCGCTCGATGGTCATGGAGCCGAAAGTACTGTTGCTCGACGAGCCGCTTTCCAATCTCGACGCCCGGCTTCGCCTGGAAATGCGCGCCGAATTGCAGCGCGTGCAGAAGGAGACCGGCGTCACGATGATTTTCGTCACCCACGACCAGGTGGAGGCCCTGGCGCTCGCCGACCGCATCGTCGTCATGCTGAACGGCGGCATCGAGCAGATCGGCACGCCGGAGGAGATCTACAACAACCCGGCCTCCGCCTTCGTCGCCGATTTCGTCGGCTTCGAAAATGTCTTCGCGCTGAAGGATGGAAAGCTTGCGACGCCGAACGGCCCGGTCGCACTTTCCGGCGCGGCGCCGGATTCTGCGGCGGGCCTCGCCTGGCGTCCGCGCGCGGTGATCCTCGGCTCCGGTCAATTTCACGGCACCGTGCGCGGCACGTCTTTCGCCGGCAACACCCGCGAATATCTCCTCGATACGCCGCTCGGGTCCATCAAGGCCGAAATCGATGCGGGCCTGCCGCCGCACGAGATCGGCAGTGCACTCGCCTTCGACCTGCCGGTCGCCGGCGCGGCCAACCTCAAACGGTTCGGGTGAAATCATGGGCGTCTGGATCGACACGGACATGGGCTTCGACGACATCGCCGCGATTTTGGTGGTGGGGCAATCGGAATATGAGATCGACGGCGTCTCGCTGGTCTTCGGCAATACGCCGCTGCCGCAAGTCAGAATAAATGCCGCCGGCGCCGCCAGTGCCTTCGGCTGGACATTCCCCATTCATATCGGCCGCGCCATGCCGGTTCTCGGCACACTCGAAACCGCTCAGGCGATTCTCGGAAAAACCGGCATCCCGACATCAGGCAAAAGCCTGCCGGAGGCGCCTGCCCTTGCCGAAAGCGATGCCTTCGCCGCGCTCTGCCGCTGGTTAGAAGGCCAGGGCCGGCACCGCATCCTGGCGCTCGGGCCGCTGACCAATATCGCTGCCGTGGCGCTCGCCCGCCCCGATCTCGCCACCCGCATCGACGACCTCGTCTGGATGGGCGGCGGCGTCACATCAGGTAATCACACGGCGTCTGCCGAATTCAACGCGCTTGCCGATCCCGAGGCGCTTGCGATCGTCATTGCCCATGGCCTGCCGCTGCGCATGGTCGATCTCGACCTCTGCCGCAAGGTATTGGCAAGGCCGGAGGATGCCGAGCCGGTGCGCCATGCCGGCGGCGCCAATGCCGAGCTGATCGCCGATATGTTTTCCGGTTATATCGGCATCGGCACCAGCCGCGGCCGCCCTGGAATGGCGATCTACGATCCATCCGCCGCCGTCGCCTTGATCGCTCCAGACGTCGTCAGCTTCCGCCCTGCACGCATCGACGTCGAACTCCAGGGCGCCCTTACTCGCGGCCGCACCGTCGTCGAGACCCGTGCCACGCATGCGGCCTTCAATGCGCAGTTCGCCGCCGACATCGATGCCGATGGGGCACGCGCCCTCATTCTCGCCGCCCTGGTCAACGAGGCCCGCAAATGAACACCAATCCTCGCCAGGAACCCGCCGATCTCAACGATCCCGCTTTGCGCGCCCGCGCCGTTGCGGCTGCGCGCGGCGATGCCCCCTTCGATATGCTGATCACCGGCGGCCGGTTGCTCGATGCGGTGACCGGCCTGATCCGGGACGCCGATATCGGTCTCGTCGGCGCGCTGATCGCCAGCGTCCATGCCCCGGCAAGCCGCACGGATGCCGTCGAGATTGTCGATGCGACAGGCAGCATCGTGACACCGGGCCTGATCGACACGCACATGCATGTCGAAAGTTCGATGGTGGCTCCCGCCGAATATGCGAGTGCCGTGCTGCCGCGCGGCGTCACCACGGTCGTCTGGGATCCGCATGAATTCGGTAACGTCCATGGCCTTGACGGTGTGCGCTGGGCGATCGAGGCCGCACGCGCGCTGCCGCTGCGTATGATCCTGCTTGCCCCCTCCTGCGTGCCGTCTGCACCAGGCCTGGAAATTGCCGGCGCCGATTTCGATGCCGCTGTCATCGCCGAGATGCTGCGCTCTTCGGCCGTCGGCGGCGTTGCCGAAGTCATGAACATGCGCGGCGTCATCGACGGCGATCCCCGCATGAGCGCCATCGTCGATGCCGGCCTTGCCTCCGGCAAGCTCATCTGCGGCCATGCCCGCGGCCTCGAGGGCGCCGATCTCAACGCCTTCATGGCGGCTGGTGTCACCTCCGACCACGAACTCACCTCCGGTGCCGATCTCGCCGCCAAGCTTGCCGCCGGTCTGACGATCGAACTGCGCGGCTCGCACGACCATCTGCTGCAAGAATTCGTCGAGGTGCTGAACGGTCTCGGCCACCTGCCGCCCACCGTCACGCTCTGCACCGACGACGTTTTTCCCGATGAACTCTATGAGAGCGGCGGCCTCGACGACGTCGCCCGCCGGCTGGTGCGCTACGGCATGAAGCCGGAATGGGCGATCCGCGCCGCAACCTTCAATGCGGCACAGCGGCTGAAGCGCTCTGATCTCGGCCTTGTTGCCGCCGGTCGTCGCGCCGATCTCGTGCTTTTCGACGATCTCACGGAATTCCGGGCGCGGCTGGTCATCTCTGGCGGCCGCATCGTCGCCCGCAACGGCAGCATGGAGGCGGCCGCCCAGCGGCTTGATACGGCACCGCTTGAAAATTCGCTGAAGCTCCCGCCACTCGTCGAAAATGACTTCCTCATTCCATCCGAAGACGCGCGCGTCCGCGTCGCCACCATCGACCGCCCGCGTTTCACCCAATGGGGCGAGGCCGAAACGGAGGTCCGGGACGGCTTCGTCGTGCCGCCGGCCGGCAGCGCCATGATCGCCGTCGCCCACCGCCACGGCAAGGCCGCCGGCGTCCCGCGCATCGGCTTCCTCACCGGCTGGGGCGAATGGCGCGGCGCCTTCTGCACCACCGTCTCGCATGACAGCCACAACCTCACAGTCTTCGGCGGCAATGCGCGCGACATGGCGCTCGCCGCCAACGCCGTCATATCAGCCGGCGGCGGCATGGCGGTCGCCAGGGACGGCAAGATCGAAGCGATCCTACCACTGCCGCTCTCCGGCCTGGTGACCGGCGCCTCGCTGAAGGACACCGCTTCGGCCTTCGCCGGCATCCGCAAGGCCATGGACAAGATCGTCGACTGGAAACCGCCCTACCGCGTCTTCAAGGCTTGCTTCGGCGCAACGCTGGCCTGCAATGCCGGCCCGCACCAGACGGACAGGGGGATTGCGGATGTGGTGACGGGGAGAGTGATGGAAAGCCCGGTGCTGGAGATTTTGCAGGACTTGGTGAAATAGCGAGATTCGTGCCAGGCACCCCCTCATCCGCCCTACGGGCACCTTCTCCCCGAGGGGAGAAGAGGAATCGAGACGCCGCGGCATGTCTCTTCTCCCCTCGGGGAGAAGGTGCCGGCAGGCGGATGAGGGGGCCGCAAACGCCAGCTAACCCCTCAACTCCCGCTCCACCAACGCCACCCAATAAGCCGCGCCATAGCCAAGCGCTTCATCGTTGAAATCATAAGCCGTGTTATGGTGAAGTGCTCCATCGATCGCCGGCCCATTGCCGAGCCAGGCATAACAGCCCGGCGCGTTCTGCGCGAAGAAGGCGAAGTCGTCACCCGCCGTCGACGGCGGAAAGCTTGCTCGCACTTTTTCACCAAAAACCATCCCGGCAGCAGCAAGCGCCCGCGCAGTCGCATCCCGGTCATTGATCACCGGCGGAATGCGCCGCTCGAAACGGTAGTCGGCTGAAACGCCGTACATGGCAGCCGTTCCGCTGGCCAGCCGGCCGATCTCTGTCGCCAGCTGGTCACGCACCTCAGGCGAATAGGCGCGTGCCGTGCCGCCGATCTCGACCACGTCGGGAATGACGTTCAGCGCCTTGGGATCACCTGCCTGCAGAAAGCAGGCGCTGACGACGGCCGGCTGCAGCGGATCGACCACGCGTCCGACGATCGTCTGCAGCGATGACAGGAAGGTGCCGGCTGCCGTGATCGGATCACGGCCGAGATGCGGCTTGGCGCCGTGCGTGCCGATTCCGCGAAAGGTGACGCGCCAGCTGTCGGAAGAGGCAAGCTGCGGCCCCTCGACCACGGCGATCTCGTCGACTGCAAGCCCAGGCATATTGTGCAGCCCATAAACGGTGTCGCAAGGGAAAAGCCTGAAGAGCCCTTCGTCCACCATGCGCTTGGCGCCGCCGCGCCCCTCTTCGGCCGGCTGGAAGATGAAATGCACCGTGCCGGAAAAACCCCGTGTCGCCGCAAGATGCCGCGCGGCGCCGAGAAGCATCGCCGTATGGCCGTCATGACCGCAGGCATGCATCCTCCCAGGCACCGTCGACTTATAAGGCCGCTCCGCCGCCTCGGACATGGCGAGCGCATCCATGTCAGCCCTGAGCCCGATGCGGCGGGTGCCGTTGCCGACCTGCAGCGTGCCGACCACGCCGGTGCCGCCAAGGCCGCGATGCACGGCAATACCGGCTTCCTCCAGCAGCCTCGCGACAATGCCGGCGGTGCGCTCCTCCTCGAAGCCGAGCTCGGGATGGGCATGCAGGTCACGTCGCAGGGCGGTGAGGAACGGCAGATCGTCCTTGATCCGGGCGGGGATGCTCATGGCCTGGATATCCTGTCGAGCGAACGGGCGCCCAGCCGGCGCCCGCGTCAGATCATTCCTTGTTTATCAAACGGATCGCAAGTTCAACCCCTCAGGCCTCCTCGACGAACACCTCCTCGCGCTTCTTCTTGACGCTCGGCAGGAAGACGACGATCAGAACGGCGACCGCGATCGCCAGCAGCGTGGCGCTGATCGGCCGGGTGACGAAGGTGGTCGGATCGCCGCGCGACAGGATCATGGCGCGCCTGAGGTTCTCTTCCAGAAGCGGCCCGAGCACAAAACCGAGCAGGAGCGGCGCCGGTTCGCAGCGAAGCTTTGCCAGCACATAGCCGATGAAGCCGAAGAAGGCGACGGCATAGAGGTCGTAGACGTTCGTATTGACGCTGTAGACCCCGATCGAGCAGAAGGCCATGATGACGGGGAAGAGCACATAATAGGGCACGGTCAATAGCTTGACCCAGAGCCCGATCAGCGGCAGGTTGAGGATCACGAGCATCAGATTGCCGATCCACATCGAGGCGATGATACCCCAGAACAGCGCCGGCTGCTCGGTGGCGACATTCGGTCCCGGCACGATGCCCTGGATGATCATTGCGCCGATCATCAGCGCCATGACGGGATTGGCCGGAATGCCGAGCGTCAGCAGCGGAATGAACGAAGTCTGCGCCCCGGCATTGTTGGCCGATTCCGGACCCGCCACACCGGCGACCGCGCCCTTGCCGAATTCCTGCGGCGTCTTCGACAGGCGTTTTTCCACCGTATAGGAGGCGAAGGAGGCAAGGATCGCGCCGCCACCCGGCAGGATGCCGAGCGCCGAGCCGATCGCCGTGCCGCGAATGACCGGCGCGATCATTTCCTTGAATTCCTGGCGCGAGGTCAAGAGACCCGAAACCTTGGCCACCAGCACCGTGCGGGTCGACTCGCCTTCGAGATTGCGCAGGATTTCCGCCACGCCGAAGACGCCGACTGCAAGCGCCACGAAGTTCAGCCCGTCGGCATATTCGCGGATGCCGAGCGTGAAGCGCGGCGTGCCAGTATAGATATCGGTTCCGACGAGGCCGAGCAGCAGCCCGAGCGCGACCATCGCCAGCGCCTTGACGACCGAGCCGTGCGCCAGCGCGATCGAGGAGACGAGGCCGACGATCATCAGCGAGAAATATTCCGCCGCACCGAATTGCAGCGCGATGTCGGTCAGCGGCGGTGCGAAGATCGCAACGAGAAAGGTCGAGACCGTGCCGGCGAAGAACGAGCCGAGCGCGGCGATCGCCAACGCCGCCCCCGCTCTGCCCTTGCGGGCCATCTGGTAGCCGTCGATCGCGGTGACGGCGGAAGAGGATTCGCCCGGCATATTGATGAGGATCGCCGTCGTCGAGCCGCCATATTGCGCGCCGTAATAGATGCCGGCGAGCATGATGAGCGAAGAGACCGGCTCGAGCTGAAACGTGATCGGCAGAAGCATGGCGATCGTCGCCGTGGCGCCGATGCCGGGCAGTACGCCGATCAACGTGCCGAGCAGCACGCCGATCAGGCAGAAGAGAAGATTGTCGAGGGTTGCCGCGGTGGCAAAGCCAAGTGCGAGATTGCTGAAGAGATCCACCGTCGCCTCCTAGAACCGGACCCAGGGGCCGAAACGCTCGAACGGCAGCCCGAGCCCATAACTGAAGACGGCGACCGAAAAGATCGTCAGCAGCAGCGACAGAATGATCGCAGACACCACGTTCATCTTGCGCGACGCGAAGCAAGCGATGAAGGCGGTCAAAAACAGCGCCGGCGCAAAACCAAGCCCGCGCACGGTCAGCCCGAAGAAGACGGGAGCCGGCAGGATGAACAGCATGCCGCGCCAGGCGAAGACGTCGACCGGCTCACCTTCGACACGCAGCGCCTGAATGAAGATGATCGCGCCGAGCAGCACGAGCACGGTGGCCAGCACCAGCGGAAAATAACCCGGCCCCATGCGCAATGCCGTGCCGAGGTCGAGCGAAAGCGACTGGAAGGCGAAGAAGGCGCCGGTGGCGACGAAAAGCGCGCCGCAGATCGCATTGGTGGTATCGAAACTGATGGATTTCATGGTGTCTCCTGAAGTTGGAGATGGTTGACGTGATGCCGTCACAAAGGAGCTAGCTCCTCATCCGCCTGCTGACACCTTCTCCCCGTAAACAGGCAGAAGGGAACACACCGCAACCTCTCCGTTCCCGCCACGTCTCGCATGGCATGTCCCCTCTCCCCGCAAGCGGGGAGAGGGTTAGGGTGAGGGGCTCGCGCAGCATGTCTGGACGAGGATAATCCTCAGTCGGCATATTCGCCAGCAGCTTCGATCACCGGCTTCCAGCGGGCTATCTCGCTTTCGAGCTTGGCCTTCAGCGCAGCCGGCGTCGCATCGGCATCGGAAGACGGCGTCGTGCCCAGTTCGGCGAAGCGGGCGCCGACATTCGGATCCTTCAGCGCGACCTGCAGCGACTTCGACAGCCGTTCGTTGATCTCGGCCGGTGTGCCCTTCGGGGTATAGATGCCGTGCCAGATGCCGACTTCGAAGCCCGACAGGCCGGCTTCGACCGCCGTCGGAATGTCCTTCATCACGTCGAGGCGCTTCGGCGAGGTCACGGCATAGGCCTTGATTGTGCCGCCCGTTATTTGCTTCGTCGTGTTGGTCGTCTGGTCGCACATGATATCCACCTGGCCGCCGAGAAGATCGGTCATCGCAGGACCGGTGCCCTTGTAGGGAACGGTCGTCAGCTGGGTCTGGATGGCGCTCATGAACATCATGCCGCAGAGATGCGAAGCGGCGCCGATGCCGGCATTGGCGACCGTCACCTTGTCCTTGTTGGCCTTGACGTAGTCGATCAAGCCCTTGAGGTCGGCCGGCTCGAAGTCCTTGCGGGCGACGATCGTCATCGGCACCTCGGTGACGAGACCGACATAGTCGAAGGCGCCGAGCGTGTCATAGGCGAGCTTGCGGTAGAGCGTGGCGCTGGTCGCCATGCCGATATGGTGCAGGAGGATGGTGTATCCATCGGGATCGGCGTTCGCCACCCGGCCGGCGCCGAGCGTGCCGCCGGCGCCGCCGACGTTCTCCACGACGATCTGCTGGCCGAGATCCTTCGACATGGATTCGGCGACGAGGCGTGCGACAGTATCGGTCGGGCCACCGGCCGCGAAGGGGACGACCATGGTGATGGTGCGCTCGGGATAGGTCTGCGCCGAAGCGGCGCCGGCGAGAAGAGAGACCGCGGCAGCCGCGGTCAGGCCGAGCATGGCCTTCAGGATTTTCATCGTTTCCTCCCTGATGAAACAAGCAAAGCCGCTGGCACATCCTCCGTGCCGGCGATGTCCTATTTGCCGCCCGGAAAAATCGAGCCGCAATCACCGCCACCGCCTCGACAAGATGATTCTATGACAGTGCGGCGCAGCATGGGTCGATTCGGAAACAAACGGCTGTTGCGATGGGTGGAAATCCACCCATCGCCATGCTGCAGGATCAGCCGTCGGTAAACAGCATCCGCTTGTCGAGGCCGTATTTCTGCATCTTTTCGTAGAGGGTCTTGCGGGAAATGCCGAGCGATTCATAGACCGGCCGGAGGCTGCCGCCATGCGCGACCAATGCGCTGGCGATGACGCCCCGCTCGAATTCGGCGACGCGTTCTGCAAGGCCCGTCGCCTCCTCGGCTTGCCGCCCGCCATTGTCGAGACCAAGGATCAGACGGTCGGCGGCGTTTCTCAATTCGCGGACATTGCCGGGCCAGTCGCGCTGGGCAATGTCGGAGATCACCTCCGGCGGCACGGTGAGCTCGTCGCGGCCGTAGCGGGCGGCGGCCTCCCGCACGAGCTGCAGGAAAAGCAGCGGAACGTCCGCCCGCCGCTGCGACAGCGACGGCACGTGCAGCGTCGCGACGTTCAGTCGGTAGAGCAGATCGGCGCGAAAGCGGCCGGCTGCCACCTCCGCCTCCAGATCGACCTTGCTCGTCGCGATGAAGCGGACGTCGAGCGGCACGATCTCGTTCGATCCGAGCCTGGAAATCACCCGTTCCTGCAGCACCCGCAGGAACTTCGCCTGCAGGTCGAAGGGCATGGAGCCGATCTCGTCGAGCAGGATGGTGCCGCCGCGCCCGTGCTCGAATTTTCCGTAACGCGGCCTGACCGCTCCCGGAAAGGCGCCGGGCTCGTGACCGAAAAGCTCGCTCTCAATGAGGTTTGCCGGCAGCGCGGCGCAATTGATCGCAATGAACGGCCGACTTGCCCGGGCGCTGATGTCGTGAAGCGCGCGAGCCACCACTTCCTTGCCGGCCCCGGTCTCGCCGACAATAAGCGTATCGGCATCGCTCGCCCCGATCGCACGGATGCGGTAGCGCAGATCCACCATCACCTGCGTGCGTCCCGGTAGCCGCGCCTCGATATCGTCGCGTTTGCCGGCGACCGCCTTCAGCAGCCGGTTTTCGAGTACGAGGCCGCGCCGCTCCATCGCCCGGCGAATGACGCCGGCAAGCATCTCCGCCGTGAACGGCTTCTCGATGAAATCATAGGCGCCTTCGCGCATCGCCTTCACAGCGAGCTGCACATCGCCATGGCCGGTGACGAGAATGACCGGCACCTCCGGATCGACCTCGCGGATCTTCTGCATCAGCGTCATACCGTCGATACCGGGCATGCGGATATCGCTGACGACGACGCCGGGAAAGCTGTAGCCGATCAGCTCGAGCACATGATCGCCATTCGAAAAGGTCTCGACGCTGAAGCCGGAGAGCTCCAGCGCCTGCGCCGTCGAGCGGCGCAGCTCCTCCTCGTCGTCAACAAGCAGGATCTTCGCTTCGTTCATTCCGCCGCCTCCGGCATCAGCCCTGCCGCCGACTGCAGCTCGATGCGGAACACCGCGCCCCCTTCGGGATGATTGGCGGCGGCCAGGCTGCCGCCGAAATCCTTGACGATGTTGTAGGAGATCGAAAGCCCCAGTCCGAGCCCCTTGCCGACGCCCTTCGTCGTGAAGAACGGATCGAAGATGCGCTCGGCGATCGCCGCCGGCACACCCGGCCCATGGTCGCGCACCGTCAGCACCACCTTGCCGGCCTCCTCGAAAGCCGAAACCTCGATGCGCCTGTCATCCAGCCCTTCCACCGCGTCGGCGGCATTGGAGATCACATTCACCAGCACCTGCTGCAGACGCACCGAACCGGCACGCACGACCGGCGGCCGTGTCCCGAGGTCGAGCCGAAGCTCGGCGTCCGCCGCTTTCAGCCGCCATGCGACGATTTCCAGCGTATCCCGCATCGCTTCGTCGAGAGGGACCGGCCCGAGCTTCTCGTTCGGCTTGCGGGCGAAGTTGCGCAGGTGCCGGCTGATCGAGGCCATGCGGTCGATCAGCCCGCCGATGCGTCTTATATTGTCGCGCGCCTCCTCCATTCGCCCGCGGTCGATCAGCACCGTGGCGCTGTCCGTATAGGTCTTGGCGGCGGCCAGCGGCTGGTTGAACTCATGCGAAAGAGCCGCCGACATTTGCCCCAGCCCGGCAAGCTTGCCGGCTTGAATCAGATCGGCCTGGGTCTGACGTAGCTGCTGTTCGGTCAGCCGCCGCTCCGAGATCTCCTCCTCGATGCGGCTGTTGACGCGGGCAAGATCGGCGGTGCGCTCCTCTACCCGCCGCTCCAGCTCGCCGCGCGCCTCGGCCTGCATCTGCATGCGCTCGGCAAGCCGCGCCCGCCGCTGGCGAAGCACGGCGACAGCAAGCGCGGCGATGCAGAGGATGAGGAAGACGGCGACCAGTGCGGTGCGCGCTTGAGCCCGGATGGAGCTCGTTTCCATCAGCACGTTTACGGTCCAGTCCTCGGCCGGCATGTAATGCGACAGCACCAGATATTCGCTCGCACCCCGGTCGCTTGCCAGCGTCATCAACTCGTGCTGTTCGAAGCGGTGACGCGTCACCGGCAGCGCTGTCAGCCTGGCATTGGCATAACGCCGGGAGGCTTCCGTGCGGGCAATGCGGTCGGCCGTCAGCGGCAGGATCGCCCCGTAGAGCCATTCCGGGCTGCCCGACATGAAGATGATACCCTCCGGATCGGAGACGAAAATCTTGTACTCGCCGCCGCTCCAGGAGGATTCGATCATGTCGATATCGACCTTGAAGACGATGACGCCGCGAATGTCCGCCTCGACCCTGATCGGCGCCGAGAAATAATAGCCGCGTTTCAGCGAGGTCGTGCCGAGCGCATAAAACCGCGCCTGCCGGCCTTCGATCGCCTCCTGGAAATAGGGCCGATAGTTGAAATTCTGCCCGATGAAGCTTCCCGGTCCATCATAATTGCTGGCGGCGATCGTCTCCCCGTCCGGCTTCACCACATAAATGTCGGAGGATTTCAACAGCCCGTTGATCTCCTTGAGGTAGAGGTTGGCAGCATCACGCAGCGCCGTGTCGTCAGGCGCGCTGACCAGTTCCTTGATGTCGTCATGATCGGCAATCAGCGCCGGCAGCGCCTCGTAGCGGTTGAGATGGCCGCTGAGCGCCGAAACCGCGAGACGCAGCGTCGTTCCCGCCTGCGCCGAGGCTTCTTCCATATAGGCGCGAGTCGCAATCGCGCTTCCATAGGTGAAGAAGGCGAAAATGACGATCGGCACCGTGAGCAGCGCCGCTATCGCACGATATCTCGAAGACAGATCCGGCTCCTCCCTTTCTGCCTCCACTCCCCAGCAAGGCACGCCCGACGGGCTCCAAGTCTAATGATACGGACGGGGATTTCCAAGGGTCTGCCGAAACTTGACACCCCGTCGGCCGAATGTCCTATTGCCGCAACGCAAGGAGACCGCTTCATGAGCGACGACCAGACGCCCGCCGACAGCAAGCTGACCAGTTCCAAGCGCCGCTGGGCGGCGGAGGGCAAATTCCTGACCGGTCGCGTCAGCCGTCCGCAAGCCGAGCGCCTGCCGCCCGGCCAGCACCTCGTCAAGAACTGGCCGGTGCTCGATCTCGGCCAGCAGCCGGTCATCTCTACCGACAGCTGGCGGTTCGAGGTCCGCGGCCTGGCCGAAACGCCACTCACCCTCAACTGGGCCGCCTTCCAGGCGATCGAGCAGAGCACCAGGATCAGCGATATCCACTGCGTCACCACCTGGTCGCGTTACGACAACAACTGGAAGGGCGTTTCGACGCGGGATCTGCTCGATCTCGCCATGCCGAAGCCGGAAGCGGCCTACGTCCTGCTGACGAGTTATGACGGCTACACCACCAACCTGCCGCTTGCCGATTTCGCCGCCGAGGACGCGATCCTGGCGACTTCATGGGAGGGTCTGCCGTTGACGCCGGATCATGGCGGCCCGATGCGCCTCGTCGTGCCGCATCTCTATTTCTGGAAAAGCGCCAAATGGCTGCGCCGGGTCGAGCTGATGCCCACCGACGAGGCCGGGTTCTGGGAAAAGAACGGCTACCACATGTATGGCGATCCGTGGCGCGAACAGCGCTATTCCGACGACTGAGCCTTCGGCCGCAAGACGGCTCTAAGCGCAAGGACAGCAAGACCGAACAGGGCAGCCAGTCCCGTCAACGATGCCATGCTGGCAGGATGAAGCGGCACCCTGCTCCAATTTGGCTTGACGATCTGGGCGGTGTTGAAAGCCTCGCCGCTGAACTGGCAGGTGATGAGCGCAAGCCCGCGCCGCGCCATATCTGCGTCGATAGCCGAGATGATTTCACCCGCCGCGGCCGCCTCCCGCGGCATCTCCCGCATCGACAGCAGCACGGCTTTCGTTGCCGCGAGATAGGCATGAGCGCATTCGTTGAAAGGGCTCTCCTCATCCGTGACGCTGCCCGGCATTCGGCCCCAGACGCAATAGGAATACTGGATTTCGGCGTAGTTCAGGACGCGGCGGAACGGTTCGTTCGTATCGACCGCCCGCGACGCCAGCGCGAGAATCCCGCTGCGGTAATCGGCAATGACCGCCATCTCGCCGTGCGAAATGGCCGGGATCTCGAGGCCGGCATGGCTGCCGCCGGCGCTGCGCTCATGGGCAGACGTGTTTCCCGCAAGCAATGGGAACAGGCTTGCGATCAGAGCGAGAGCCGCAAGCCTGCCGATGCGCCGAATCACCGGAAGACGGGCCGCAGCCCGCCCTTGAGGGCAAGCCGTCTTTCCGCCAGCGCTCCGAAGGCAAGGCCGAGCGTTGCCCAGAGAATCGCGTGCATGCCGAGTGAGGTCGTGCGGAACCGCCAGAGCACCATCGCCGAGAAATTCTCCGGTACTTCGTTGATCGGCGGCAGCAGATAAAGCACGACGCCGATAAAGACGAGATAGGCGAGAGCGGCGACGATCGCGCCGTTCCAAAGCCCGAAACGCTCGGAAAGGCGGCGCGACAGCGCCACGGCGGCAATCAGCGCCCCGACCGAAACAACGATCATCAGGAAGAACAGCTCGGTCCTGACGCCGATCGTGTCGGGATTGCCGACCGCCGGCGGGTTGGCCGGATATTTGATGCCGGGGACGAGAACGATGGCCACGAAGGCGGCAATGGCGATGGCGGCCGAGGTGCCACGCGCCGAAAGAGCGCTGAAGCGGCCATGCACGAAAGCAAAAGCGAGGGCAAAAAGCCCGCCGACGGCAACGCTGTAGGCCATAACGCCGGTGAAGAGACCGAGACCGGCCTGCGTGGCGCGGCTGACGACTTCAGGTTCGGCCGCTTGCCCGGCCGCCTGCGCGCTCGCCTCTTCGAAAGCGATCGCCGCATCGACCAGCGGTTCGCCGAAGATATGGGCGAAAGCGAATACGAGAATGCCAGCAATCACGCCCGCGAACATGCCGCGAAGCAAAAGGTTTCCAACCATGTCGGGAACTCCCTTAGTGGCAGGGAAAGCCGAGGAGATGACGGCCGTCATGCACGAATTCATGCACATACATGCCGTTGAACAGCGCCATCGCGCCTTCCTCGGTGCCGACGAAATAGATGGTGATGAGCATCAGCAGGCCGCCGAAGATCGCCCAGGGAAGAATTTCGCCGACGGGGATCGGCGCCGGTGCCGCGACGGGCGTGAAAGTGGTGTCAGACATGTATTCCTCCGGAATGACGCGTTCAGTCGAAAGAGTGCTTGTGCGGCAGGGTCTGACTTCCAGCGCGAAGAGCTTTCGACACGCTGGTCACAGTGGCGCGACCGCGCCGGATTTCCACCGGCTTCCAAACCCGCAACAGCCCGGTTATAGCTGCACGCTGAAGAGACTGTCAACGAAACTTCGCAAGCCGGCAAAGCGTCCTTTGGCGCCGGAACAGACGCGCGGCGCTGCAGTCGTATCGAGAGGTCAGAACGATCGTGAATACGCGCCTCACCTGGATCTGCCACGGCGCGACGGCGGCGAGCCGCAGGGCTCTTTTCCCGCTCGACGAACCGCTTGAGGCCAAGGCGGAAGAGGAAGCCGGCAAGATCGCCGCCCTGCCCCGCGCGGATCGTATCGTCACGAGCCCCGCCTTGCGCGCCCGCCAGACCGCCGAGGCGCTACGCCTCGAAGCCCTGGCGGATCCGGCGCTTCGTGATTGCGACCACGGCCGCTGGGCCGGCAGGCCGATCGCGACGGTCGAGGCGGAAGAACCGGAAAGCCTCATGGCCTGGATGACCGAGCCGGCGGCAGCACCGCACGGCGGCGAGAGCCTTGTTGATCTGCGAAAGCGCGTCGCCGGCTGGATGGACACCCAATCGGCCCTCGGCGGTCACGTCATCGCCGTCAGCCATGCGGCCGTCATCCGGGCGGCGGTCGCGCATGTGCTTCAAGCGCCGCCCTCCTCCTTCTGGCTGAGCGACGTCGAGCCGCTCGCCATCCTTCGCATGACCAGCAACGGCAGCCGCTGGTCTCTGCGCTTCCAGCATTAGAGATTCCTCATTTTATCCAGCCTTACACAAGCAAATTGCGTCATCCCTGTTGAACCCGATTTTGCGGGGACTACTTCCTTGTCCCAAGGAGATGGAAGAATGACATATGATTGGAGTGGAGAACGGACGCGGCGCCTGCGTTTCATGCGCCTCGCAACGTTCACGCTTCTGGCCGGTCTCATCGTCAGCGTTCCGTTGCTGATCGTCACCGCCTGAAGCACGAGAAAGGGCGAGCATGCGACAGCACGCTCGCCTTCGTTCTTCTTCCTGATCGTTGCAGTGCCAACCACCCGCAGCAATTATTCTCCTTCTGGTCGAAATCAGTAAAACAGCCGCGATGCCAATCCTGGTTGCATCGCAAGCGTCATCCAGGCTCCCGACGGCGCAGCAGCGTACTTCCCCCTCTGATAATTCGCCTTCTGGTTTCAACGAACATTTCAGACTTTTGTGATATCTCGACGCGGGTGGAGATGGAGAAGGCATAATGCCGGTGTTTTTCCAGAGCAGAGCCGGAAGGCAATGCATGTCGATCGTCGGTTTGGGGATAACCCTCTGGCTCCTCGGTACGCTGCTCCGGTTCGACGACAGCCTCGCTTCATTCATGACCGATTTCGGCGCATACGGTGCCGACAAGCTCGTTCTCGGGCTCGGCATCGCCGGCGCCATGAGCTTCGTCTATTCGGTGCTGCGCATTGCCGATCTGCGCAAGGAAATGGAATTGCGCGTCGCCGCTCAGGCGAAGGCCGACTGGACGGCAACTCATGATCACCTGACCAAGCTGCCGAACCGTTACGCCTTCGAGCGCAAGGCTCTCGCACGGCCGATCAAGAACGACGAGGCCGAAATCGAGGAATGGGACGACAACGTCACCATCTTTTCCGTCGATCTCGACGGCTTCAAGAAAGTCAACGATCTCGTCGGCCACAAGGGCGGTGACGTGTTGTTGATCGAAGTCGCCAGGCGCATCTGCGCGCTCGGCAATGCCGATTGCGTCTACCGCTTCGGCGGCGACGAATTCATCATCGTCGCCTTTGCCCTGACGGCGCAGCGGGAGGAGCGTTTCGCCAAGCTGCTGATCCAGGCCGTGACCCGGCCGATCCATATCGATGGCTTTGCCGTCGAAGTCGGCGCCAGCGTCGGCTACGATCGCTGGGCTGAAGGAGCCGAACCGCTGGAAGATGCCGCCCACCGTGCAGACCTCGCCATGTACGAGGCCAAGTCACGCGGCCCCAACCATTTTCTCGTCTTCGAAACCTCGATGCAGGACAAGGTAACCGAGCGCGCCGCCTTGGAAACCAGGCTGCGCGCCGCCATCGCCAATAAGGACATCAAGCCCTACTATCAGCCGCTGATCGACCTGAAGACCGGCCAGCTCTGCGGTTTCGAAGCGCTCGCGCGCTGGACGGGCGAGGATGGCATAGGCATTCCGCCGCCGGTCTTTATCGACATTGCCGAGGAAACCGGCATGATCACCGCCTTGTTCGAGGATCTCCTCGCCCAGGCCTGCAGCGACGCGCTCACCTGGCCGGCGCATGTCATGTTGTCCTTCAACGTCTCGCCGGTGCAGATGGAAGACAAGCTCTTGACATCCCGCATCCTCAAGGTGCTGTCGGCAACCCGGCTGCCGCCGCAACGCCTGGAGGTGGAGATAACCGAGAACGCGCTGATTCAGGATCCCGCTATCGCCGCCGTCATTCTCGAAGAACTGCATGCTGCCGGCATCCAGATCGCCCTCGATGATTTCGGCACAGGCTATTCGAGCCTCGCCCAGCTTGCCCGCTACCGCTTCGACAAAATCAAGATCGACAAAAGCTTCATCGCCACCTATCGCGACGACGAACGCCAGGAAAAGATCGTCCGCGCCATGCTTGGCCTCGGCAGAAGCCTCAATATCAAGACGACTGCGGAAGGCGTCGAGGAGCATGGCCAGCTGGCCTTCCTGCTGCAGCTCGGCTGCGACATCGGCCAGGGCTATCTTTTCGGCAAGGCGATGCCCGCCGCCGAGGCGGGCATCTTCATCAGCGATCGCAATGCCAGTCTGGCCTCAACGGCCTGACGCTATGCCTTAAAAGACTTGGGCCGCAGTACCAGGACGAGCCCGAACAGCGGCAAGAACCACCTGCCGGCCGAATTCGAGCTGTGGCGCGGGTGGGAAGATGAAGATGCCGCGTCACAATCGCACTCGAAGAAGATGATAGGCTCACCGGGGCAAAATAACCACGGACGAATGGATGCCTTTCCGCCGGCTGCGCCGGCGCTAAGTTCGACCCATCATCACGACCGCATGGAGTCGGCAAAGACATGCCCTCGAACGACCTGCTTCTGACCTTCAATGCCGGCTCCTCGACGGTCAAGATCGGCATCTTTGCCATGGAAGGCGCCAAGGCGCGGCGCATCGGCAAGGGCGTGATCGATTTCCGCGCCGAACCGCTTTCACTCGGACTGAGCCGGGGGCCGCAGACATTCGACATGCCGTTGAAGGCCGGGGTGACGGAAGACCTGCACGATGTCATCGACGAGACCTTCGCGCGTCTCGCCGATCATTTCGACATGGCCGCCAGCCGCGCCGCCGGCCACCGCGTCGTCCATGGCGGCGACCGCTTTACGAAAGCGATCGCCCTCGACGCCGCGGCAATCGGCGCCATCGATGCGCTGACGCCGCTTGCGCCCCTGCATCAGCCGCAGGCGCTGCGTTTCATCCGCGCGCTGGCGCATCTGAAGCCGCATCTTGTCCAGACGGCCTCCTTCGACACCGCCTTCCATGCCACGCAGGACGATCTCGTCCGCCGTCTCGCCATACCGCGCTCGCTGCATGACGAGGGCATCAAGCGTTACGGCTTCCATGGGCTTTCCTATAAGTTCATCGCCGGTGAACTTACCCGCAAGGCGCCGCAGGCGGCCAAGGCTGTGGTCGCCCATCTCGGCAGCGGCGCCAGCCTCTGTGCGCTGGAAGGCGGCATCAGCCGCGATTGCAGCATGGGCTTTTCGACCCTCGACGGCATCCCGATGGCGACGCGCCCAGGCTGGCTCGATCCCGGCGTCATCCTGTATCTGGCCGGAGAGCGAAAACAATCCCTGGAAGAAATCGAGGATCTGCTCTATCGCCGCTCAGGCCTGCTCGGCGTTTCCGGCATCAGCGCCGACACACGCGATCTGTTGAAAGACGGCCGGCCGGAGGCGCGCCAGGCGATCGACCTCTTGACGCTGCGCATTGCCGGCGAGATCGGCCGCATGGCGGCAACGCTCGGCGGCCTCGATGCCGTCGTCTTCACTGCCGGCATCGGCGAAAATCAGCCGGAGATCCGCGCCGGCGTGGCCAGACACCTCGCCTGGCTCGGCCTTTCGATCGACACAAAGGCCAATACCGCCAATGATTTCACGATCAGCACCGGGCAAAGCCGCATGACCGCCCATGTCATTGCCACGGACGAGGAACAGGTGATCGCCGACGAGGCGCTGTCCCTGCTTGCCGCCCGCTGATCCAGATCAATGGCGGGCCGGCGCCGGCGGCTAGAATTGACGTTGAACGCGTTTTCGAACGGGAGAAGCCCATGGAAAAGCATGTCTCGACCGCCGCCGCCTTGACCGACGCAGAACTCACCCAGATCGACCGCTATTGGCGGGCCGCCAACTATCTCTCGGTCGGCCAGATCTACCTGCTTGCCAATCCGCTGCTGCGCGAGCCGCTGAAACCGGAACACATCAAACCCCGCCTGCTCGGCCACTGGGGCACGACGCCCGGCCTCAACTTCATCTATGCCCATCTCAACCGCCTGATCCGCGCCCGCGATCTCGACATCATCTATATATGCGGCCCCGGCCACGGCGGGCCGGGCATGGTTGCCAATACGTATCTCGAAGGCACCTACAGCGAGATCTATCCCAATATTTCCGAGGATGCCGAAGGCATGCGCAAGCTCTTCCGGCAATTCTCCTTCCCTGGCGGCATCCCGAGCCATGCGGCGCCTGAAACGCCAGGATCGATCCACGAGGGCGGCGAACTCGGTTACGCCCTCGTCCATGCCTATGGCGCCGCCTTCGACAATCCCGACCTGATCGTCGCCTGCGTCGTCGGCGACGGCGAGGCCGAGACCGGGCCGTTGGCGGCGAGCTGGCATTCCAACAAGTTCCTCAATCCCGCCCGCGACGGCGCCGTGCTGCCGATCCTGCATCTCAACGGCTACAAGATCGCCAACCCGACCGTTCTCGGCCGTGCCGGAGACGATGATCTCCGTCGCCTCTTCGAAGGCTACGGTTACGAACCCTTCTTCGTCGACGGCCATGAGCCGCGCGACATGCACCAGCAGATGGCCGCGACGCTGGACCGGATCTTCGACCGCATTCGTGAGATCCAGAGCCAGGCCCGTGACGGCAAGGCTCCGGACGGCTGCCCGCGCTGGCCGATGATCGTGCTGCGCAGCCCCAAGGGCTGGACCGGCCCGAAAGAAGTCGACGGCAAGAAAGTCGAAGGCTTCTGGCGTGCCCATCAGGTGCCGGTTTCCAACTGCCGCGAGAATGACGGCCATCGCAAAATTCTCGAGGACTGGATGCGCAGCTACGGGCCGGAGGACCTGTTCGGCGCCGATGGCCGACTGAAACCCGAGCTGCGGGCGCTGGCGCCTGCCGGCAAACGCCGCATGGGCGCCAATCCGCATGCCAATGGCGGTTTGCTGCGCCGGGAACTCGATACCCCCGATATAAGCGGCTATGCAGTCGAGATCGGCAAGCGCGGCAGCGTCGCGGCCCAGTCGACGGAAATTCTCGGCCATTACTTGCGCGACACGATGAAGCGCAACGCGACGGCGGCGAATTTCCGGATCTTCGGCCCCGACGAGACGGAATCGAACCGCCTCGGCAGCGTCTTCGAGGTCACCGACCGCGTCTGGATGGAGGATATCGAGCCCTATGATATCCATCTCTCCCGCGATGGACGCGTCATGGAGGTGCTCTCCGAACATCTCTGCCAGGGCTGGCTGGAAGGCTACCTGCTGACCGGCCGCCACGGCCTCTTCTCCTGCTACGAGGCCTTCATCCACATCATCGATTCGATGTTCAACCAGCACGCCAAATGGCTGAAAGTGACGCGCGAGCTTGAATGGCGAGAACCGATCTCGTCGCTGAACTACCTGCTGACCTCGCATGTCTGGCGCCAGGACCATAACGGCTTCAGCCACCAGGATCCCGGTTTCGTCGATCTCGTCGCCAACAAGAAGGCCGATATCGTCCGCATCTATCTGCCGCCGGATGCCAATACCCTGCTCTGGGTCGGCGACCATTGCCTGCGCACCTATGACCGCATCAACGTCATCGTCGCCGGCAAACAGCCGGAGCCGCAATGGCTGTCGATGGATGAGGCGACGAAACATTGCGAGGCCGGCATCGGCGTCTGGCACTGGGCAAGCAACGAGAAAGACGCCGTCGCGCCCGACCTCGTCATGGCCTGTGCCGGCGACGTGCCGACGATGGAGACGCTTGCCGCCGTCGACCTGTTGCGCAAGGCCGTCCCGGCGCTGAAGATCCGCACCGTCAACGTCGTCGATCTCTTGGCGCTGCAATCCAGGGACCAGCATCCACACGGCCTGACCGACGAGGCCTTCGACGCCATCTTCACGCCGGACAAGCCGGTGATTTTCGCCTATCACGGCTATCCCTATCTCATTCATCGCCTGACCTATAAGCGCACCAACCACGAGAACATCCACGTCCGCGGCTTCATCGAAGAGGGCACGACGACGACGCCCTTCGACATGACCGTCCTCAATGAGCTCGATCGCTACCACCTCGCGATCGAAGCGATCGAGCGCGTACCGGGCCTGAAGGAAAAGGCGACGGACGCGCTTGCCGCCTTCCGCGACAAGCTTGCCGAGCATCACGATTATGTCAGGGAACACGGCGAGGACTTGCCGGAGGTGCGGAACTGGACATGGCCGGCGGCGTGAGACATCGGTGACGTGCGCCCGCGAATGCGGCGTCGCCGGATGCCAAAACCTTATGCTCGGTCGAGTCGGGCCTTTTCCGTCAGGCGCCAGACCCGCGGCGTTTCGCCGGCATATTTCAGGAAGAAGCGCGAGAAATAGGCGGGGTCGGCAAAGCCGAGGCGGAATCCGATCTCCTGAACGCTGCCGAGCGTAAAGACAAGCTGACGCTTCGCCTCCTCGACGAGTTTGGCGGCGATCAGCTCGTGCGGCGTGCTGCCGGTCATCGACCGGACGATCCGGGTGAGGTGCGTCGGCGAGACCCCGAGTTCCCTGGCGTAGAAGGATGCCGGCTTGTGGGATCGAAAATGCTGCTGAATGAGCTCGCCCAGCATGTCCATCCGTCGCTCGTTTTCGTTTGACGCAAGCTCCCCCGAATTCCCCTCATGAGAGATCCGAGCCGTCAGCCGCAGCGCCAAACCGACGTAGGCTGCCAAGACCTCGTTGCGGCCACTGCGGCGATTTTCGAATTCGTCGCCCAGCCGCCGCAAAGTCTGCATCACATGGGCAGCCTCGGCATTATCAGGATCGAGCGGCGTCAGATGCGGCGTCGCCAGCCATTCGCCGAGATGGCTCCGCTCACCGGGTGGATGGCTGAGATGGGATCGCAATATGGTGATGACAAGACCGTCGATGTCGCGTGAAAAACGAAAGCCGTGATTGAACCCCGGGGGAACCGTAATGACCGCCGGCGGCCGGATGGCATGGCTCCTGTCGCCGAAGATCGCATCGCCCGAACCGGCTTCGATGTACAATATCTGAAAGAAGCTTTCGTGGCGGTGCAGTCGGATTTCCCATTGATGCAGGCTGCTCCGGGAGCGAATTGTTTCGCAATGCAACCAAAATTCCGGCGATCGTCCGACGTTTTCGCCGTAGAGCTCGTAGGTCGGTATATGTCTGCTCATCGGCTCCCTCCCATGCCAATGTTCGATTAGTGCAATTTTTAGGGTGGAATGTCCATTGTGGCGATCCGGTCGGCGCGGCAGAATCTGACAAAACGCAAAAATGGGAGGGAGGAAGCATTTGCGAACTCAGGTCGCCATCATCGGTTCGGGACCATCCGGCTTGCTGCTCGGTCAGCTTCTGACCGAAGCCGGCATCGACAATGTCATTCTCGATCGCGTCAACAAGGACTACATCCTCGGCCGGGTGCGCGCCGGCGTTTTGGAGGATGGCACCGTCGGTCTGCTGGACCAGGCCAAAGCCGGCGCCAGGCTGCACGCCGAAGGCCTGCCGCATGACGGCTTCTCGCTCGCCTTCGACGGACGCGACCACCGCATCGATCTGCATGAACTCACCGGCGGCAGGCGCGTCACCGTCTACGGCCAGACCGAGGTGACGCGCGACCTGATGGAGCGGCGCGAAGCAAGCGGCGCCCTGTCGATCTACGATGCCGCCGATGTCGCACCGCATGATTTCGACGGCCGCTCTCCTTTCGTTACCTATACAAAGGACGGCGCTGCCAGGCGCATCGATTGCGATTTTATCGCCGGTTGCGACGGCTTTCATGGCGCAAGCCGCAAGGCCGTCCCCGAAGGGGCGATCAAAAGTTTCGAGAAGGTCTATCCGTTCGGCTGGCTGGGCCTGCTTGCCGAGGTGGCGCCGGTCAGCCACGAACTGATCTACGCCAACCATCCGAGGGGCTTTGCACTCTGTTCGATGCGTTCGGCGACGCGCAGCCGCTATTACCTCCAATGTCCGCTCGACGAGAAGGTCGAGGACTGGAGCGACGATCGCTTCTGGGACGAGCTGAGGCGGCGTCTGCCGGCGCACCACGCCGAGGCGTTGAAAACCGCGCCGTCCTTCGAGAAATCGATCGCACCTTTACGCTCCTTCGTCGCCGAGCCGATGCGTTTCGGCCGGCTTTTCCTTGTCGGCGACGCCGCCCATATCGTGCCGCCGACCGGCGCCAAGGGGCTGAATCTTGCGGCCAGCGACGTCCATTACCTATTCTCCGGGCTGATCGAGCATTACCGCGAAGGCTCGGATCATGGCATCGACGCCTATTCGCAGGTTGCACTTGCCCGTGTGTGGAAATCCGTGCGGTTTTCCTGGTGGATGACGACGATGATGCATCGTTTCCCCGATACCGGTGATTTCGATCAGAGGATTCAGGAGGCCGAACTCGACTATCTCACGCATTCCCGCGCCGCCTCGACGGTCCTTGCCGAAAATTATGTGGGGTTGCCGTTCTGAAGGATTGCGGATGAAGGCTGCGCGCAGCGGTGAACACCGGGCGTTCGGGACGCAGAACACATAACCAACAGATCATGTGTTTGGGGTTTTATTTCATTTTACATCACCATTTCGCATGAGAAGCTAACATGAAGTTCAATACGGCGCCGGAGTACGCCGAAAAGGGAGAGAGAAGAATGAGGAAGCTGTTTCTGGCCGCCGCTGCGGCCATCGTCATGGGCACGAGCGCCTATGCCGACACGATCAAGGTCGGCGTCATCGGCCCGTTCTCCGGTCCGTTCGCGCTTCAGGGCAAGAACTTCAAGGCCGGCATCGACGCCTATATGGCGGCCAATGGCAGCAAGGTCGGCAACGACACCGTCGAGATCGTCTATCGCGACGTGCCGCAGGCCGATCCTGCCCAATCCAAGGCGCTTGCCCAGGAACTGATCGTCAAGGAAAAGGTCCAGTATCTTGCCGGCTTCTATTTCACCCCAGATGCCATGGCGGTGACGCCGATCCTGAAGCAGGGCAATGTGCCGATGGTCGTTATGAACGCCGCGACCTCGACGATCGTCACCAAGAGCCCGCTCGTTGTGCGCACCTCGTTCACGACTTGGCAGACCTCGACGCCGATCGCAAAAGTCGCCTTCGACGCCGGCGTCAAGAAGGTAATCTCGGTCGTCAGCGATTACGGCCCGGGCGTCGATGCCGAGAATGCCTTCAAGACCGGCTTCGAAAAGGCCGGCGGCCAGGTGGTCGAGGCGATCCGCATGCCGCTAGCGACCAACGATTTCAGCCCGATCATGCAGCGCATCAAGGATTCCGGCGCTGAGGGCGTCTTCGCCTTCCTGCCATCGGGACCGACGACGCTCGGCTTCGTCAAGGCTTACAACGAAAACGGTCTGAAGGCCGCCGGCATCAAGTTCTTCGCACCGGGCGACCTGACGCAGGAATCCGACCTGCCGGCGCTGGGTGACGCCGCGCTCGGCATCCAGACGACCTTCCACTATGCCGTGTCGCACGATTCTCCCGAGAACAAGGCTTTCGTCGAGGCGGCCACCAAGGCGATCGGCAACAAGGCCGAACTCTCCTTCCCGGCAGTCAGCGCCTATGACGGCATGTATGTCATCTACAAGATGATCGAGGCGACGGGCGGCAAGCAGGATGCTGAAAAGGCTGTCGATGCGGTGAAGGGCCTTGCCTGGGTGAGCCCGCGCGGCCCGGTTTCGATCGATCCGGAAAGCCGCCACATCACGCAGAACATCTATCTGCGCGAAGTCGCCAAGGCCGACGACGGGACCTACATCAACAAGGAGGTCCAGACCTTCGAGAAGCAGGGCGATCCGGGCCTGGCAGCGACCAAGTAACATCGGGCGTCAGAACATGCGGCGGACTTGGAATCCCAGGTCCGTCGCATTCAAGCAGGTAGTTCCATGCAGACAGTCTTCAGCATAGCCGTCGACGCGCTAGCCTATGGCATGGTGCTCTTCGTGATCTCGATCGGCCTTTCCGTCACCATGGGGCTGATGCGCGTCGTCAACCTCGCGCACGGCGCCTTCGCCATGATCGGCGGCTACATCGCCTCCTATGCCGCACGTGACCTCGGCCTCGGTTATGCCATGGCGATCATCGCTGCCGTGGTCGCCACGATCATCATTGCAATCCCTCTCGAGCGCTTCCTCTATCGCCGGATCTACGGCGCGCCGGAACTGACCCAGGTGCTGATGACGATCGGCATCACTTTCTGCATCATCGGCATCGCCAATTACCTGATGGGACCAACGCTGAAGACCATACCGCTTGCCGCGGCGCTGCAGGGTTCGGCCGATCTCGGCTTTCGCACCATCCCCGTTCACCGGCTTTTCGCCATCCTGTGCGGCCTCGCCGTGGCGCTGGCGCTCTGGTTCGCGATCGAAAGGACCAGCTTCGGCGTCAAGCTGCGCGCCTCCGTGGATGACGCGGCGATGGCCGCAGCACTCGGCGTGCGCACCGAGATCATCTATGCGGTGAGCTTTGCCATCGCCGTCGGGCTTGCCGCCTTCGGCGGCGTGGTCGGCGCCGAACTCTTGCCGGTCGAGCCCTATTATGCGCTGCGCTACATGGTGACCTTCCTGGTCGTCGTCTCCGTCGGCGGCGCCGGCTCCATTCCCGGCGCGCTGATCGCCTGCCTGCTGCTCGGCGCGATCGATACGACGGGCCGCTATCTGATGCCGGAGTTCGGGGAATTCTTCTTCTATCTTGCCGTGATCGCGATCATCTGCGTCTTCCCGCGCGGCCTTGCCGGGAGGGCGAAGTGAGATGGCGCTTGTGTTGAACAACGAAAACGGACGTCTCCAGCAACGGCGCGGTTATGTCAGCCGCGATCTCGCCGGCATCATGGTGATCATCGCCGTTGCCGCCATCGGCTATTTCGCCTTCCCTGATAATCTCGCGCTTCTGACGCGGATGATCACCATCGCGCTGCTCGTGCTCTCGCTTGATCTCGTGACCGGTTATTGCGGCGTTGCGACGCTCGGCCATGCCGCCCTGTTCGGCTCCGGCGCCTATGCCGCCGGCATCCTGTCGGCGCATTACGGCATCAATGATCCGCTGCTGATGCTGCTTGCCGGCATTGCCGGCGGCGTAGCTTCCGGGCTGCTCAGCGGCGCGATCATTCTGCGCGCGCATGGCCTACCGCAGCTCGTGCTGTCGATTGCCCTCATCCATCTCTTCCACGAATTCGCCAACAAGGCCTCCTCATGGACAGGAGGCAGTGATGGACTTTCCGGCATCGCGCCCGACCCGGTCCTCGGCCTTTTTGAATTCGATCTTTATGGCCGCACCGCCTTCTTTTTCGGAATGACGCTGCTGCTTGTTGTCTTCGTGCTGCTGAGACTGCTGGTGCGTTCACCCTTCGGCATGCTCTGCCGCGCCATCAAGCAGGACCCGTTGCGTATCCGCGCCATGGGTGGTTCGCCGAAGGGCGCGCTCATCAGGATGTACGCGATCTCGGGCGCGGTTGCCGGGGTCGGCGGCGCCTTGAACGCGATCTCGACGCAGGTCGTCGGTCTGGACAGCCTGTCTTTCACGCAGTCGGCGGAGGCGCTCGTCATGCTCGTGCTCGGCGGCACCGGCTCTCTCTTCGGGGCGCTCTCCGGCACGATCATCTTCATGCTCTTCGAGGACTATGTCTCGGCCGCCAATCCCTTCCACTGGCTGACCATGGTCGGTGCGCTCTTGATCGCCGTCGTGCTCTTCGCGCCGAAAGGGCTTTACGGAACGGCCGCAAATTTCATTGATCGCCGCAGGGAGCAGCGCTCATGAGCCATGTCTTCGAAGTCGCCAATCTCCGGAAAGCCTTCGGCGGCCTTGCCGTCACCAACGATGTTTCGCTGGCGATGGCACCCGGCGACCGCGTCGCGCTGATCGGCCCGAACGGCGCCGGCAAGACCACCTTCGTCAACCTCGTCACCGGCAACCTCCCCCCCGATTCCGGCGAGGTCCGCCTTGGCGGCGAAACGGTGACGGCGGTCAATGCGATCGGCAGGGTCAAACGCGGCCTCGTCCGCTCCTTTCAGGTGACACGGCTTTTCCAGGACATGACGCCCGCCGAACATGTCGGGCTCGCTGTCCTGCAGCGGGACGGAAAGACCTGGAACATGTTCGGTAATTTCCTCTCGATGCCCGACGTCATGGCCGAGATCGACGACCTCCTGGGAAAGCTCGGACTGACGCCGCTGATGCATCGCAAGGTCAGCGAGATTGCCTATGGACAGCAGCGGCTTCTCGAACTTGCCGTCGCGCTGGCGCTGAAGCCGAAGGTGCTGCTGCTCGACGAGCCGGCCGCCGGAGTGCCGCAAAGCGATACCGGCCGCATCGAGCAAGCGCTTGCTGATCTGCCCGCCGATCTCGCCGTGCTGATGATCGAGCACGACATGGATCTTGTTTTTCGTTTTGCCAAACGTGTCATCGTGCTGGCCGCCGGCGCGATCATTTTCGACGGCCGGCCTGAAGATGTCACGAGGGATGCGCGTGTGCGCGAGGCCTATCTCGGGAGTTATGCCAATGCCAGCCCTGTCGCTTGAGGTCGAAAATCTGTCGGCCGGATACGGGCCGACGCGGGTGTTGGAAGGCATTTCCTTCGCAGTGCCGGCAGGCGCAAGGCTTGCCGTGCTCGGCCGCAACGGCATGGGCAAGACGACGCTGCTGGCAACGCTCGCAGGCCAGACCAGACGCTACGAGGGCCGCATCACCCTTGGCGATGCGGACGTCACAACAGCACCAAGCGCAACACGCGCGCACAAGGGTCTCGGTTATGTGCCGCAGACACGTTGCGTCTTCCCGACGCTGACCGTCGAAGAGAACCTTTTCGTCGGTTTGAAGGCGCGGCCGAAGACGGCGCTGGAGGAAGCCTATGCGCTGTTCCCGCGCCTGAAGGAGCGCCGCCGCAACCTCGGCAACCAACTCTCCGGCGGCGAACAGCAGATGCTTTCGACGGCCCGCACCATTCTCGGCCGCCCGTCGGTGCTGCTGCTCGACGAACCGCTCGAGGGTCTCGCCCCCGTTATCTGCGAGGAACTGATGGCAGCCTTCGCCGGACTCGCCAAGTCAGGCGACATGACCATCCTTCTTGTCGAGCAGCGGATCCAGAGCGCGCTCGATTTCGCCGATCAGGTCGTCATTCTCGAACGAGGGCGGCTGGCCTGGGCGGGAACGCCGGCAGACCTATCCAAGGACCACGAAGCCGTCGAAAGCTTGCTCGGAGTGGGCGGCCTGCATTGAAGCAATCAATGCCGTATATCGTCATGATGACGTCATCATGAGCTTGGCATTATTACGCTGCCGGAAATATTTCTGCTGGCCTAAATTGATCGAAAGCTGGAACAGGCAGAAAATACCGCATTCTCCAAAGCCGCATCAGCGTAAGACAGCGCATAAATCTTCATTTCCAAGGGAATAGACGCCGGCGTCAGTCCCTTTACTGGATCTTGAGCTGCAGACAAATTGCGCCTGTTGGATTTGACAGGCTGAATTGATCTGATGCTGGTCAAAATCTCGTTGCCAAGCACCCGATAGGGTTGCATGTTTAAACAGAACTTCAGACGGGAGGTAGAAATGGCAAACCACAAGCCGGTCGCAGCGGACGTATACCAGCCCATTTTCGACATCGACAAGCCGGTTGACGGCAACATCCTGGACGGTTCCAGGGATGCCGACGGAGATCTTCTGCGTCTCAACTTCGTGAACGGGCAGCGAATTCCGCAACCGGCCAATTCGGATGGACGGACCACGACGACGATCGAGGGAAAATACGGCACGCTGACCGTCTATTCCGACGGCTACTACACCTATGAACTCGATCACTCCAATCCCGTGGTATTGGCGCTCGGCCCGGGAGATCAACTCCTCGATCAGTTCAATTTCAAGATCTCGGACGGCAAAGGCGCCACCGACTTCGGCTTGCTCAATATCACTGTCGATCTGCCGGAGCGTGGCGACATCTTCGTCAATTTCGAGGATGTCGGCAAATATGATTTCCCCACAGGCTACAAGGGCTTCGATTGGGGCGCTTGGCACGATGGTGACGATGCAGTGATACAAAAGGAAGCCGACGGCAACCATTATCTGTCAGGCGGCGTCTTCTGGACACCCATCCAGGCCGCCGACGGCGGCACCTTCCAGATCGAGCAATTCAGCGTGGCAAATGGCACATCCGATTATGACAACGTTCTGACGATCGAAGGTAGGCTGAACGGCGATACCGTGTACTTGGTTACGGTCAACGTGACCGCCGACAGCATTCATGACCCGCAAGTGATTGATCTCAGCGCCTATGGCCAGATCGACTATCTCGTGCTCGACACCGAGCCCGTCATCACCGAAACGAGCGGCCCCGACTATTATGGTGCGCAATACGACAACTTCCACTTTGTCGTTTGAGAGAGAGAAAACGGGCGCCGCATCGCTAAACATTGCATCTTTCCGAGCGCGCGCTGCAGCGACGATCCAGTAGCGATTTCTTGCGATAGCTGATCGACCTGCGCCCTGCTAGCAATAGATCGTCCGAGGAGGGACGATTATCTGGGATGGAGGAACTGATGCAGTCAATGGGAATCAGGTTAGCCGCGGTCATGTTCTCGCTGGCCTTATGGGCAATTATTATCGCTGCTGCATCCCATCTCTGGGCGATGAAAATGCCAATCTTGCATTTTATGCTCTACAGATAGTGCTGGCCTCGGCGTCAGCGAAATCCCGAGGTTATTGTCCTGTCGCCGCGCCTTTTGGCGGAGGGACACCCTACCGCGGCCGTCGGAACCAGCTCAAAATCGAGCTGCCAGAATCGCAAATTCTGCAATGAAGAGATGGTAGCGGAGGAGGGATTTGAACCCCCGACACAAGGATTATGATTCCTCTGCTCTGACCTACTGAGCTACTCCGCCACTGGTCAAACGATACCTGCTCGCGAAGCGCTGCGGGCTCGTGGGATGAGCGGCTTATAAGGTGCGCTTCGGCTTTGTGTCAAGCGCATGATGGAGAAAAACGCCCGCCTTTGTTGGCGGTCGTTTCCTGAGGGTTTAAAGCGGCGACGGGGCTGGCGAGCAGCGCCTTGAGCGAAGCCTCGGCCGAGGGTTCGCGCTCGGAGCGCTCGATGAAGCCGCCGCCGAAGACGCGGGCGTCGTCGCCGGGCGCGGAATAGAGCGCGCAGGCCTGGCCGGGTGCGATACCAGCCTCGCCGACCGTCAGATCGACATAGGTGCCGGTGGAATCGACATGCAGCACGGCGGGTGCCGGCGCCCTGGTCGAGCGGACCTTGGCGTAACAGGCAAAGCCTTCGCCGGACGCTGCTTCCGCAAGCGTCTCGTCGCCCAGCCAGTTGACGTCGCGCAGATAGACGCGGTGGGTTTCCAGCGCCTCCTTCGGCCCGACGATGACGCGGCGCGAGCGGGCATCGAGATAGACGACGTAAAGCGGTTCGCCGGTGGCGATGCCGATGCCGCGGCGCTGGCCGATGGTGAAATGCAGGATGCCTTCATGGCTTCCCAATACGCGGCCGTCGAGATGGACGATCTCGCCGGCGAGCGCCGCATTCGGCTTCAGCTTGGTGATGATATCGGAATATTTGCCCTGCGGCACGAAGCAGATGTCCTGGCTGTCGGCCTTCTTGGCGACGACGAGGCCCATCTCTTCGGCCAGCCGGCGGGTCTCGGCCTTCGGCAGGCCGCCGAGCGGAAAGCGCAGATAGTCGATCTGCTCCTGCGTCGTGGCGAACAGGAAATAGCTCTGGTCGCGGTCGGCGTCGGCCGGACGGAACAGCGCGCGGCGGCCGGGATGTTCGAGCGAAGGGTTCGGCCGCGAACGGATATAGTGGCCGGTCGCCAGCGCATCGGCGCCGAGTTCCTTGGCGGTCGCCAGCAGATCGGCGAACTTGACGGTCTGGTTGCAGGAGACGCAGGGGATCGGCGTTTCGCCGGCCACATAGCTTTCGGCGAAGGGATTGATCACCGTCTCGCGAAAGCGCTTTTCGTAATCGAGCACATAATGCGGAATGCCGAGCGTCTCGCAGACGCGGCGGGCATCGTCGATATCCTGGCCGGCGCAGCAGGACCCGGCGCGATGAACGGCGGCGCCATGATCGTAAAGCTGCAGTGTAATGCCGAGCACGTCGTAACCCTGCTGTTTGAGAAGGCCGGCCACGACGGAGGAATCGACGCCGCCCGACATGGCGACGACGACGCGGGTCTCTTCCGGCTTCTTATCAAAATCCAGTGTGTTCAACGGTGGTGCCAAATTCTGTGCGCTCATCATCCGCCCTTGCGCTGCAATTGCGGCGGATTGCTGTATCAGGCGGGATCGGCCGCCTTTCGATAAGCGATCGATATAGAAAGGATTGTATCGGGACGCAAGGGGCGGCGTTCGGACGGCCGATCGTTTCGCCAGTGAGAAAGGAAGGCGCGGCCGAAGCCACGCCTTGAAAGCGGGGGTGCGGCTCAGGTGCCGATCAGCTTGTTGCAGGCGAATGCGATGCCTGGATTGGCGATCACGGCGGTCATGAGCGCCAGTCCGATTATCGAGAATGAATAGCGTTTCATATGCATCCTCCTTCCAGCCGATGCGAATTATGCCGCTCCGGCCGCCGTTCTCAAAATAACGAATGCTTGAGCAGCCGGCTCAACCGGAAATCGTTGAGCAAATAATTATCGCCCTATGGAACTATTCTTTCGATCATGCGTTCCGGGTGATCAATGTCGCAATCGAATGCTGCGGAGGGTATAATGGCCAGGTTCGGCACGACGGCGGATTACAACAGGATCAGACACTGGATCGAAGAGCGAGGCGGCCATCCCGCCCGCATCAAGGACGCGAGCGACAGCGAAACCGTCCGCGTCGATTTTTCCTCGGAAACGCAGGAGGAGATTTCCTGGGACGAATTCTTCCAGGGTCTCGACGGCAGCAGGCGCGCCTTCCTTCATCGCACCAAGGCTGAGGACGATAGAGCCCGTTTTGGCAAGATCGTCCGCCGCAAGCGCTTGCCTCACTGAAATATACCCATTGCGGGACGCAGAAAACCCGGCGCCGTTTCCGGCGCCGGGTTTTCCCTGTTTCCTTGGGAGGAGGAAACTCAGTCTATGTTGAATGTCAGCAGCTTTGCCTGGCGGATTGCCTGGTGCGCCGTCAGCCGTTCGAGCACGCCGTCCTCCACCTCGCCGTCGACATAGAGCAGCGCGATGGCGTCGCCGCCCTGCTTGTCGCGGCCGAGCTGGAAGTTGGCGATGTTGACGCCGGCAGTACCGAGCGTCGTGCCGATGAAGCCGATCATGCCAGGGACGTCGGTATTGGTGATGTAGATCATGTGCGAGCCGACATCGGCATCGAGATTGATGCCCTTGATCTGGATGAAACGCGGCTTGCCATCCGAAAACACCGTGCCGGCGATCGAACGCGTCATGCTCTCGGTCGTCACCGTCAGCTTGATATAGCCGTCGAAGACGCCCGTCTTGTCGCGCTTGACCTCGGAAAGCACGATGCCCTTTTCCTTGATCATGATCGGCGCCGAAACCATGTTGACGTCGGCGACCTGCGGGCGGATGAGACCGGCGAGAACCGCGCTCGTCAGCGCCCGCGTGTTCATGTTGGCGGTGACGCCGTCATAAAGGATCTCGATTTCCTTGATCGGCTCCTCGGTGACCTGGCCGACGAAGGCGCCGAGAACGTCGGCAAGTCGGATGAAAGGCTTGAGGATCGGCGCTTCTTCCGCGGTGATCGACGGCATGTTGATGGCGTTGGAGACCGCACCCTTGACGAGATAGTCCGACATCTGTTCGGCCACCTGCAGAGCGACGTTTTCCTGCGCCTCGGTCGTCGAAGCGCCGAGATGCGGCGTGCAGACGACATTCGGCAGGCCGAAGAGCGGGCTTTCCTTGGCGGGTTCGACCTCGAACACGTCGAAGGCAGCACCGGCGACATGGCCGGACTTGATGGCTTCGGCCAAGGCTGCCTCATCGACCAGGCCGCCGCGGGCGCAGTTGATGATGCGCACGCCGGGCTTGGTCTTCGCCAGCGCTTCCTTGTTGAGGATGCCGCGCGTCCTGTCGGTCATCGGCACGTGCAGCGTGATGAAATCAGCCCGGGCGAAAAGCTCGTCCAGCTCGACCTTGGTGACGCCCATTTCCTCGGCGCGCTCCTTGGAGAGGAACGGGTCATAGGCGACGACATGCATCTTGAGGCCGATGGCGCGGGCGCAGACGATCGAGCCGATATTGCCGGCGCCGATGACGCCGAGCGTCTTGCCGGTGATCTCGACACCCATGAATTTCGACTTTTCCCACTTGCCGGCCTGCGTCGAGGTATCGGCTGCCGGAAGCTGGCGGGCGACGGCGAACATCAGCGCGATCGCGTGTTCGGCGGTGGTGATCGAGTTGCCGAACGGCGTGTTCATGACGATGATGCCGCGGCGCGAGGCGGCCGGAATATCGACATTGTCGACGCCGATGCCGGCGCGGCCGACGACCTTGAGGTTCTTCGCCCCTTCGATGATCTTTTCGGTCACCTTGGTGGCGGAACGGATGGCCAGGCCATCATATTTGCCGATGACTTCGAGCAGACGGTCCTTGTCCTTGCCGAGCTGCGGTTCGAAATCGACTTCGACGCCGCGATCGCGGAAGATCTGGACGGCGGTTTCCGACAATTCGTCGGATACGAGAACGCGAGGTGCCATGAGGGACTCCTTCAAAAATGTTCAGCGATGGATGAAATCAAGGGCTCCGCCCTGTGGCGGAGCCGGATGCGATCACATCAGGCAGCAGCCTGAGAGAGCTGCGCCTTCTGCGTTTCGAAGGCCCAGGAAAGCCAGGGCATCAGCTTCTGCATGTCGGATGCCTCGATCGTAGCACCCGCCCAGATGCGCAGACCCGACGGTGCGTCGCGGTAATGGCCGATGTCATAGGCGACACCTTCCTTTTCCAGCAGGCCGACCAGACCCTTGGCGAAATTCGCCTGGCCATCGTCGTCGAGCGCCGCGATGTCCTTGTCGATGATCTTCAGGCAGACGGAGGTGTTGGAGGCCGTTTCCGCCTTGACGGCGAGATTGGCGATCCAGTCGTTCGCCGCGACGAAATCGTGGATGACCTTGGCATTGGCATCGGCGCGCGCGATCAGCGCCTTGAGACCGCCGAGATCTTTGGCCCAGAGCAGTGCATCGATATAGTCCTCGACGCAGAGCATCGACGGCGTATTGATCGTCTCGCCCTGGAAGATGCCTTCCGTCAGCTTGCCGCCCGAGGTCATGCGGAAGATCTTCGGCAGCGGCCAAGCCGGCGTGTAGGTGGTGAGGCGCTCGACGGCACGCGGCGAAAGAATGATGACGCCGTGTGCGCCCTCGCCGCCCAGAACCTTCTGCCAGGAGAAGGTGACGACATCGAGCTTGGCGAAATCGAGTTGCTGGGCGAAAGCGGCCGAGGTGGCGTCGCAGATCGTCAGGCCCTTGCGGTCGGCGGGGATGAAATCACCGTTCGGCACGCGCACGCCCGAGGTCGTGCCGTTCCAGGTGAAGACGACGTCGCGATCGAAATCGACGGCCGAGAGATCGGGAAGCTCGCCGTAACCGGCTTCGAGCCTGCGCACATCCTTGAGCTTCAGCTGCTTGACGACATCGGTGACCCAGCCGGCGCCGAAGCTTTCCCAGGCGAGCATGTCGACGCCGCGCTCGCCGAGCAGCGACCAGAGCGCCATTTCGACGGCGCCGGTGTCGGAGGCCGGAACGATGCCGATGCGGTAATCCGCCGGCACTTCGAGAATTTCACGGGTAAGGTCGATGGCCTGCTTGAGCTTGGCCTTGCCGACCTTCGCGCGGTGCGAACGGCCAAGGGCCGCGTCGGAAAGGGCTTCGAGCGACCAACCGGGGCGCTTCGAGCAGGGGCCAGAAGAAAAATGGGTATTGTGCGGACGGATGTCCGGCTTTGCGGTCTTCGCCATGATGCTATCCTCTCAGATAGAAAGCCCTTCGTTGGGGAAGGGTGTCCCGCCGCCGTGTCTATGGATCGGCGGCGTCATAGTCAAGACCGAAGCGTCGCAGAGGGAAGATATTTTGACGCAGGCGGAGTGGCGGAACTGAAAAAAGCCGCCCTGCTGGGGCGGCTTTCTGATGCAAGCGGATTGAATTTACTTGTAGACCGGCTGCTGCAACGGGATTTCCGGCGGCGGTTCGTAGCTCGCCTGGGCGCATCCGCCGAAGAGGTAGCGGCCACCGACGCGGACTTCATGGGCGCTCAGGCCCTTGTCGCGGCCCGGACCGCCGTTTTCGGCATAGCCGAACATATTGCCGCCATCGATATGCAGGTAGCGGTAGCCGACATCGGCCTTGAAGTTGCAGGTCACGTCGACCGAGGCGCCGGCCATGAGGGCATAGGTGAAGCGCCAGTTGCCCTTGCCGCCATGGGTGACCTCGTCGTCGCAGAAGCTGCCGTCATCGGCGCAGGCGACGTTGCGCAGGTTTTTCCACTTGACGTAGGATCCGCCGATACCGGCGCCGACATAAGGCGTGACGTAGCCGTAGGTGCCGAGATCGACATAGGCGTTGGCGAGCAGCGTGTAGGCGGTGAGCGAAGAGCGGTCGGTCGAGGTGCAATCCACCAGCGGGAAGCCGCACTGCCCGACCGTCGAGCCGCGGAAGTCGGCCTGGGTGAGATAATCGAAGGTCAGATCGGTGCGCAGGTAGCTGTTGATCTGGTAACCGACACCGCCGCCGATCGTCCATGCGTCGTCGAGGTCAGCGTCGTCGAAATCGACTTCAGTGGCATTGCTGCCCTGGAAATAGCGGGCGCCGCGCAGATCGGTAAAGGCGTAACCGACATCGCCGCGCAGGTACCAGCCCGTCGCTTCACTGACCGTCACTTCGGGCGGCTGCTCCGGGATGGGCTCGGCCGGAGCGAAGTCCGCGGAATAGGCATTTGTCGCGATCAACAATGCCGCGAAGATGCCGGACAAGCTTCTTTTCATGGATCCCACTCCAAAATCCGTTGCATCGGCAGGCTCAAGTCGCCGCCAATCTGATACGCTTCGTATGGATAATGAACCGGAAACGTTAAAAGCTGCTTAACCACGATTATTTACTGTAGATCTTGAAGCTTCCGGCAAAGGAAACATGGATTGCTGCGGTAGAAGTCTTGGAAACGACGACCTGACGAGACCATTTGGCTGGATAGCGCACCGGCTCTTCCCGTAATCTTCGCCCAGCCATGGCACTGCATATGAGCCCCGGCGAGTGATAAATTGGCGAGGACGTTTCCCCACCCGCCCTCATTCCTGTGCTCGTCACAGGAATGAGGGCGGGTGGGTTGATGCTTGCGCTAGATTTTCCACCCTAGATGTTTAGTCCCGGCATTTGCTGGAGCGTAGCGTCGAATAAATCTTCACGAGCAAGCACGCCCATCAGCCGCACGGCACGTCGGTTAGCCCTCATCCTGAGGTACCCCGAAGGGGCCTCGAAGGACGGGGGCGGGTGGCTGCGCACGTACAGCCATCCGAATTGTTGGATCGCGCCCCGGTGGCCGGCCTCGTCCTTCGAGGCCCCTGCGGGGCGCCTCAGGATGAGGGCGGAGAGAGGGCCTCGTTCATTCTCCAAGCATCGGCCCAAACGGCCAACCATGCCGCCGAGCCTGATCTGCCCTAAAATTCAGGCAGCGGTCCGGACGTTTGAAATCGTGCCGATCAGCTCGTTGACGATGCGCTCGATCTGGGCGCGATCGTCGCCCTCGGCCATGACGCGGATCAGCGGCTCGGTGCCGGAGGGGCGGATGACCAGCCGGCCGGTCTTGGCAAGCTCGGCTTCGGCATCGGCGATCGCCTTCTGCACCTGAATATCCTCCAGCGGCTTGCCGCCGCTGATGCGGACATTGCGCAGCAGCTGCGGCACCGGCTCGAAGCGGCGGCAGACCTCGCTGACGGTCCTGCCGGTGCGTTTGACGGCGGCAAGGATCTGCAGTGCGGCAACCAGGCCGTCGCCCGTCGTGCCGTAATCCGACAGCACGATATGGCCCGACTGCTCGCCGCCGACATTGTAGTTGTGCTGGCGCATATGCTCGACGACATAACGGTCGCCGACCTTGGTGCGGGCGAGCGCCATGCCGCGCTCGTCGAGAAAGCGCTCGAGGCCGAGGTTGGACATGACAGTGGCGACGATGCCATTGCCACGCAGCTGCTGGCTCTCGGCCCAGCTCTCAGCAATGACGGCCATCAGCTGGTCGCCGTCGACGATCGATCCATTCTCATCGATGATAATGACGCGGTCTGCATCGCCATCGAGCGCGATGCCGATATCGGCCCGCACCTCGTCGACCTTCTTCTGCAGCGCGACCGGGCTGGTGGAGCCGCAATTGAGATTGATATTGGTGCCGTTCGGCTCGTTGCCGATGGTGACGACGTCGGCGCCGAGCTCCCAGAGCACGGCAGGCGCCACCTTATAGGCGGCGCCGTTGGCGCAGTCGATGGCGATCCGCAGGCCCTGCAGGGTCACGTCGCGCGGCAGCGTGCGCTTGGCGTGTTCGATGTAACGATCATGCACGCCGTCGACGCGCTTGGCGCGGCCGATGTCATCGGACTTGGCGAGCTGCGTGCTCAGATCCTTTTCGAGCAAATCCTCGATCTCGGCCTCGATGTCGTCGGACAGCTTATAGCCGTCGGGGCCGAACAGCTTGATGCCGTTATCCTCATAGGGATTGTGCGAAGCCGAGATCATCACGCCGATATCGCAGCGCAGCGAACGGGTCAGCATGGCGACGGCAGGCGTCGGGATCGGGCCGAGAATGAAGGCATCGAGACCGGCGGCGGTGAAGCCTGCGACCATGGCGTTTTCGAGCATATAGCCGGAAAGGCGCGTATCCTTGCCGATGACGACGCGATGGCGATGGTTGCCGCGGCGGAAGATCGTGCCGGCGGCGATGCCGACCCGCATGGCGAGATCCGGTGTCATCGGGAAGACATTGGATTGGCCGCGAATGCCGTCGGTCCCGAAATAGCGTCTTTTCATCTACACTCCTGCACTTTCCGCGCGCCATCCAAGGCAGCGCACCGTTCCAAGCGAATCTGGCTTCAATGGAATGTCGTCAATCCAGGAGCGTGATTCATGCTTGCCTCAATTCAGCGGAATGCCACAAAATGCGGCGATCGGCACGTAAATTAGCAAGAAAAATGATTATATCCCGTTACCAATAGAAAAGGCCGGATCTCCCGCTTGGGAAATCCGGCCTTGTTGAAGATGGCGCTGGCGGCTCAATGCGGCTGCGGTTCGAGGCCGGCTTCGGGCTCGTCGCCCTTGGTCGCAGGCCGCGCGCCGGCCTTCGGCACCGCCGAACCACGGCTCGGCGGTGAGTCGTCGCCGAGATCGCGAGACGGCTTCTCGCCGCGAATCAGCGCCTTGATCTCTTCGCCGGTCAGCGTCTCGTATTCCAGCAGGCCTTCGGCGAGAGCGACGAATTCATCGTGCTTTTCCGTCAGGATCGTACGGGCCTGGGTATAGGCTTCGTCGATCAGACGGCGGACTTCATTGTCGATCTTCTGCGCGGTCGCTTCCGAAACATTCTTCGACTGCGAAACCGAGTGGCCGAGGAAGACCTCCTGCTGGTTCTCGCCATAGGCGACCTGACCGAGCTGATCGGAGAAGCCCCACTGGGTGACCATGGCGCGGGCAAGCTTGGTCGCCTGCTCGATGTCGGAGGAGGCACCCGAGGTGATGTTCTCCTTGCCGAAGGTGAGTTCTTCGGCGACACGGCCGCCCATCATGATGCAGAGGCGCGACACCATCCACTTGTAGCTCATCGAGTAGCGGTCGCCCTCGGGAAGCTGCATGACCATGCCGAGCGCACGGCCGCGCGGAATGATCGTCGCCTTGTGCAGCGGATCGGCGACGGCGACATTGAGCGCGGTGATGGCGTGGCCGGCTTCGTGATAGGCGGTGAGCTTCTTCTCCGCCTCGGTCATCGCCGAGGAGCGGCGCTCGGCGCCCATCATGATCTTGTCCTTGGCGTCCTCGAATTCCTGCATGGTGACGACACGCTTGTTGCGGCGGGCGGCCATCAGGGCGGCTTCGTTGACGAGGTTCATCAGGTCGGCGCCGGAGAAACCGGGCGTGCCGCGGGCGAGAACCTTGAGATCGACATTCGGCGCCAGCGGCACATTGCGGGCATGCACCTTGAGAATGCGCTCGCGCCCGACGATGTCCGGGTTTGGCACGACGACCTGACGGTCGAAACGGCCGGGACGCAGCAGCGCCGGGTCGAGAACGTCGGGACGGTTGGTGGCGGCGATCAGGATCACGCCTTCATTCGCCTCGAAGCCATCCATTTCGACCAGCAGCTGGTTCAGCGTCTGCTCGCGCTCGTCGTTGCCGCCGCCGAGACCGGCGCCACGATGGCGGCCGACCGCATCGATTTCGTCGATGAAGATGATGCAGGGCGCATTCTTCTTCGCCTGTTCGAACATGTCGCGGACGCGGCTTGCGCCGACGCCGACGAACATTTCGACGAAGTCGGAACCGGAAATCGTGAAGAACGGCACATTGGCCTCACCGGCGACCGAGCGGGCGAGCAGCGTCTTACCGGTGCCCGGAGGGCCGACGAGCAGCACGCCGCGCGGGATCTTGCCGCCGAGACGCTGGAATTTCTGCGGATCACGCAGGAATTCAACAATTTCTTCGAGATCCTGCTTGGCCTCGTCAACGCCGGCGACATCATCGAAGGTCACGCGGCCATGCGCTTCGGTCAGAAGCTTGGCCTTGGACTTGCCGAAGCCCATCGCGCCGCGCGAGCCACCCTGCATCTGCCGCATGAAGAACAGCCAGACGCCGAGAATGAGAAGCATCGGCAGGAGCGTGCCGAGATAGCTCAAAAACCCCGAGGAACCGTCCGTTTCCGGACGGGCGGAAACCAGGACATTCTTCTGCTGCAGGCGATCGAGCAGGCTGTCGTCGATTACAGGGGAGTAGGTCTGAAAGGTGGTGCCGTTTTCAACATAGCTTCCGGAAACACGGTTGCCCGTGACCACGACATCCTTCACCCGGCCCGCATCGACCTCACGCAGAAACTGCGAATAAGGGATTTCGCGGGAGCCCGTCTGCGCCGGCGCCGTCTGAAACATACTGAACAGGGCGATCAGCAGAAGCGCGATGATCGCCCACAAGGCAAAATTACGTAAGTTAGGGTTCATTGAACTCCCCAGCACTGGAACAGCCGCCTCATGGCGACCGTCTTATTCATTCTAACATAGGGTTGCGCCGTGCTGTTGCCAAGGCAATCCCCCAGGTCAGATGGTTTTTCCGTCAATACTTCTTAAAGGCGGTCCCGCATAGGGCGCCATCGCGAAAACCGCCGAAAGCCTATCGGCAAAGATGAAATCAAATCGTGTCAAAAAGCGGTCGAAGGGTGCGAAATAGGGCGCCAGACGGATCGAGCCGACAGATTCCAGAGATAGAGGGTGTCCATCGACGGAAAAAGCCGGCGCTGAGGCGACGGCACGCTTCCATGCCGCCTTGGGCAGGCCCCTGCTCCACTCCCCCTCATTCCTGTGCTCGTCACAGGAATCTTCCGCGCCTAAGTCGTTGGGCGCGGAAGACTCGTCCTGTTTTGTAGAGTCATTCACCGCGCCGACGCGCGGTGGCTGGATTCCTGTGACATCCCTCAGGCGAAGCCCTGAGGACACAGGAATGAGGGAGGAGCAGGCGGCCTGCGCTTCTATCCTTACGGTCGCTCCGGAGCCGTTTGCGGCTTCAAACCTCCCGTCCCAAACCCCCGCCTTCCCAGGGCGCAGCGTCAAAGGCAATATCCCCCGGCTCTCGCGCGAGAGATAAAGCCCATCACGCCTCAGATCGAACACCACTCGACCGACAGTCATCCGCCCCGGTTCCCCGCCGGTGACAAATGAGAGAAGGCGCTCCATATGCGCCCTCCCCGGCACGAATGGCTGTCCGCCGAAGACGGCTGTCAGACGGCCGAGCGCATAATCCAGAACTGCGCGATCCTGCCGCAAGGCATCAACAGATACCTGCCCAAGCAGGCCGCCGTGAAGCCTGAAGTGGCGGTCAAGCCATTCGGCTGCTGCGGACGACACAGCCAGCCGCGCTTCCCAGGCCGCGTGAATATCCATCTCCGTCGCTCGATCGGCGGATAGCTGCCGGCGCACCCGCACGCGCTCGTATTTCACATCCTCATTGCTGGGGTCGTCGATCCACGCCGCGTCCCGCTCTCTCAGAAAAGCCCGGATATCGGCCCGGCTGGAAAAGAGAAGCGGCCGCAAGATCCAGAACCGCCGGTCGAAGAGCACCGCATCGGCGATTCCCGATGAAAGCTGCTCCGTCCGCATGCCGCGCATCAGCAATGTTTCGCGCTGATCGTCGAGCGTATGGGCGGTGACGATGAGATTGGCGCCGAGCCTCTCTGCCGATTCCGCCAAGAGGTCGTAGCGAGCCTCGCGGGCCGCGGCCATGATGCCGGTTTTCGGCTTTTCGCCCCGCCAGGCAGCGATGATATGGGGAATGCCGAGCGATGCGCAGAGCGCTGCAACCTGTTGCGCTTCGTCCTCGGAGCCGGCGCGCAGCCCGTGATCGACGGTGGCAGCACAGAGGGAAATCTTGAGATGAGGCGCGGCCTTCATGGCTTCGTCGAGGAGGAGAAGCAGGCCGGTGGAATCGCTGCCGCCCGATATCGCGACGAGAATGCGCGCAGGACTTTGGAGCGATTCGAGAAACTGGAGGATCGCCGTATGAGGCGATGCGGCTTCCGGAGACATTCCGGAAGACCTCAGCAGGCGAGGCGTTTCTGTTCGCTCGCAACCTTGCCTATGACGGCGCGTGAAGCTTTCGGATAGCGCTTCGAGACCTCGCGCAGCGTCGCGCAGGCCGTTTCCTTATTATCAAGGGCAGCAAGCGACATGCCGAGTTTTAGCAGCATTTCCGGCGCCTTTTCCGAGCTGCCGTATTTCTGATGCGCGTTGAGGAAGGTCTTGGCCGCCTCGTTATATTTACCCTGCGAGTAGAGCGCTTCGCCGAGCCAGAAATTGGCGTCGGCGGCCCGCGCGCTGCTCGGGTAACGGGCGATGTATTGGTTGAATTCCTGCTCTGCCGTGCCGTAATCGCCTGAAAGCACGTGGCCGTACGCTGCCTTGTACTGATCCGCCTCACTGCCGAGTGAGGCCGTCTGCTGCGGCGTGCGGCCATTGGCATCGGGAATCGGGCCGGAGCCGATGCTGGCATTTTCGTCGACGGTTCCGCCAACCGGGTTGCCGTTCTGATCGAACTCGATCGAGCCAAGCTGCTTCGGCGGCTGGCCGAGGCCGGTATTATCGGGCACATCGGTGGAGGGAGCCGTTTCGGCTCCCTGCGGTGCTTGGATCACCCTGGCGACATCGTCGCCACCGGACGCTGCCGGAGCGGCATCAGTCTCGCTCTTCTTGACGGGAGCCTTGGCGCCACCGCCGCCGGCACCGGTCTTTTCGAGCTGCTGGAAGCGGAATTCATTGTCTTCCTGCTGCTTGCGGATCGTCTCCTGCATCTGCAGCAGCTGGAAGCTCATCTCCTCGATTCGGCCGTTCAGCTGCCGCAGCTGCTCTTCGAGCTGCTGCACGCGAACCTCGGCGTCGCCGCTCTGCACCTTGACAACGGGCGCTGACGCCTGGTTCTCCGCGGATCGGCCGCCGAGATGCAGCCCGAGGAACGAGGCCGAATAGGCCGCCCGTTCGCTCCCGGTCACAGCCGCGAGGCACAGCATGCCTGCCACGACAAGTTTCTTCATATGTATCGTCCTGTCCCAGTGATTCTTCGCGCCTTGAGGCACGAACAGGAGATTTTTCCAATTGCTGTCAAAAAGCAACGGAGTCTGGCCAAAGTGTGGTCAAAAAGAAAAGGCGGCCCCTGATGGGACCGCCTTTAGAAAACGAATTATATCGGCATATTACATGCCGGCGCCACCGAGCACGGTCACCGCGCGGCGGTTCTGCGACCAGCAGGAAATATCGTCGCAGACGGCGACCGGACGTTCCTTGCCGTAGGAGATCGTCTTCATGCGCTGCGCCGGAACGCCGCGCGAAGCGAGGTAATCCTTGGCAGCAGCGGCACGGCGGGCGCCGAGCGCGAGGTTGTACTCGCGCGTGCCGCGTTCGTCGGCATGACCTTCGACAGTGATCTGGTAGTTCGGGTAACGGCCGAGCCACTGCGCCTGACGGTCGAGCGTCTGCGAGGCATCGGCGCGGATCGACGAGGAGTCGGTATCGAAGAAGATGCGGTCGCCGACATTGACCGTGAAGTCCTGGGCCGAACCCGGCGTTGCGGCACCACCCGCGCCGGCGCCGAGGCCGAGCTCACCGGCGCTGTTCGGCGGCTTCTTGGCGCAGCTTGCAAGCGCGAGACCGGCCAGAAGCGCGATCATGACGGGGTTGCGGGCGAAATTCTGCATGCGGCTCATTGCCGGGGTGTGAATTCGGCTCATGGCCGGGTCTCCTTGCGATTTCAGGGTTTCCGGACAGTAACCGCACTCGGTTAACCGCCCCTCAAAGATTATGGTTAACAATTTACTGATTTGTCCCGTAGTCGCCCGGTTTCCATGATTCTTGGGGCGACATGAAGGCATTGCCGCGCCTCTTACTCCAGAAGCGGCGACCAAGCCGGGTCGGAACCGTAGGTTGGTGTCTTGACGAGTTGTTCGTTGTAGCCGGTCAGATCGATCGAATAGAGCTGCGGACCGCCGGAGCCCGCCGCCTGGCGGAAGAACATCAGCACGCGGCCGTTCGGTGCCCAGGTCGGGCCCTCATTGTGGAAGCCCGTCGTCAGGATGCGTTCGCCCGAACCGTCCGGCTTCATTACGCCGATCGAGAACTTGCCGCCGGCCTGCTTGGTGAAGGCGATGAGATCGCCGCGCGGCGACCAGACCGGCGTCGAATAGGAACCGTCGCCGAAGGAAATACGGGTCTGGCCGGAACCGTCGGCATTCATCACATAGATCTGCGGCTTGCCGCCGCGGTCGCTTTCGAAGCTGACGCGGGCACCATCGGGCGAATAGGAGGGCGAAGTGTCGATCGCCGCCGTCGAGGTCAGCCGCGTCGTCGTGCGCGAGCGCAGATCCATCGTATAGATGTTGGAATTGCCTTCCTGCTGCAGGCTCATGATCACCTTCTGCCCATCCGGCGAAAAGCGCGGCGAGAAGGTCATGCCGGGGAAATTGCCGACGACTTCACGCTGCCCGGTTTCGAGCTGTAGCAGATAGACCCGCGGCTGCTGGTTGGCAAAGGACATGTAGGTGACTTCTTGCCGGCTCGGCGAGAAGCGCGGCGTCAGCACGAGATCGCTGCCATCCGTCAGCATGCGCACGTTGAAGCCGTCCTGATCCATGATCGCCAGCTGGCGCTTGCGCTGCTGCTTGGTGCCGGATTCGGAGACGAAGACGACGCGGGTGTCGAAATAACCCTCTTCACCGGTGATCTGCTTGTAGATCGCATCGGCGATGATGTGCGCCACACGGCGCCAGTTTTCCGGCTGCGTATAGAACTGCTGACCGGTCATCTGCTGTCCGGCGAACGGGTCCCAGAGTCGGAATTCGGCGCGAAGTCGGCCATCCGCTTCCTTGGTAACCCGGCCGGTGACCAGCGCCTGTGCATTGATGACCTTCCAGTCCTCGAAACGCGGCGATGCATCCGGATTGGAGATCTTTTCGATAAAGGCTGACTTGTTGATCGGTGCGAAGAGACCGGACCGCTGCAAGTCGGCGGCGATGACTTGCGAGACCTGCGCGCCCATGTCGCCCTGGAAGTCGGTCACCGCAATCGGCATCGGCTGGACATTGCCTTTTCGAAGATCGAGGGTGACCAACGCGTTCGCCGGCGTCGTAAAGGCTGCGACCCCAATCAGGCCTGCAATGACCATCAGAGCGCGGATGAGGGAACACTTGACCATATCAAACAAGCCTTTCAGCATCTTATTGGGTAAGAGCGCTGGTGTCGAAATTGAAAACAACTTCCTTCCAAGCATCGTATTTATCTTTCGGAAGCATCGTAAAAGGAGCTGCGCGACGAACGGCGCGAAGGCCGGAATCGGTAAGACTTTTCTGCGCACGCTCACCGCCACCGGTAACCTGCACATCAGGGTTGCCTACGATCTGCCCGTCTCTGGCTAGCTTTATGTGGATCGTCAAACGCACGCTGCCGATGTCTTTCAACCGACTGTCGACGATGAATTGACGTTCGATCGCGTTTCGCAACGCCTGAGCTTCAGCCACGCTGATACGCGGCGAATTTGCATTGCTGTTTCGGCGATCAGCCGTCTCCGCATTTGCATCGAAGGGAAATGCGAGGCCAAGGATTAACCCTGCGAGCATCGCGCATATGCCGAAAGATTTCGCGAAATGGATCGAATCCCTCGGCATTTAAATCCCCATATCGCTGGGATGAAAGTTAAGAACGACCTCGTTCCACACGTCATACTTGTCCATCGGAAGATTCGTGCGGAACGACGGAGCAGATTTCATCACGGCACGGTAAGCGCCACTTTCCAGCGCACGACGCGTTGAATCGGTGCTGCTCCCACCGGAAGACTCGATTTCAGGCTGGCCGATAATGTTTCCATCTTTGTCGAGTTTGAAATGCACGGTGATGACCATGCCGGAAAGGCCTTCCATTCCCGGAGTGATAAGCCAGTTACCCTCGATCAAACCCTTTAGCGCATCTTCTTCGCTTTGGCTGAGCTTGGAGCCGCCATTGCTCTTCTTCGCCCCCAGCGACGCCTCCTGCGTCGAGCGCTTGGCGCCGCCGGCCGAAGGATCCGTCTTGTTCAGCAAAGCGTTAATCTCGTCAGCATTGAAGTCGCTCTTCATTGACGAGGCGGATTTCGCCACTTCCTGTTTCTTATCGGCCTTCTTTTTGTCTGTCGGCTTTTCCGCAGCCTTCGGCTGGTCTGGAGTCTTTTCCGGCGGCTTTTCGGCGGGCTTCTGCGGCTCCGGCGGCTTTACCTGCGGCTTGACGACCGGCGTCGGCACCTTGTCCGGCAATGCTTCCGCATCCGGCTTCGGCGGCTCCTCAGGCTTGGCCTGTTCTTCAGGCGGCTTTTCCTCGGGCTTCGGCGGCGTCGCTTCAACCGGCTTCGGCGGCGGAATGGAAGCAACTTCCTTCGGCTGCTCGACCTCGGTCTCTTCCTTGTTGACTTCCTTGACGTCGTTCGGCTTGGGATCGACCTGCGGCTGCGGCTTTTCGCTGGAATTGGCGGCAGCCGCCTCGCTGTTGCTCGGCTTGGCGTTCGGCACCGGCGGCGTCTTCAGGTCGACATTGTTGTCGCCGGCGTTCTCGGCCGGCTGCGCGATCGGCGGACGTGTCGTCGGCACCGGCGCTGAAGTCTCCTTCTTCGGAGCCTTCTTGTCGCCCTGCTGCATCTGGGTGATGGATTCCACCGGTACGAGATCGACCGGCATGGCCTCGAAATCCTCCACCTTGAAGGATTCCGGCGCGCCGAGCGATACCATCGCCCAGGTCAGCACCAGGCAGTGCAGAACAGCAGATGTGACGACGCTGGTCTTCATCTTGAACGCTACTGGTCCTTCTTCTGCTGCGTCACCAGGCCGATATTCTTGAAGCCGGCGCCCTGGATGCGCGCCATGACGTCGGCGATGACGCCGTAGGGCGCTGTTGCATCACCGCGCACGAAGATACGTTCGTTATAGCCGGTGGTGGCGATCGCCTCGAGCTTGGCGGCGATCTCGGCCGCCGGGATCGGCGTTTCCTGCAGGAACACCTCGCCGTCGTTCTTGACGGAGATGGTGATCGGCTGCGTCTCGGAATTCAGCGCCTTGGCCTGCGTTTCCGGCAGGTCGATCGGCACGCCGACCGTCATCATCGGTGCGGCGACCATGAAGATGATCAGAAGCACGAGCATGACGTCGACGAGCGGCGTCACGTTGATTTCGGAGATGACGGCCTTGTTCCGACCGCCGCGACGGCGGCGTCCGCCGCCCCCGCCGCCATTGCCTCCAACAGCCATACCCATGTCAGTATTCTCCGTTGGTTACTGAGCGGCAGCGCGCGGCTGCAGCTTCTCGTCGATCTGGCGCGAAAGTATGGCGGAGAATTCATCCGCGAAACCTTCCATGCGCGCCGAGAGCTTGCCGGCGTCGGCGGAGAACTTGTTGTAGGCGATAACCGCCGGAATAGCGGCGACAAGGCCGATCGCGGTGGCGAGCAGCGCTTCGGCGATACCGGGGGCGACGACCGCGAGATTGGTCGACTTCGAGCCGGCGATCGCCTGGAACGAGGTCATGATGCCGACGACGGTGCCGAACAGGCCGATGAACGGGCCGGCCGAACCGATGGTCGCAAGCGACCCGAGACGGGCGCCGAGATATTCGGTTTCACGGGCGAGCGTCACGTCCATCGCACGGTCGATACGCATCTGCAGGCCGATCGGCGAGCGGGCGCCGCGTTCGAAGGATTTCTTCCACTCGCGCATGGCCGCGACGAAGATCGACGCCAGGCCGGTATTGTTGCGCTCCGACAGGGAGCGATAGAGTTCTTCCAGCGACTGGCCCGACCAGAACACCTGTTCGAACTTATCGAACTGGCGCCGTGCGCGGCCATAGGCCAGGTATTTGTCGATGACGATCGCCCAGGTCCACACAGAGGCTGCGATGAGCCCGAGCATGACGAGCTTGACGACGATGCCGGCCTGCATGAAAAGCGACCAGAGGCTGACGTCCGTCGTGGCTGCTGCCAATCCTACTTGTTCCATTGATCCAAAATCCCCGAATCCAAACGCCCGGTGCTGGACCGGGCGGCACAAAGTGATCTCGCAAGAAGTGTCCGGCGGCCGCCGCCCAAAGCCCTGGTCAAGCTTCCAAGCTCATCTTCCGCCTTCTTGCCGTCAAATTTGGTCAAAGGAAGGCGTGCACCGCACAAACTCCGACTTTCCCAGTAAGACACTATTATGGTTAATAGATCGTTAGTGCCGGACTGTGACAGCAAGCCTGTATTCGCAAGATTTTATTCCTGGATTACTTGACCGGAGCAAGCTCCGGCTGCCGAAAGAGCGCTCATCCTGCGGCGCGGAAATTCCTTCACATAAAGCTCAAGTTTTTACAAGGCCGAATTTCGAGCGATTCGGCGCTATAGCGGCGTGCTGCCTTCCAGGAATTTCGCCGCCAGCGTTTCCGGCAGCCGTCGCGGCCGCCCCTTGGCGTTGATGACGGCGATGATCACCTTGGCTGAAATCAGCAGCGTCTCGCCGCAGCGGATCTGCTGGTTGAGCACCATCTTGGCGCCACCGGCCTTCTCCGTATGCGTCAGGATCGTCAGCACGTCGTCCATGCGTGCCGGGCTCTTGAAATCGATCTCCATGCGGTGGACGACGAAGACAAGCCCCTCCTCGTCGGCGCTGACGAGTTCGCGCTGCTCGACCCCGAGGCAGCGCAGATAATCGGTGCGGCCGCGCTCCAGAAAATGCAGGTAGCGGGCGTGATAGACCAGCCCGGAGAAATCCGTGTCCTCATAATAAACCCGCTGGACGAGGCGATGTCCGGCCTCCGTCAGCTCTCCCGAAATGGAAAAAGGGCGTTCCGTCATAATTTTCTCCAAACTGAGGTGCCCTCTTTGGCGCAACGCCTCTCGACAGGCAAGCATTGAATGCCCGGCAGGCAGGTGTTGAACGCGCCGCCGCCAGGCATTGAATGATTGTCACAATTCCTAACTATTCCCGATAATGAGCGACCGATCAGGAGACGATACGATGAAGATTGCGGTTATGGGCGGAGACGGTTTCATTGGTTGGCCAACGTCGCTGCATCTCTCCGACGCCGGTCACGACGTCCATATCCTCGACAATCTCTCGCGCCGCTGGATCGACACCGAACTTGGCGTTCAATCGCTGACGCCGATGGATTCGATCCAGGAGCGCACCCGCATCTGGCATGCAGAAACGGGACGCCGCATCCACTTCAATCTGATCGATCTCGCCAGGGACTACGAACTGCTGAAGAAATGGCTTTCCGAGAATCGCCCCGATGCCATCATCCATTTCGCGGAACAGCGCGCGGCGCCCTATTCGATGAAGAGCGACCGCCATAAGAACTACACGGTCAACAACAATGTCAGCGCCACGCACAACCTTTTGAACGCCCTGACCGAGCTCAACCTCGACGCCCATCTCATTCATCTCGGCACCATGGGCGTCTACGGCTATTCGACGGTCGGCGCGGCGATCCCGGAAGGCTATCTGCCGGTCGGCATTGAAACGGCTGGCGGCGAGACGGTCAGCCAGGAAATCCTCTATCCTTCCAATCCCGGCTCGATCTACCACATGACCAAGTGCCTGGATCAGCTTCTCTTCCAGTTCTACGCCAAGAACGACGGCTTGCGGATCACCGACCTGCACCAGGGCATCGTCTGGGGCACGCATACCGAACAGACGCGCCGCCACGCGCAGCTCATCAACCGTTTCGACTATGACGGCGATTACGGCACGGTGCTGAACCGCTTCCTCATCCAGGCGGCGATCGGTTATCCGCTGACCGTTCACGGCACCGGCGGCCAGACCCGCGCCTTCATCCATATCCAGGATTCGGTGCGTTGCATCGAGCTGGCGCTGCAGAATCCTCCCGCCCGCGGCGCCCGCGTCGAAATCTTCAACCAGATGACGGAAACCCACCGGGTGCGCGACCTTGCCGAGATGATCGCCAGGATCAGCGGCGCCACGATTGCCTGGCTGCCCAATCCACGCAAGGAAGCCGCCGAAAACGAGCTGATCGTCCGCAACGAAAAGTTCCTCGATCTCGGCCTCGAACCGATCACGCTGGAAACAGGGCTGCTCGGCGAGATCGTCGACGTCGCGAAGAAATTCGCCTACCGCGTCGACCGTGCCCGCGTGCCGGCCGTCTCCGCCTGGACCAGGGATATTGCCGCGACGATCAACCACGATCCGGAAGGCAAGCGGCTGAAATCGGTGTCATGAGCAATGGTTTGTTATTAGAACGCCGTCAGTCCGACGAACTCCCCCTCATTCCTGTGCTTGTCACAGGAATCCAGCGCGCCCAAGTCTTTGGGCGCAGAAGAGTCATTCACGGCGCGGACGCGCCGTGGCTGGATTCCTGTGACAGGCACAGGAATGAGGGCACGCGTGGAGGCGGCAGAGACCGATGACGTCTACCTCGAGCCTCGCCTACGTCACCCTCGTCACCAACACCGACTACGCCATGGGCGCGACCGCGCTTGCCCGCTCCCTCCGCCGAACCGGCACCAGCGCCGAAATCGTCGTCCTCCATACCGGCGGCGTCGATGCAGCCGCCCTCGCCCCGCTCGCGACCCTCGGCTGCCGCCTGATCGAAGTCGAGCACCTGCCGCTCTCCGACGCCTTCAACGAACGCCACGCCCGCGGCCAACTCCATTCTGCAGCGCCTTTCACCAAGGGCCGCAAGCCGGCGTTCCATTCGCCGCTCGACAATTTCTGCAAGCTCAGGCTCTGGCAGCTCGTCGAATACGAGCGCTGCGTCTTCATCGACGCCGATGCCCTGGTGCTGAAAAACGTCGACAGGCTCTTCCTTTATCCGGAATTTTCCGCCGCCCCCAATGTCTACGAAAGCCTCGCCGACTTCCGCCGCATGAATTCCGGTGTCTTCGTCGCCACGCCGTCGCATGACACGTTCCGGCACATGCTCGAAAGGCTCGACACGCCGGAAGTCTTCTGGCGCCGCACCGATCAGACCTTTCTTGAGACCTTCTTCCCGGATTGGCACGGCCTGCCGGTCTATTTCAACATGCTGCAATATGTATGGTTCACCATGCCGGCGCTTTGGGACTGGAAGAGCGTCTCGATCCTGCACTACCAGTATGAAAAACCGTGGGAAAAAGATCATCCCAAGGCAGCGCAGCTACAACCTTTGATCGATTTATGGCATTGTTTCCACGATGGCGGCGATGTGCCCGAGATCGCGGCGCTGGACAATCCGGAAGGGGCAGCATGAAGGTATTGGTATCCGGCGGAACGGGTCTCGTCGGCCGCTATGTCGTCGAGGAGCTTCTGACCACCGGCTATCAGGTGATCGTCGGCGGCCGCCGGGCGCCGCATCCCCGCCTCTTCTCCCGCCCGGTCGAGTTCGCAGCGCTCTCCCTCGATCCCGACCAGGATCAGATCGACGTTTTCGACGACGCCTATTTCTTCGTCCACGCCGCCTTCAGCCATGTTCCCGGCAAATATCGCGGCGGCGAAGGCGACGATCCGAAGACCTTCCACAGGTTGAACCTCGACGGCACCGTCCGGCTTTTCGAAGCGGCCAAACGCGCCGGCACGCGCCGCTGCGTTTTCCTGTCCAGCCGCGCTGCCTACGGCGAACATCCGCCCGGAACCGAGCTCACAGAAACGATGCTGCCGAAGCCGGAGACGCTCTACGGCCAGATCAAACTCGACGCCGAAGGCGCGCTGAGCCACCTCTCGACGCCGGGTTTTGCCGGCGTCAGTCTGAGGGCGACCGGCATCTATGGCGATCTTTCGTCGAACAAATGGGACGGCCTCATCGCCGATTATCGCGCCGGCCGGCCGGTCGCTCCCCGCGCGGCAACGGAGGTTCACGGCCGTGACCTCGGGCGCGCGGTGCGGCTGATGTTGGAGACGGAAAGCCCCCGCATCTCCGGCGAGATCTTCAACGTGTCGGACATCGTCGTCGACACCCGCGACATCCTTGCCCCCATCCGCCGTGAGACGGAATGTCGTCATGCGCTGCCGGCTCCGGCCGACAGCACAGCGCTCAATCCGATGAGCACGGCAAAAATCCGCGCGCTCGGCTGGATGCCGGGCGGAACCCCTCTGTTCGAGGAAACAATGCGGCGGCTGGCCGTCGCGCTGCCGGCGTCGCCACACGAATCGACGCAGCAGCGATAGGCATGCTCCACACGGCGTGAAACCGCTGCGCTCCTGTCGCACCCTGCATTTGCATCGGACCTCCAGCCGTCTATGCTCGGCCGAACCTCTCACATCTGGCAGATCGAATGACCGCACGAGAACTGAAAGCGCAGTTGCGCAATGAACGGCTGGCCGCCCGCGACGCCATCGCTCCTGAGGAGCGTATCTCCAAAAGCCTTGCAATGGCAGAACATGCCGGCGAGGCGGTCGCCTTTGCGCCCGGCACGATCGTCTCCGGTTTCCTGCCGATCCGGTCCGAGGCCGATCTGCGGCCGCTGATGGCCCGGTTTGCAGCGCGCGGCGCACGGCTGTGCGTGCCGGCGATCCTCGACAAGCAGACCATCGCCTTTCGGGAACTGACGCAAGACGTGCCTCTCATCGAGACCGGCTTCGGCACGGTGGCCCCCGGCACGGAGGCCGACATTCTCGATCCCGAAATCATGCTGGTGCCGCTTTCGGCCTTCGATATCCGCGGCCATCGCATCGGCTACGGCGCCGGCTATTACGACCGCGCCATCAGCCGGCTAAGAGAGAAACGCCTGCATCCGAAGCTGATCGGCATTGCATTCGACTGCCAGGAAGTGGCACATGTGCCCGACGAGCCGCATGACATAAGCCTGGATGCCATCCTGACAGAAAGCGGCCTGCGCTTTTTTGCCTCTTGGATTGGATAGGGAATGCGGCTGCTTTTTTTGGGTGACATGGTCGGCAAGACGGGACGCACGGCGGTCTGGGACCGCCTCCCCGGCCTGATCTCCGACCTCCGGCTCGATTTCGTCATCGTCAACGGCGAGAACGCCGCCGGCGGCTTCGGCATCACCGAGGACATTTTTCTGGAAACGATCAATGCCGGCGCAGATGTCGTAACGACCGGCAATCACGTCTGGGACCAGAAGGAAGCGGTCGCCTTTGCCGGGCGCCACGATCAGTTTCTGCGGCCGGCCAACTATCCCCAAGGCACGCCCGGCCGCGGCTCCGGCCTTTTCTATGCCAGGAACGGCGCGCGTGTGCTCGTCGCCAATGTCATGGGCCGGGTCTTCATGCATCCGGAACTCGACGATCCCTTCAAATCGGCGGAGGTGATCCTCGACGCCTGCCCGCTGAAGGAGCAGGCCGATGCGATCATCTTCGATTTCCATGCGGAAGCGACCAGCGAGAAACAGTGTTTCGGCCATTTCGTCGACGGCCGCGCCAGCTTCGTCGTCGGCACCCATACGCATGTGCCGACCGCCGACGCGCAGATCCTGAACGGCGGCACGGCCTATATGTCGGATGCCGGCATGTGCGGCGATTACGATTCCTCGCTCGGCATGGACAAGGAGGAGCCGCTCAACCGCTTCATCTCCAAGATGCCGAAGGGCCGCATGGAAGCGGCGAGCGGCCCGGCGACGATCTGCGGCGTCGGCGTCGAAATTTCCGACGCGACAGGACTGGCCGAAAAGATCGCGCCGCTCCGGCTCGGGCCGCGCCTGGCCGAGACCGTGCCGGAGTTCTGGCGGTAACCCACCGCGACCAACACGCAAATGTGAGCAGCCCCGGTCTGGACCCCTGCGACCTCTTGCCGCATTCTCCGGCCTTCACGTGAAAGCGCCGGAGGGGTGGCATGAGGCCGCAACATCTTGTCCTCGCGATCGCATGCCTTGCCGCCTTCATCGTGTCGGGTCGCGCAGCAACGGCGCAGGAACAGCGCGCGCCCGTCAGCCAGTGCCAGGCGATCGCGCAGACCCTCCCCAAGGCGACCTTCGCCAGCTTTTCCGGCGCCCAGCCGGTCACACCTGCCGTCTCCGAGGGCGAGGACGTCAAATTCACCTTCCTCGGCCACTCCACTTTCGAGATCGATACGCCCGCCGGCATCATCATCGCGACCGACTATAACGGCTGGTACCGGCCGGCGGCGCTGCCAGACGTCGTAACGATGAACAAGGCTCATACGACCCACTTCACCTTGACGCCTGAGCCGGGGATCAAGCATGTGCTGCATGGCTGGAGCGATGTTCCCGGCGAGGCAGCGAAGATCGATCTTGTGGTCGGCGACGCCCATATCCGCAACATCGCCACGGATATCCGCTTCAGCTATGGCCTCGGCGGCTCGCAGCAGAATGGAAACTCGATTTTCGTCTTCGAAATTGCCGGCCTTTGCATCGGCCATCTCGGCCATCTGCATTACGAGCTGACGGATACCCATTATACCGAGATCGGCCGCCTCGACGTCGTCATGGTGCCGGTCGACGGCGGCCTGACCATGGGCGCCGACAGCATGAGCCGTGTCATCAAGCGGCTGCGCTCGTCGCTGATCCTGCCGATGCACCGCCGCGGCCCGCCGGTCAATGCCTTCGTCGCCATGTTCGGCAAGGACTTCGATGTCGCTTATGCGCCCGATGACAGCATCACCGTCTCCATGCGCACGCTGCCGAAGAAGCCGCTGATCTACGTCATGAAAGGCGTGCAGTAAGAAGGTCCGGCGGGTTCCTTCAAGTCTTGCGTATCAGGCAAACTGCAGGTGGCGTTTCACGCCGACGTCGGGCATCTTGTCGTCGTCGAGATTGGCCTTGGCGATCTCCCACCCGAATTTCAGGGTGTTGCCGGTGGAAACCCAGATCTCGGCATCATCGACATGCAGGGAAAGCATGGTGAGTTTCGGGTCTTTCTTGCCGCCGTCATACCAGGCCGCCACGATCGAACTCCAATATTCCTCGATCTTGGAAGGGTCGGGGTGTACCTCGATCACGCCGGAAAGGCAGGCGTGATAATCGTGATCCTTGCCGATGACGCAAAAATGCGCGCGGCTGCCCGGCTTGATGGCGCGGACGATATCGGCGTCGGTCTTGGTGAAGAACCAGATGGTGTTGGTGGTGGGATCGGCATGCGGCGCCATCGGCTGCATGTGCATATCAAGCCCGGAAATTCCAAGCATGCCGGCATGAACGCCGTTGACCTGATCCCAAAGCTGACGTGCCGGTTGCTCCCGCGCCTCGCTGAGACTTGCCATGACCGTTCCTTTCCGTTGGATGGAGTTCGATTGAAACGTCATCCTTTCGCCTTTGTTCCGAACTGCTTTTCCCTTGAACAGGTGCGGTTTCGCTCTTATAAGGCGCCCCATTCCGAACAATGAGACGTGAACAGGGGTGCCATGGCTGGCCATTCACAGTTTAAAAACATCATGCACCGCAAAGGCCGTCAGGATGCCGTGCGGTCGAAAATGTTCTCCAAGCTTGCGCGCGAAATCACCGTTGCCGCCAAGGCCGGCCTGCCCGACCCGACGATGAATGCCCGTCTTCGCCTGGCGATCCAGAACGCCAAGGCCCAATCCATGCCGAAGGACAACATCGACCGCGCCATCAAGAAGGCAGCCGGCGCCGACGGCGAAAACTACGACGAAGTCCGCTACGAGGGCTACGGCCCGGGCGGCACGGCGATCATCGTCGAGGCCCTGACCGACAATCGCAACCGCACGGCCTCCAACGTCCGCTCGATCTTCACCAAGGCCGGCGGCGCCCTCGGCGAAACCGGCTCCGTGTCCTTCTCCTTCGACCATGTCGGCGAAATCATCTACAAGCTTTCCGTCGGCGACGCCGACAAGGTGATGGAAGCGGCGATCGAAGCCGGCGCCGACGACGTCGAGACCGATGAAGAGGGCCACTACATCACCTGCGCCTTCGAAGCCCTCGGCGAAGTATCGAAAGCGCTGGAATCCGGCCTCGGCGAAGCCGAAACCGTCAAGGCCGTCTGGCGCGCCCAGAACAATGTGCCGGTGGATGAGGAAAAGGCCCAGTCGCTGATGAAGCTCATCGACAGCCTGGAAGACGATGACGACGTGCAGAACGTCTATTCCAACTTCGAGGTCTCGGAAGAAGTGCTGGCCAAGCTCTCGGCCTGAGTTTTTCGGACGCCCCGATAGAAAACCCGGCTGCAGCGCCGGGTTTAGTTTGTTGACAAACCTTGCTCTTTACTCGTCGTCATCCTCGGCCTTGTGCCGAGGATCTGCTGCAGCCACGGCAGATGCTCGGGACAAGCCCGAGCATGACGAAAGAGTGGTTGGCCGCCTTTGAACCCGGCTGCGACGCCGGGCTTCTTCTGACGGGTAGTCCTCGCCTCGAACCCCTACGCGGCCACCCGCATGAAGTTTCCCAGGCCCGCGAATAGTTCCACCGATCTCAGCCGCGCCTCGACATCATGGATCGGCATGGAGATGATCACCTCGTCGGCCTGTGTTTCCTTGAGAAACGCTGTCAGTTTCGCCTCCGCCGTCTCCGGCGAGCCGACCACGGCATAACGCAGCGTGTGTTCGACGTTCATCTTCTCCATCGGCGACCAGAACGCCTCCATATCCGCCACCGGACGCGGGAACGGACCGCGGACATTGCGGCGCAGGTTGACGAACTGCTGCTCGGCGGAGGTGAAATGATAGCGCGCCTCCTCGTCCGTCGCCGCCACTGCGCCCATGACGCCGACCATCACATAGGGCTTGTCGAGCGTTGCCGAGGGCTGGAAGCGGTCGCGGTAGATCGCGATCGCATCGAGCAGCATGTCGGGCGCAAAATGCGAGGCGAAGGCATAGGGAAGCCCGAGCATGGCGGCGAGCTGGGCGCTGTAGAGGCTGGAGCCGAGCAGCCAGATCGGAATATGCGAACCGTTGCCGGGGACGGCGAGGATTGCCTGGTTCTCGACCGGCGTGCCGAGCAGCTGCTGCAGTTCGACCACGTCGTTCGGAAAGCTGTTGGCGCCGGCCTCGAGATTGCGCCGCAGCGCCTGCGCCGTGCGCATGTCCGTCCCCGGCGCGCGCCCGAGACCGAGATCGACGCGGCCGGGAAAGAGCGCTTCCAGCGTGCCGAACTGCTCGGCGATGACGAGCGGCGAATGGTTGGGCAGCATGATGCCGCCGGAACCGATGCGGATGCGCTTGGTCGCCGCCCCGACATGACCGATGACGACGGCGGTGGCCGCGCTGGCGATCCCCGGCATGCCGTGATGTTCGGCGAGCCAGAAGCGCTTGTAACCGAATTCCTCGGCCTTGCGGGCCATCCGCGCCGAACTCTCGAGCGACTGGCTGACGGTGCTGCCTTCGGCAACGGGAGAAAGGTCGAGGATGGAGAAGGGAACCATGAAAAACCTGCCGGCCAGTTGAAGGATGCAGCCTATGTAGGTTCGCCCCCGCACCATTCCAAACCATGCAGGCAAACAAAAGGGCCGCGCGGACGCGACCCCTTATTCGGGTTGAAAGCGACGGCTTAGCGGTGACGGCGCAGCACATGCACCTCGGCGCTCGGCCTGTGATCGCCGTGCGGCAGCGTGAAATTGCCGAGCTGGCGATCCATTTCCAGGGCTTCCGTCGCCAGCCGGTGGATCGCTTCCGTCGTCTCCTCGACCATCGAGGCATTCTGCTGCGTCATTGCGTCGAGCTCGGCGACGGCGCTGTTGATCTCCCGTAGCGTATTGGCCTCCTCGCGGGTCGCACCCATGATCTCGTTGATCTGCCCGTTGATCGCCTCGACATGCGCGCCGATGCCGGTCAGCGCGACCCCTGCCCTTTCCACAAGCGACACGCCGCTTTCGACCTCATGCGTCGATTTCTGCAGCAGGCTGGAGATCTCCTTGGCCGCGCTCGACGAACGCTGGGCGAGCTCGCGCACTTCCATGGCGACGACCGCAAAACCCTTGCCGGATTCGCCGGCGCGCGCCGCCTCGACACCGGCATTGAGCGCCAGAAGATTGGTCTGGAAGGCGATGTCATCGATGACGGAGATGATCGTGTTGATCTGACGTGAGGAGGTCTGGATCGCCTCCATCGCTGCGATCGTCTCGCGCATGATCTGGCCGGAGCCGGTCGTCTCCTTCTTGGCGTCGCGGGCGATGCGCTCGGCCTGTTCGGCCCGCTCGATCTGCCGGCGGACGGACTGGGTGATGGCGCTGATCGCATTCGCCGTCTCGGTGATCGAGCCGGCCTGGCGCTCGGTGCGCCCGGCAAGCTCGTCGGCGCCGGCGCGCATCTCCTCGGAGCCGGCGCGCACCGCCATCGAGTTTCCGCCGATGGCCGTCATGGTCTCGCTCAGCGTCGCGAGCGCCTCGTTGAAATTGATGCGCAGGCTTTCGAGCTCGTTCGGGAAGCGTGTGTCGATCTGATAGGCGAGATCCCCGCTCGCCAGATGATGCAGGCCCTCATCGATCGCCTCGACCACCTGCTGCAGCGACTTCGCCTCGGCCTCGCGCTCGGCAAGGTTCTGCTGGCGGTCTTGCTCGGCCTGAAGGCGCGTCTCTTCGCTGGCGGCTTCCAGTTCGCGGCTTTCGATCAGCGACTGCCGGAAGCGGGCGAGCGCATTCGCCATCGTACCGATCTCATCCTTGCGGTTCAGGCTGCCGATCTCGCTGTCGAGCTTGCCATCGGCGACATCGCGGGTGACGCCGGCAAGCCGCGCGAGCGGCGAGAACAGAAGATTGGTGACGAGCCCGGTGGCGATCGCCATGACGACGAGCACGCCGATGCCGATCATCGTCAGCAAAGTGGCGATCTCGATCGAGCCGGCATTGAGCTCGCTGAGCAGCACGCTTTCGACCACGAGGAAGCGGTCGCCGCGATAGTCGATGCCGCGGACATAGGCGCGCGCGGAGCCGTCCGTCCGGTCGAAATCGGCCACCGTCATCGCCGAACTGGCAAGCGCGTCCTTGATGAAGGTGAAGGGGGTGGCATCGAGCGTCGCAAGCTTGCCGCCGGCATCGAGACCGATCGCGGAACCATCGGCGGAGACGATCGCCGCCCGCGCGGTGCTGCCCTGAACAATGCCCTTTGCAAGGATGCTGGTGACGATGTCGTCACGCACCTTGAACAGGATGATGCCCTTGGCGGCGCCGAGCTTGACGATCGGCACGGCATAGAAGATCGCCGACCTGCCGCTGGCGGCATCGACGCGGAGCCCGGAAAAGCCTGTCGGCGCGGCATCTTCGGTCGCCTTGGCGGTATTCTCGAGCGCCTTGGCGAAAGCGATGCCGGCGCCGGTCGTCTTCCAGGCGTCCGTCTTCAGATTCTCGGCGAAGTCGTCCAGCTTCTTGTAGGAATAGAGGACGGAACCGTCGAGATCGGCGATCAGCAGATCGCTGAAAGCGGTATCCGCGAGGTCGCGGGCGACCTCGCTCTGCGTCTTCTCATGATTCGAATAATAAAAACCGCTCGGCCCTTCCGGCTTCATCAGCTTCTCGCGCTGATCGGCCGGGTTGGGATTGGCCGTGATAAAAACTTTTTTCAGCTCGGCGCGGGCATCGCCGGAGGTTTTCTCGATGGTCTTCCAGCCGCTCTTCAGACTGGTGATCGACATCTGCAGCGCCTCGATGCGGGCGATGGAATTGGCCTGGTTCTCGAGCTGCGCCAGTTGGTCCTGCAGCATGTCGCCGCGGAAGATCAGCACGCTCTCCTTGGCCTTCAGCGCCTGCTCGTCGGAGATGCGGCTGCTGGCGAAATAGGCGAGCACGTCGATCACCGCGATCGACAGCACGGTCATCAGAATGAATGTGGCAATGACCTTGAAGGACAGGGATTGAAATCTCCGAGCCATGTACGACGAACCCCTTCTGAACGCGCCTGCCGGCGCGGGCAGGCAACGCATGCCTGATCGACCGGTCTTCAAACAGAACATCGGGGGCTTATCTCTTTGCGACACGAGACCCCTTCGTATTCGACACTAGAATTCAAGCATCTGTTTTAATTCGCGGTAAATGGAGCGGCTTATTCGAGAAGGTTTTTGTTTTGTTCACATATCGATGGCAGTTATTTTGCAGTCGCTATAGGTTAAACCATGCAAAATACGATTCGCATCGTCGGCATCGATCCCGGACTTCGCCGCACCGGCTGGGGAATCATCGACACATTGGGCAATTCCCTGCGGTTTGTGGCCTCGGGAACCGTGACCTCCGATGGAGACATGGACCTCGCCTCCCGCCTCTGCCAGCTGCATGACGGCCTGGCGGAGGTTGTGCACGCTTACAAGCCGGATGAGGCGGCCGTCGAACAGACCTTCGTCAACAAGGATGCGGTTGCAACCCTGAAGCTCGGCCAGGCCCGCGGCATCGCCATGCTGGTGCCGGCGCGCGCCGGGCTGCAAGTCTCCGAATATGCCCCGAACGCGGTAAAGAAGGCCGTCATCGGCGTCGGCCACGGCGAAAAACATCAGATTCACATGATGTTGAAGATCCTGATGCCGAAAGTCGAATTCAAAGGCGACGATGCCGCCGACGCCCTGGCGATCGCCATCTGCCATGCGCACAATCGCGGCAGCAACCGGATGCGGCAAGCATTAGTTGGCTGATTTGTTCTTGACTTGTTCCGATGGTAAGGATAATTCTTACTTTGAAGGAGCAATAAGATGCGCGTCACGTCCAAAGGCCAGGTCACCATCCCTCGCGACCTCCGGGAGCTTGCCGGCATCGAGACCAACAGCGAGGTCATCTTCTCGATCGAGGGCGGCAAGCTCGTTCTCTCGCCGAAGAATGGCAAGCAGGAGATCGAGGATCGAGGTCGGCTCGACCGTTTCCTGCAGGCGATCCGTCGTCTCGAAGGAACCGGTGATCAGGACATCGATGCCGAAGACCTCATGTCGCTGACCCGTGATCGCTGATGGCGACGCTTGTCGATACAAACATCCTTGTCGACCTGGCCGTGGTCAGCTCGGACTGGCATGGCTGGTCGCGTCAGAAGATGCTCGATGTCTTCAAAGCGGGGCCAGTGCTCATAAACCCGATCATCTATTCCGAATTTTCCGTCCGCTACGGCGATGTGGATGAAGTCGAGCACCTGCTTCCCCAGGATGAATTCCGCCGCGAGAATCTGCCTTGGCCGGCGGCTTTTGCCGCGGCTCAAGCCTTTCGGCTGTACCGTCGCGACGGTGGCGGACGCGAACGGCTACCGCCCGATTTCCTCATCGGCGCCCATGCGGCGATCCGGGGCTATAGAATTTTGACCCGGGATCCCAGCGGATACAGGTCTTATTTCCCCTCCGTGGAACTTATCACGCCCGAAACGCATCCTTGAGAGACCACGACCCATGATCGGCAAGCTGAAAGGCACCATAGACGAGATCGGCGAAGATTATGTGCTCGTCGATGTGCACGGCGTCTGCTACGTCGCTTACTGCTCCGCCCGCACCCTGTCCAAGCTCGGCTCGGCCGGCGAGGCCTGCGTGCTGTTCATCGAGACCTATGTGCGTGAGGACCAGTTGAAGCTCTTCGGCTTCATGACCGCATTGGAGCGGGAATGGTTCAACCTGCTCCAAAGCGTCCAGGGGGTCGGCGCCAAGGTGGCGCTTGCCGTGCTCTCGACCTTGACGCCGGGCGAACTCGCCAATGCGATTGCCCTGCAGGACCGCGCCGCCGTTTCCCGCGCACCGGGCGTCGGCCCGAAAGTGGCGATGCGCCTCGTCACCGAGCTCAAGAACCGGGCTCCCGCCTTTGCCGGGGAAGCGATCAATATCGCCCTCAAGCAGGAACTCGGCGAAGGCGTCGCCGCCGCACCCGTGGCCGACGCGGTTTCCGCGCTGACCAACCTCGGCTACAGCAGAGACCAGGCGGCAAATGCCGTTGCTGCGGCGATGAAGACGGCCGGCGAAGGCGCAGACAGCGCTAAGCTGATCAGGTTGGGATTGAAGGAACTGGGGACGCGGTGACCTCCTTGAATATATCGCAACTCCTTACTAAGCTTGAATGGTAAGGAGATCCGGATGAATATCTACTACGGTACAATGACATCGAAGGGCCAGACAACAATTCCGGCGGAAGTTCGTGAATTGCTGAATCTGAAGTCCGGTGACAGGATCCGCTACATCAATCGCGATGGCGAAATCATCATGAAGGCCAAGAACAAGCGCGCCATTGACCTTGCAGGCAAGTTTCACGATCCAAATCGGCGGACGATCACTTTAAAGGAAATGGACGAGGCTATCGGAGAAGCCATCGCCGCTCATGTGAATATAGCAGGATGATCGGCCTCGACACCAATATCCTGCTGCGCTTCCTCCTGAAGGATGATGCCGCCCAGACAGAGAAAGTCATAGCGCTGTTCGAGAACCTCTCCGATACGGCACCTGGCTATATTAGCTGCATCACGCTGATGGAATGCACGTGGTTCCTGCGGCAACGGATCAAGCTGAAGAGAGAACAGATCGTGGAGGCGATTTCGGATTTGTTGGACTCAGCGGATCTGATCCTTGAAGATGAAAGAGTGGTCGAGGAGGCGCTCGGAATCATGGTGCGGACGAATGCCGAATTTGCCGATGTCTTCATCGCTCTTCGCAACCGTGACGCCGGTTGCGTGACAACCAAGACATTTGACGCCCAAGCTGCAAAAACCATACCTGGAACGGAACTTCTTTCATGAGCGAACCCGCCCGCCTGATATCGCCGGAAAAGCGGGGCGAAGACCTTGACGTCACGCTGCGCCCGCAATCGCTGGACGAGTTCACCGGCCAGGCGGAGGCGCGCGCTAATCTCAAGATCTTCATCGAAGCGGCGAAGAACCGCGGCGAGGCGCTGGACCACGTGCTCTTCGTCGGCCCGCCCGGCCTCGGCAAGACGACGCTGGCGCAGATCATGGCGAAGGAGCTCGGCGTCAATTTCCGCTCGACGTCGGGGCCTGTCATTGCCAAGGCCGGCGACCTCGCCGCCCTCCTCACCAACCTCGAAGAACGCGACGTGCTCTTTATCGACGAAATCCATCGTCTCAATCCGGCCGTCGAAGAAATCCTTTATCCGGCCATGGAGGATTTCCAGCTCGACCTCATCATCGGCGAAGGCCCTGCCGCCCGCTCGGTGAAGATCGACTTGTCGAAATTCACGCTGGTGGCGGCGACCACCCGCCTCGGCCTGTTGACGACGCCGCTGCGCGATCGCTTCGGCATCCCGGTGCGCCTGAGCTTCTATACCGTCGAGGAGCTGGAACTGATCGTGCGCCGCGGCGCGCGGCTGATGAACCTGCCGATCACCGAAGAAGGCGCCCGCGAGATCGCCAGACGCGCCCGCGGCACGCCACGCATCGCCGGCCGGCTGCTGCGGCGCGTGCGCGACTTCGCCGAGGTGGCAAGGGCGGAAGCCGTCACCCGCGAGATTGCCGACGAGGCGCTGACCCGCCTGCTCGTCGACAATGTCGGCTTCGATCAGCTCGACAAACGTTACCTCAACATGATCGCCGTCAATTTTGGCGGCGGCCCGGTCGGCATCGAAACCATTGCCGCCGGCCTTTCCGAGCCGCGCGATGCAATCGAGGATATCATTGAGCCTTACATGATCCAGCAAGGTTTCATTCAGCGCACGCCGCGCGGCCGTGTTCTGACCGCAATCGCGTGGAAACATCTCGGAATGCAACCGCCCAAGGACATGGAGGCTGCGCAGTTCCGGCTGTTCCAGGAGGATAACTGAGTGATCTCCCGCCGCGGATTTTTCAAGGTTCTCGGCGGTGGTATCGCGGGCATCATGTCGCTTGGTGGTTACGCCTTCGCCTATGAACCGCTGGTGCGGCTCGGCATCGCCCGTCACCGGCTGACGCCACCGGGATGGACACCGGGGCTGAAGCTCCGCGTCGTCGCGCTCGCCGATATCCACGCCTGCGAGCCCTGGATGTCGGAAAGCCGCATTACCGCGATCTGCCACAGGGCCAACGAGCTCGAAGGCGATGTGACCGTGCTGCTCGGCGATTATGCCTCGGGCATGAACATGGTGACGCAGTACGTGCATTCGAGCCGATGGTCGAAGGCGCTGGCCACCCTGCGGGCCCCTCTCGGCGTCCATGCGATCATGGGCAATCATGACTGGTGGGAGGACAGAACCGCCCAGAAGAACGGCGGGATGGAAACATTCGGGCACCGAGCGCTTGCCGACGTCGGCATCCCGGTCTACGGCAACCGCGCCGTTCGGCTCGAAAAGGATGGCCGCGGCTTCTGGCTCGCGGGCCTCGAAGACCAGCTGGCACTGCTGCCCGGCAGGAAATGGGGCCGCACGCGCATGCTCGGCCTCGACGACCTCGATGGAACGATGGCGCAGGTGACCGACGATGCGCCCGTCATCCTGCTCGCCCATGAGCCCGATATCTTTCCGCGGGTGCCCGAGCGCGTCTCGCTGACGCTGTCCGGTCACACCCATGGCGGGCAGATCCGTTTCCTCGGCCGTTCGCCGATCGTCCCCTCGCGTTACGGCAATCGCTACGCCTATGGCCACATCGTCGAGGACGGGCGCAATATCATCGTGTCCGGCGGCCTCGGCTGCTCCATCGCGCCGGTCCGCTTCGGCGTACCGCCGGAAATCGTCGTCATCGATCTCGGATAAGAATGTCATGAGCAAGCGTACCCTCATCCGCCTGACCGCGGGGGCCGAGCGTTTCAACTATCGCATCGCCGGCCTTGGTTTTCGCGATGGCCATGTGCTCGTCCATCGCGCCGTGCACGAGCCCTTCTGGACTTTTCCCGGCGGCAGGGCGGAAATCGGCGAGACGTCGGAGGAGACGCTGAAACGGGAGATGGTGGAGGAACTCGGCGTCGAGGTCACCGTCGACCGCCTGCTCTGGGTCGTCGAGAATTTTTTCCACTATGAGCAGCGCGACTGGCATGAACTCGGCCTCTATTATCTGATGGAGATCCCGCCCGAATTCCCCTTTCAGCCGCACGAAATCATCCATCGGGTCGAGGACGGCGACAACCATCTCGAGTTCAAATGGGTGCGGGCGACGCGCGAGGCCCTGACCGCGCTCGACATCCCGCCCTATTTCATCGCTGATGACATCGAGAACCTGCCGGCAGCACCCCGTCACCTCGTCTGGCGCGACGGCAATCTCGACGAAAAGAACTGACGTCGTAACGTCATGCGTATGGCCGCAACGCAGAAGAGGAGATGTCTCGATGCCGACCTTCGATCCCGTTCGGGCGTTTCGCAAACTTGCCTATAACAACGCCCTTGCCAACCGCCGCCTGCTTCACGCCTGCGCGGCCTTGAAGCCCGGCGAATTCGAAGCGCCGCGCACGAGCTTCTTCCCGTCGATCAAGGAAACCTTGAACCACATCATCACCGTCGACTGGTTCTATGTCGATGGCTTGGAAGGTGGCACGCTTGGCTACCAAGCCTTCGAGGTCGAAGAGCCCTTCGATGACATAGCATCGCTCGGCGCTGCGCAAGCGGCGGTCGATCAGCGCCTGACGGCGCTCTGCGAGGCTCTGACCCCGGAGAAACTCGTCTCCATCGTCAAACTCCATCGCGGCGACCGCATCCAGGAGGAGCGCATGGAGGACGTGCTGGCTCACCTCTTCCAGCACCAGACCCACCATCGCGGCCAGGTGCATGCCATGCTTGCCGGCACCAGCGTCGCCCCGCCGCAGCTCGACGAATTCATCGTCGCCGATGATGCACGGTTTCGCGGCAAGGAACTCGGCGAACTCGGCTGGAGCGAGGAAAAACTGATACGTTAGTTCCGCAGCCGCCTCTTCAGCCCGTCGATGATCGTCTTGGTGAGAAGGTCGTAATTCTCATCGAAGTGATGATCGCCGGGCAACTCGATGACCTCGGCGCCGCTGTCCTTTAGCGCCGGACAGGCGACGTCGTCGTCATCGTCCTTGCCGTAGACGCATTGCACGAGTTTGGGATCGACGTTCTTCAAATCGGCGACCGGATCGCCTCCCGCCCCTTCCGTCTTCTGGCCGAGCCAGCCGAGAACGGAGATGACGTAGTCGACTTCGTGCGAGAGCGACAGCAGCGACAATTGCGCCACCGCAGACTTCTCGGCCGGCTTCAACAACTGGTAGGTCGCAGGCACGACGTCGGCGCCGAAGGAATAACCGACGAGCAGCACATGCTTCACCTTCCACTGTTTGCGGTAGAAATCGATAATCTTCGAAAGGTCGCTGGCGGTCTCCTCCGGCTTGCGCTCCGACCAGAAATAATGAAGCGAATCGACGCCGACAACGGGAATGCCTTCCTTCTGCAGGGTGCCGCCCACCTCCTTGTCGATGTCTCGCCAGCCGCCGTCGCCGGAATAGATCACCGCCATCGTATCGAGGGTGGGGGTGGCCTCGAGGATCGCCAGCGGCAGGCCGAGCGGATTGCCGAAGGCGCCGGAGGCGGTGACGAGATCATCGAGCGTATCGGCAAAGACCGTCTGCGCGTCGTCGGTGGAATCGCGGATCTCGATCGCGGAATGGACTTTCTTCAGCGCTTCGGCATGCGCCCGGCCGTCCTTGTCGGCGTCGGGCGTAAACACTGTTATAACGGGATCCGGCAGAGCGCCGTCGCTCAGCCCGTAGACCATGCGTTCGCCGACGGCCTGCTTGGACGCCGGCGTGCAAAGCTCCTTGGTCAGCGGAATGCCGGCTTTCGGGTCGACGGCGAGCGTCTGACCGATCGTCGCGTCCGGCGTCTGCGCCGCGATCGCCAGCGCCAGGGCCCCGCCCTCGCCGATGCCGGCGACGATCGGCAGATGATAGGCGTTGTTGCCGGTCGCGCGCTGCACCTGCTGGCTCAGCGATTCGATATCCGAGACCATGTAGAGGCAGCCGTCATTGAGGCTGACATCGTAGCGGCTGAGCGCCTGGACATAGGAAGGAAAGTCGACGCCGATGACGACGGCGCCTTCGGCGACCAGCCTGTCGGCCTCGCCCTTCTCGTAATCGCCCCAGCCGGCAGCATCCGAGATCAGCATCACCGTGCCCTTCACCTCCCCTTCCGGCAGGAAGATGTGTGGCGAGGGGATCAGCCCGCTTTCGAAGCTCTGCGTGGTTTCCTCGGCGGCATTAGCCGGTGCGGCCGCGAGCATGCAGGCGCATGCCGTGGCAAGAAGGATTGTCCTGATCATTTTCTCACTACCCCTTTCAACCCGCCCCCGATCAGAAACGTCGCGTCCATCAACGCGATCATCGGATTGCCCCCTCCGGAGACCGCAAGATAGCGCGGTTGCCAGTGCGGATGAAACTTGGATTTGAATGCCCGAAGGCCTTTGAAGTTATAGAAGCGCTCACCGTGCTCGAAGACGGTGCTGCCGATGCGGTCCCAGACGGGTGCCGCCTCGCGTTTCGACATGCCGGAGAGAGGCGCCATGCCGAGATTGAAGTGGGTGAAACCCTGACCGCGCAGATATTCCATGATCTGCACGAAGAGAAAGTCCATCGAGCCCTTCGGCGCATCCGGCGAGAAACGCATGAGATCGATTGTGCCCTCCTCCCGGGATTCGGTGACGAGGATATTGGCAAAGGCAACGATCTTGCCGTCCTTCTTCAGAATGCCGACCGGTTGAGAGGAGACATAATCGGGATCGAAGGCGCCGAGCGAGAAGCCCTTTTCCTTGGCGTTGTGGTGCTCGAGCCAGGCCGAGGAAACCGCGGCGAGATCATCGATGACCACGGGCACATCCTGCGGTTCGATAACGGCAAACTCCAGCCCGTCGCGCTGCGCCCGGCTCGCAGTCTGCCGGAGATTTGCCCATTTACCGCCCTTCATCTCGAAGGTCCTGAGATCGGCCACCGCCAGTTCGCCGAGCTTGAAGGCACGCAGGCCGGCATCGGCGCAATGGGAAAGCAAGGCCGGCGAGATCTGGTAAAAAACGGCGCGGCAGCCCGCCGCCCGCGCCGCCTCGACGAAGCGCCAGACGAGTTCCTGCACGGCACGATGATCGCCAACCGGATCGAAGAGCGCGATCCATGAGCGGCCCTGCCGGCCGTACATGATGAAGGCGTCGCTTTTCTCCGAAAACATGATGCTCTTGTCGCCCATCCGCACCAGATTGGCGTCGGCATTGCCCTGCTTCCTGACGATGTCGACGGCACGCGCCAGCGCCTCCTCCGTCGCCGGCTCCGGCCGGAAGGCCGCCGGCCGCAGCAGGCTGAAAATGGCAATGGCCGACGAGATGATGGTGATGCCAAGCAGGGCGCGCAGTCCCCGCGGCGCCTCGGCGGTGAATTCGAACTGCCACCAGAGCTGGTTGCTGTATTCGACATCGCGATAGACGAAGAGCAGGATGACCACGGCGCCGACGACGATGACGGCGATCGCCATCAGCCAGGATGCCGTCATTGCCTGGTTGAGCAGCGACGCATGGCGGGTAAAGAGCCGGCGGCTGACGAAGAGCCCGAAGATGAGGAAGGCGAGAAAAGCGGCTTCGACCAGCGCAATCGCCTTCAAGAGCGACAAGGTCAATGCCGCAACGGCCGAGAACACCGCCACCCACCAGGCGCCGTCGAGCCTCTGACCAAGGCCGCGCGCGGCGACCACCAGCGCCAGCCCGAGAAGGCTGGAGAGGAAGTGCGCGCCTTCGACCATCGGCAGCGGCAGATAGTTGGACAGAAATTCCAGATTCTGATCCGGCGTCGGTGTGACGCTCGAAAACACCAGCATGACACCGAGCAGCAGAGCCAAGGTCGACAGCAGCTGCGGCATCAGCCGTCCGCCGATGCGCCGGACGCTGGAGGCGGCCGGGTGATCGACAAAACGGCGCAGCTCCGTCGCGGAGACCGCGAGCACGGCAATCAACAGCGGCAATACATGATAGATCAGCCGATAGAGCACCAGCGATCCCAGCACCGCGTCGATATTCACCGCGCTGCCGAGCGAGGCGATGATCACGGTCTCGAACACGCCGAGCCCGGCCGGAACGTGGCTGAGCACGCCGAGACCGACGGCGATCGCATAGACGGCCAGGAAGGCCGGCCAGCCGATCGCCGTCTGCGGCAAGAGCACATAGAGCACCGACGCCGAGGCGGCGATATCGAAGGCCGTCACCAGGAATTGGCGCGACCAGGTGCGTGAATCCGGCAAGCGGATCGCCACCGCACCGAGGTCGAGCACGCGGCCTTCGCGGCCGATGATCATGACAGCCCCGAGAATGGCGATGATCGAGCCGGCAATCAGCCGGAGAAGGAACGCGCTGACACCGATCAGCGGCCCGATCTCGCTGGCGATGATAATGAGGGCGATCGACGCGACAGCCGCGAGCCCGAGACCGAAGGAAAGCGTGACGAAGGCGATGATGCGGCCGATATCTTCCGGCGAGAGGCCGAGGCGCGTATAGGCGCGATAGCGGATCGCACCGCCCGAAAGCGCCCCGAAACCGGCTGTATTACCGACTGCATAGGCGCTGAAAGCCGTCAGCGCCACATGCGGAAAGGGCAGCCTCTTGCCGATATATTCGATGGCATTGAGGTCATAGAAGACCAGCGAGAGGAAACTGAGGGCCGTGAAGAGCAGCGCGAGCAGGATCGCGCTCGGCCTGGTCGCCGCCAGCGCACCGACGACATCATCATAGCGAACCTCGTTGGTCAGCTGCATGATCGCATAACCGACGAGGCAGAAGACAACGAGTGTCGCGGCTGCCGTCAGTGGCGTCCTGTACCGTCTGAAAAGCGCGCGAAAAGAAAACCCGTCCGTCGCTTCCATCTCTTCCAAATTGCCGTGACCCGACATCTCGTACCTGCGCAATTTTCAAATTCGGCGGGAATCATTTTTCGAAGACGTAACATGACAGGCATGGAAGCTCTATGAAGCCATGCCGCCGCTGCCCCAGCCCCGCCGCCTGCGCCTCAATCATCCTCAAATGGGGCGAAAGTGGGCAGGCAAACTGTATTGCTACATTGCTTTTTCGTAAGCTTGCGAAGAGCTTGCGGTCATGACGAAGATTTGAGACGCGAGAGAAGGATTAGACATGCAGGATGACCTGGCCTTCATGATCCTTGTCCTCGGCAGATTGCTGCTCGGCGGCGTTTTCGTTGCCGGTGGCATCCATCATTTTTTTGTCATCGTGCCGATAACCGACGCCATCGAAGCCCGCGGCATACCTTTTGCGAAATGGGTGCTGCTGTCCGGCAGCGCCTTTCAAATTGCTGCCGGCCTCCTGCTGATGCTGGGTCTCTTCGTCGCCGCGGCAGCGTTCGGCCTCATCATCTTCACGCTTGCCGCCTCCGTGATGCTGCTGAATTTCTGGGACATGGAAGGGACAGCCCGCGACAGCGCCGTCAGCAGTTGGAAAAGCAACATGGCCATTATCGGCGGTCTGCTCACCGCAGCCGCTGCGGCGATGTGAGACGTCAGGTGGCCGGCTCACCGCCGGCCCGCGCATGCGCAGCATAGCGCGCCGCGGCGGCATCCACGTCCACTGCACGATCGCTGGCCACCTGCACCGTCGGCACGGCGAATTCGATGCCGTTTTCCTTGAAGGCATTGCGGATCATCGCCAGTGCATTGCGGCGGATAACGAACTGTTCGCCAGGCTTCGTCATCATCGACAGGCGGATCTCGATCGCGAATTCGCCGAACTGCTCGACGCCCTTCATCTTCAGCGTCTCGATGATGTGCGGGCCGAATTCGGGGTTTTCGAGCAACGTCTGACCGATCTGCTTGATCACCTTCTTCGCTTTGACGAGATCGGTGTCGTATGTGACGTTGAGGCTGATCTTGTCGATCGTCCAATCGCGATTGAGGTTCTTCACCGCGCCAAGTTCGCCGAACGGCACGGTCGTCAGCGGACCGCGATGATGCCGGAGTTTCACCGAGCGCAGGCTGAAGGCCTCGACGACGCCCTTGTGACTGCCGCTTTCGATATATTCGCCGACGCGGAAGGCATCGTCCCAGAGATAGAACATGCCGCTGATGACGTCCTTGACGATCGTCTGGGCGCCGAAACCGACAGCAACGCCGACGACGCCGGCGCCGGCAATCAATGGCCCGATCTCGATGCCGAGGCCCGAGAGCACCATGAGAACCGCAATGACGGCGATGACCACGGCAAGGATATTGCGGAAAATCGGCAGCAGCGTCTGAAACCGTGCATGTTTGGCCTTCTCCTCGTCCGTCGCGCCGCCGTCCAAGGGCGAGCCGAGCAGCTTGCCGTCGATATAGGCTTTGACGACGTGCCAGAGCAGATCGGCAGCAAGCAGGATAACGATTCCCCCGATGACGCCGCGGGCGATCTTATCGACAATTTTGTCGCCGGCCGCCATCGTGTCGGCGCCGACGCCGAGCAGTTGGCCGAGCCAGATGGCCGCGAATCCGATAATCAGCGCCCGCACGCCGCGATCGAGCAATACGGCGGCAATGCGGCGCGTGGCAAGGAAGCTTGCCTCGGTCTGCTGCAACGATTTCACCGCAATCGTCGAGACGGCGAGCACCCGCGGCAGCATCAGCACATAGATGCCGAGCCAGAGCAGCCAGTTGAACCCGGTGACCCACAGCCCCCAGAGCAACAGGAAATAAACGCTGAGCGCCCAGGACATCCCATGACCGCGCTTCTCGTCCTTCTGCGGCCGCGACCAGACAGCTTCGATCGCGATCAGCAGCAGCCCGATGCCGAGGATATAGCCGACGAAGAGCCGGGCGCTCGGGGAAAAGCCGAGCGGCTCCATCGACTGGATGGCCGCCCAGCCAAGCATGAAATAGATGACGAAGATCGCAGAGCGGCGATACCAGAAGAGCGCGACGGCGCGCGACGGCATGGTCGGCACGGTCACGCCTTGCCGCTCTTCCTCGGCCCGCGCCAGCCCGATGAGATCGACCAAGACGCCGCCCAGGCAAATCGTGAAACGCTGGACGATGAGCGCGACGGCGCAGAGGATCGCCACGCTCTGGCTGAGCGGCGGCCAACTGAGACTGAAAAGCGCGAGCATGGTTGCCGCGGCGAAAATGAGAGCCGGCACGACGCGCGGCGTCAGATGCATGCCCGCCATCTGAGCCAGACGCCGGCGGCGACGGCGAAAGGCATAGCGGGCCATGCTTTCGACGATGGCCCCGAGCAGGAAGATCGCCAGGAATTGCGCGATCATTCGACTCCAGCCGGTGGCGGCGACTTCGCCGAAAAACAGCGAGGACGCATTGCCGATCTGCGAGGGCAAGATCATCGCCGCGTCGGACACCATCGAGACATGCCGGCGGGCATGCTGCAGCAGGCCTGAGAGGACCGACATCTGGTTCTGGGTCGCCGAATCGGCCGCAGAGGGTGCCGCCATCTGCGTCGCCATCCACTGCTTGACCTCCGGCGCCTGCATGAGCTGCATCATCTCACGCACCTGCGCCGGCGGGGTATTTGCAGCCGGCGCTTGCGCAGGCGTTTGGGAAAAGCCGGGCGACGCAGAGAAAAGCGCAACGCATGCCAAGATGCCGAATATGGCGGCTTTCAAGCCCGCCGCCGTGACACGTCCCATGACCGCCCTCCAATGGAGTGTCGGCCGCTTGGATGGAAGCAGCCCCGACATTTCCCTTTCCGCAATGGATACTCGTGACCGTAGCCGCCAGCAAGCGGCAGGAAAACCATACCAATGGCTAGGCATGACGCCGAAAAATGTGAGCGGTTTTCGAACGACGTCATGCTCTAACAGTTAATTTAGAACAGGATTCAGCCTCGGCCCCTTCAAGATTTCGGCGCCGGCTTTTCCACGTGGCCGCCGAAGCCGGCGCGCATCGCCGACAGAACCTTGTTGGCGAATTCGTCATTGTCGCGCGAGGAGAAGCGGCCGTAGAGAGCCGCACTCAGCACCGGCGTCGGCACGCTTTCGTCGATTGCCGCCATGATTGTCCAGCGGCCCTCGCCGCTATCCGAGACACGACCGGCAAACTTCGAAAGTGCCGGATCGGCATGCAGCGCATCGGCGGTGAGATCGAGCAGCCACGAGGTGATGACGCTGCCGCGGCGCCAGACTTCGGCGACATCCTGCAGATTGAAATCGTATTGGAAATGTTCGGGATGGGCGAGCGGCGCGGTTTCCGCATCGGCCTCATGCGAGGCAGCGCCGATATTGGCGTGTTTCAGGATGTTGATGCCCTCGGCATAGGCGGCCATCAGGCCGTATTCGATGCCGTTATGGACCATCTTGACGAAATGACCGGCGCCATGCGGGCCGCAATGCAGGTAGCCCTGTTCCGCGGTGCTCACTGCAGCCGCTTCGGCGGTGCGGTTCGGCGATGCTTCCGTCGTGCCGGCGCCGGGGGCGAGTGTTGCAAAGATCGGCGAAAGATGGGCGACGGTGCCCTTTTCGCCGCCGATCATCAGGCAATAGCCGCGCTCCAGGCCGAAGACGCCGCCGCTCGTGCCGACATCGACATAATGGATGCCTTTGGTGATGAGCTCGGCGCCGCGGCGGATGTCGTCGTGGTAATAGGAATTGCCGCCGTCGATGACGATATCGCCGTTCTGAAGCAGCGGCACCAGGCTCGAAAGCACCTTGTCGACGATCGCCGCCGGCAGCATCAGCCAGATCGCCCGGGGATGCTGCAGCTTCGAGACGAATTCATCGAGCGACGCGCTTCCGATCGCGCCGAGGCCTGCGAGCTCGGCAACGCTTTCCGGCCTCGCGTCATAGACGACGCATTCGTGACCGCCCCGCATCAGGCGCTGGACCATGTAGTTGCCCATGCGGCCCAAACCAATCATGCCAAGCTGCATATGAATCTCCTGGAAACCAAAATGAAGTATCGACTCCGGAAACTAGCACCCGCAGTGTGACAGGCAAGCGAAGTCTCGGCCGTATCCGCGCCTGCGACGATCGCGCCGCGGCGAGATGGCGTCGGACCGAAGAGCCCGACGCCGGCTCATTCCTCACTCATCGGGCGCGCTGGCCGGTTCACCCTTCATCTCACTGAGGAACATGCCCTCGCGCAGGTTGATGCCGTACTCGACGAAGGCCTTCATGCAGCAAAGCATCTGCGTCCAGCCTTCACAATTGAGATAGGTGCCGCGCCGGCCGGCTTCGTCCTCGCGCCAGCCGTTCTCGGCAATCGTCACCAGCGTGCCGCCATCCTCCAGCGGTTTGAAATTCATCTCCACCAGCGTCTTGTACGTCGTCTTGTCCTCGCCGGTACCACCGTCCCAGCGAAGCACGATGCGGCTTTCCGGCACGAGTTCGACGACCTCGACCGGCGCATCCTTCCACCAGGTCACGGTCGTGCCTTGAACGAGCGGAGCGCTCGCCCCGCCGATCGTGGTGAAATAGCTGCTGAGCTTCTTCGGATTGACGACGGCGTCGAACACCTCTGCGACGGGACGGCCGATGCGGCCGGAAATGCGGATTCCGAGAGACATGGCATTGCTCCTCTTCTCCATTGTGCCTGAGCTCATTATGTTATAAAAACATAACATGTCAAGCGAATCAACCGACGATCCTGTTTTCAAGGCGCTGGCGCATCACCGCCGCCGCGAGATTCTCGATCGGCTCAAGGATGGCGCCCGCACCACAGGGACGCTTTGCGAGATGTTTCCTGACATGGACCGCTGCACGGTGATGCAGCATCTGAAAGTGCTGGAGGAAGCCGATCTGGTCATCGCCAGGAAGGAGGGACGCGAACGCTGGAACCACCTGAACAGCCTGCCGATCAAGCAGATTTACGATCGCTGGATCAGCGCCTATGCCGGTCATGCCCTGTCGATCCTCGATCGGCTGAGAAGCGATCTCGAAGGCCAGCCGGAACAATGACCGGGGCACCCACCTTGCCTCCCGGCCGGCCGCAATCCTATGCTGACCAAAAGACAAGAGACGGGACAGATGACGATATCGGGGGCCGGCATACGCCGCATGCGGCTGCTGCGCGGCATGAAGCAGCAACACCTCGCCGAACTCCTCGGCGTCAACCAGGCGACCGTCTCGCGCTGGGAGCGAGATCAACTTGCCCTCTCATCGGAGCAGACCGTCAAGCTGGAGCGGATTTTCGCCTCGCCGCACTATGCCGCGGCCGATGCGGCTTTGAAACGGCTGGTCGAGGACTGCCTCCGGCCTGTGCATCTGATCTGCGACAGCACCCACCGGCTGCTATCCGCCTCCCGTCCGCGGCAGGCGGAATGGCGTGCACCGATCGGCGCTTTTCTCGGCCGCTCCCTTTTCCCCTACGCTTCCGCCGAGATCGCCGCCGCCGAACAATCGCTGGAGGCATGCAGCTGGCGTGAGGGCAGGCTCATGTCGTTGACATTCGATACCGGCGCCAACGGCAATGCGCGCCTGCCGATTGCCGCCGGCCGCGTCACCTGGGAACGGATCATGCTTTCCGACGGCAGCGCCGGCCGCCTCGTCACCACCGTCACCGAGCCTGCAGCTTTCCTGCACCCCCATGCATAATTTATGCGTTGTCCGAAAATGCCGGTCTTAATAGCCTCCGCCGCGGAAACGGTCTGGAGAAAATGCAATGACGATACTGGTGACGGGAAGCGCCGGCCACCTCGGCGAGGCGCTGATGCGCGTCCTGAAGGCGCAAGGCCGATCGGTGCGCGGCGTCGACATCAAGTCCTCGGATTTCACCGACGCGGTCGGCTCCATCGGCGACCGCGCCTTCGTCCGACAGGCGATGTCGGGCATCAGCCACGTCATCCATGCCGCCACGCTGCACAAGCCGCATGTCGCCACTCACGGCAATCAGGATTTCGTCGACACCAATATCGGCGGCACGCTGAACCTGCTTGAAGAGGCGGCCGCCGCACGCGTTGCAAGTTTCGTCTTCACCAGCACCACCAGCACCTTCGGCGCGGCATTGACGCCGGCCGCCGGCCAACCGGCCGCATGGATCACCGAGGACGTGCTTCCGGTCGCGAGGAACATTTACGGCGTGACGAAGCTCGCTGCCGAAGGTCTGTGCGAACTCTTCGCCCGCAAATTCGCATTGCCGGTCGTTATTGTGAGGACGTCGCGTTTCTTTCCCGAAAGTGACGACGATCCCGACATTCGCAACGCCTATTCGCCGGCAAATGCCCAGGCCAACGAGTTGCTCCATCGCCGCGTCGATATCGCCGATGTGGTCGGCGCCCATCTGCTCGCCCTCGAAAGGGCGCGTCCACTTGGCTTCGGTCGCTACATCATCTCGGCCACCACGCCGTTTTCACCAGACGATCTCGCCGAGATCAGGCGCGACGCCCCTGCGGTCGTCGAGCGGCTCTTTCCGGGAGCCCGCGGCCTCTATGCCGAACACGGCTGGAAGATGTTCCCGGCGCTCGACCGCGTCTACGTCAACGAGCGCGCACGGCGCGAACTCGGCTGGCAGCCGCGCTATGATTTCCGCTTCGTGCTCGATTGCCTGCGCGAGAATCGCGAATGGCGCAGCCCATTGTCGCTCGACGTCGGCTCCAAAGGCTATCACGACGAGATTTTCGCCGAAGGCCCCTATCCGGTCGATTAATGACAACGACTTCCTGACGCAGGATGGTTTCCAGGTGGGCGCAGCCTACAAGGCGGAAGGCGGCGCCGACGTCGACACCATGTTCAAGGTCTTCCAGGTCACCCTTCCCGGCTAGAAGAAGTAGTCGCACCTGTTAAAAAAAGGCGGACGCGCGCCGCGTTCGCCTATCGATCTGCTGCCATTGCCGGTGATGGAGAGAAAGTGCGATCCACGACCACCGATGGATGTTTACGATCCTGGGCGCCTACAAACGTAGGTGGGCACCGTGTGTCCAGGCCCACGGGCCTGGCCAGGGACAGCTCCCTTTGGATCGAGTATGGCCCCAGGGATTGTGGTTCCTGTCGAGAGGCGCAGACCGCATCGCGATATATAAGGGCGTTTGCATCGACGCGCCAGTGGCGACGGCAGCCCGCGCCGATTTAATTGAGGTCAATTGAGCTCGGGGGCGGAGCGGCCATTCAGCTTGTCGGTGATGCCGCGGATGCGGCTCGACACCTCGCCGAGCGCTGCCGCCAGCGTTTCCTCGGTGCGGGCGGTCGCCGCAAGCACCGTGTCGCGGTTGCCGCGCAGCGACTCCAGCTCGGATTCCAGCCCGGCGATGCGGCGCGTCAGCTCGGCAATCTCGTCCATGATCATGATGCCGGCCATGACGGTGATCCTGAGATCGCCGATCTCACCGAACTGACCCTTGAGATGGCCGACATAGCGATCGAAACGGGTGGCAAGATCCGTCAGATGATCCTCCTGCCCTTCCTCGCAGGCCATGCGATAGGCCTTGCCGTCGATCGTTACCGTCACCTGCGCCATGTCATATTCTTTCTCATCAGCGATCCAGAACCGCGCGGATCGTTTCCATGGCCGTCACCAGCCGCCGCGATACTTCGCGATTGACCTCTTCCAGCCGATTGGCGCGGAATTCGGCCTGGTCGAGCTCCTGCGCCAGCCGGGAGCGGTCGGCATGCACGCGCCGCACCTCGCCCTCGATCTCCCCTTGCTCGCGCTGCCGCTCGATGCGCATGTCGACGGCGTTTTCGAGGCTCGAAATCGCCTGCCTCAGCTCGTTCAGCGCTGCTTCCATGGTTTTGCCTGTGGGCATCATGCCTTTCCGATTCCCGCGCAGGATCCGCGAATCGGCACTCTGCACCGATCCTGTGATTTCAAAAAGGATATGCAGCTCGCCAACGGCCCGTCAATAAATCCCCCCACCCGTCCGCCGGCCTATCTTGTGGATGAGCGTTTTATCGGTGCCGGCCGCATAAAATTTGTCATTTGTACAATCGCGCGAGCAAATGTCAAAAATCGCCGCAACCCCGCCGGATTCGGCCCGCCATTTATTGACTCGCCCGTCTTAACTGCTATGTCTCTGCCGCTTTCATTCGATGGTCTTGGAGGCTCGAGGCCATCCCCCGACACTCGGAGCTTGCGGAAAAGCCATGACCTCTCCCGAACAAAACGACCGGATGGCGAATGCGATCCGTTTCCTCGCCATGGACGCCGTTGAAAAGGCGAATTCCGGCCACCCCGGCATGCCGATGGGCATGGCCGACGTGGCAACGGTCCTGTTCACCAAATATCTGCGCTTCGATCCGAAGAAGCCGCACTGGCCGAACCGTGACCGCTTCGTGCTCTCTGCCGGCCACGGCTCGATGCTGCTCTACTCGCTGCTCTATTTGACCGGTTATCCCGACATGACGGTCGAGGACCTGAAGCAGTTCCGCCAGGTCGGCTCCAAGACCGCCGGCCACCCGGAATACGGCCATGCGACCGGCATCGAAACCACGACCGGCCCGCTTGGCCAGGGCATCGCCAACGCCGTCGGCATGGCGATCGCCGAACGCAAGCTGCGCGATGAATTCGGTGCGGACCTGCAGGACCACTATACCTACGTCATCAATGGCGATGGTTGCCTGATGGAAGGCATCAGCCATGAGGCGATCGCGCTTGCCGGCCACCTGAAGCTGAACAAGCTGATCCTCTTCTGGGACAACAACTCGATCACCATCGACGGCGCCGTTTCGCTGTCGGATTCGACCGACCAGATCGCCCGCTTCAAAGCCGTTCACTGGAACACCATCGAGATCGACGGCCACGATCAGGCCGCCATCGCCGATGCGATCGAGGCCGCCCACCAGTCCGACCGCCCGACCTTCATCGCCTGCAAGACGGTCATCGGCTTCGGCGCTCCGAACAAGGCCGGCAGCCACAAGGTGCACGGCAGCCCGCTCGGCGCCGATGAAATCGCCGCCACCCGCAGGGCTCTGAACTGGGATTACGAGCCCTTCGTCGTCCCTTCCGACATTCTCGAGGCATGGCGTTCGGCCGGCACCCGCTCCGACAATATCGTCAAGGCATGGGAAGAAACTCTGTCCAGATCGCCGGCCAGAGCGGAATTCTCCCGCCGTATGGCAGGCGACCTGCCGGAAGGTTTCGATGCCGCGATCAGCGCATATAAGAAGAAGCTCGCCGAGACCAGGCCGACGGTTGCAACCCGCAAGGCATCCGAGGACGCACTCGAAATCATCAACGGCTTCGTGCCGGAAACCCTCGGCGGCTCCGCCGACCTGACGCCGTCGAACAACACCAAGACCAGCCAGATGCACTCGATCACGCCGACGGATTTCGCCGGCCGTTACGTGCATTGGGGCATCCGCGAGCACGGCATGGCGTCCGCCATGAACGGCATTGCGCTGCATGGCGGCCTCATTCCCTATAGCGGCGGCTTCCTGATCTTCTCGGATTATTGCCGCCCGCCGATCCGCCTCGCAGCACTGATGGGCATCCGCGTCATCCACGTCCTGACGCACGACTCGATCGGCGTCGGCGAAGACGGCCCGACGCACCAGCCGGTCGAGCAGCTCGCCGGCCTGCGCGCCATCCCGAACCTGCTGGTCTTCCGGCCGGCCGACGCCACGGAAACGGCGGAATGCTGGCAGATCGCCATTAAGACGCACAACCGTCCGTCGGGCCTTGCCCTGACGCGTCAGAACCTCAGCCCGGCCCGCACCGAATACAGCGAAAAGAACCTTTGCGAACAGGGCGCTTATACGCTCGCCGGCAATGCCGATGCCAAGGTGACGATCTTCGCCTCCGGCTCGGAAGTCGAAATCGCCGTCGCCGCTCGCGCCACTCTTGAAGCCAAGGGTGTTTCGGTGCGTGTCGTCTCGGTGCCCTGCACCGAACTGTTCTTCGAGCAGCCGGACGCCTATCGCAAGGATGTTCTCGGCAACTCGCCGGTCAAGATCGCCGTCGAAGCCGCCGTCCGCGAGGGCTGGGACGCCTTCATCGGACCGGAAGGCACTTTCATCGGCATGAAGAGCTTCGGCGCGTCCGGCCCGGTCAAGGACGTTTACAAGCATTTCGGCATCACCGCCGACGCCGTCGTTGCGGCCGCGGAAGCAAAGCTTTAAAGAGGGCGCCTTGAGGCGCTCTCCATCTCCTCAATTCCAGGCCCTCTCTATCGGGCTCTATTCTATCGGGAGTGAATGCACATGACAGTCAAGGTTGCCATCAATGGTTTCGGCCGCATCGGCCGTAACGTCCTTCGCGCTATCGTCGAATCCGGCCGCACCGACATCGAAGTCGTCGCCATCAACGACCTCGGCCCGGTCGAGACCAACGCCCACCTGCTGCGCTACGACTCGATCCACGGCAAGTTCCCGGCAAACGTGAAGGTCGAAGGTGACACGATCACCGTCGGCAACGGCAAGCCGATCAAGGTCACCGCGATCAAGGATCCGGCAACGCTTCCGCATCGCGAACTCGGCGTCGACATCGCCATGGAATGCACCGGCATCTTCACCGCCCGCGACAAGGCCGCCGCTCACCTGACGGCCGGCGCCAAGCGCGTCATCGTTTCGGCGCCTGCAGACGGCGCCGACCTGACCGTCGTCTTCGGCGTCAACCATGACCAGCTCACCAAGGAGCACTTGGTCATCTCCAACGCCTCCTGCACCACCAACTGCCTGGTGCCGGTCGTCAAGGTCCTCGACGACGCCGTCGGCATCGACCACGGCTTCATGACGACCATCCACTCCTACACCGGCGACCAGCCAACGCTCGACACGATGCACAAGGACCTGTATCGCGCCCGCGCAGCCGCCCTCTCGATGATCCCGACCTCGACGGGCGCAGCCAAGGCCGTCGGCCTCGTCCTGCCGCATCTCAAGGGCAAGCTCGACGGCACCTCGATCCGCGTTCCCACCCCGAACGTTTCGGTCGTCGACTTCAAGTTCGTCTCCAAGAAGGCGACCACGGTCGGCGAAATCAACGAAGCCATCAAGGCCGCCTCCAACGGCGCGCTGAAGGGCATCCTCGGCTACACCGACGAGCCGCTGGTCTCCCGCGACTTCAACCACGACAGCCACTCCTCGATCTTCGCGACCGATCAGACCAAGGTCATGGAAGGCAACTTCGTGCGCGTCCTGTCCTGGTATGACAACGAGTGGGGCTTCTCCAGCCGCATGTCCGACACGGCCGTCGCCTTCGCCAAGCTCATCTGAGAGCCTGACGATCGAATCTTCGGAAACGGCCCGGGAAACCGGGCCGTTTTGTTATAGGTACCGCGCCGGATCGATTGCGAAACCTGATATGGTGCACCAAGCCCTGAACCGCTTCGCCGGCCGGGGAGATAGGGAGAGATGCATGGATTACTTTACCGTTGAGATCGCCGGCCGCGCCATTGCCAGCTTTCGTTCGAAAAACCATGAGGAAGCGACGCACTTCTTCGAGGCGGAAGATTTTCGCGACGACCTGACCATCCTGGAATCCGAAGGCAAGCCCCTGTGGGACCGTAAGGCCGCGCTCAGCCTGCGCAAGGCGACCGCCGAGGAAGCCAGCGAAGTCGAGCACGCCTATGAATTCGACGACGATCCGCAAAGGACCATCGACGACGAATTCGTCGTTTTCCTGGTTCCGGTCGAGGATCTGACCGACGGGGGCGACGACACTGCAGACTGACAGCCGATCTGCCTCATCTTCTGTTTTGAAAGCCGCTTCGAAGCGACGGGTTCGGTGGCCGCAAGGATGAAATCACGGTTGGCAATCCACTGGCCAACCGTGGTAGATTGAGGAAATGCAAGTGGAGGCGATAAATGGCAGAGGCGCAAAAACGCTTGTCCCATACCACCCTCAAGCGGCGGCAGCGGTTTCATCGCAAGCGGGACGTCAGACCTGCCGTGCTGGCAACGGCCAATCGTCTGGTCGTTCGGGCTGCCGTGTTCATCGGTCTTTCGTTTCTCGCCGTCATCACACTTCAGGCGGTGTTGGGATAGCACTCGCCCAAACCGCGGCTGCGATCCCTTCCTCTCGCCAGTGGACAAGACGAACGGGGGCGGCTCGCAGATACCGGCAGGAAAAATCGATCTTCGTGCCTTTCGCCCTGCTCTTGCCTGATTTGCTTATACATTCTTTGTAGAGAGTTTCTCCCGTAGCATTTCCGTGTCGGTGGCCGTCCGGCAGCCGTTCAGCAGCATGATGCAGCACGAGACGAGGTTAAGCCGCAAGGCCTACCCTTCTCTGCCGTTTTGCCGTTTACTGATGCATCGACGCGCGTGGTGGAGGGGTTGAGACAAGGCGGATCGGCCGGGGGTGGCCGCATCGGCAAGCATTCGATGGAAGGGGTGGGCATGGAAGCGTTCTATATCGTAGTGCTGGTCGCGACGGCGCTCGTGCTTCTTGCCGCTTTTTCGAGCCTGCTCGCCTTCCGCTTCGGCGCCCCGCTGCTTCTGCTGTTTTTGATGATCGGCCTTGCCGCCGGCGTCGACGGTCTCGGCATCGAATTCAGCAACAACTATCTGGCCTATATTCTCGGCTCCATCGCGCTTGCCGTCATCCTGTTCGATTCCGGCTTTGGCACGCCGATGCAGGCCTTCCGGCTGGCAGCCGTGCCCTCTCTCACGCTCGCCTCCGTCGGCGTGCTGATCACCGCCTCGCTCTTTGCCTTCGCCGCCATGTGGCTTTTGAACTTCACCTGGCTGGAAGGACTGCTGCTCGGTTCGATCGTCGCCTCGACGGATGCCGCCGCCGTCTTCTTCCTGCTGCGCATCGGCGGCATCAACATCCGTGACAAGGTGCGTTCGACTCTCGAAGTCGAATCCGGCACCAACGATCCGATGGCGATCTTCCTCACCATCGCCCTTGTCGAGGTGCTGGCGAGCGGCGAGCGTTACGACGGCATCAATATCGGCATGCTCGCCATGTTCGTGCAGCAGATGGGGCTCGGCGTCATCCTCGGCCTGCTCGGCGGCATGATGATCGTGCTGATCGTCAGCAAGCTCGATACCGACCGCGGCCTGACGCCGATCTTCGTGCTGGCGCTCGCCCTGCTCGTCTTCTCCTTCGCCGGCACGGTCGGCGGCAGCGGCTTCCTGGCCGTCTATGTTGCCGGCATCTACGCCGGAAATCGCAAGATGCAGGCGATCGGCACCATCAAGCGCTTCCAGGACGGCATGACCTGGCTGGCGCAGATCATCATGTTCCTGGTGCTCGGCCTGCTCGCCACGCCGTCGCAATTTCCCGTCATCATCGTGCCGGCCATCCTGCTCGCCTTCTTCCTGATCTTCGTCGCCCGGCCGCTGGCGATCTGGCTGTCGCTGCTTCCCTTCGATTACACGCAGCAGGAAATCGGCTTCGTCGCCTGGGTCGGCCTGCGCGGCGCCGTCTCCATCCTGCTTGCCATCATGCCGATCCTCGGCGGGCTGGAGAACGGCCAGATCTATTTCAACACCGCCTTCATCATCGTGCTGGTCTCCCTGCTCGTCCAAGGCTGGACGATCAAGCCCGTCGCCAAGAAGCTCGGCCTCATCATTCCGCCGCGCATCGGCGCCGTCGACAAGGTCGAGGTCGACCTGCCGGGCGCCGCCAACCACGAACTGCTCTCCTATCGCGTCATCAAGGATAGTCCGGTGCTGCGCGGCGAGCGCATCCCGCGCTGGGCGACACCCTCGCTCGTCATCCGCGATGGCAAGTCGATGCGTTATCAATATGCCGGACGCCTGCGCGAGAACGACCTCGTCTACCTCTTCATCGTGCCGAGCTATTCGCGCCTGCTCGACCGGCTCTTCGCCAGCCGTGCGCCGGTCGATGAGGACGATGCCGAATTCTTCGGTGCCTTCGCGCTGTCGCCTGCCCGCCCCGCCGCCGATCTTGACGCCGCCTACGGTCCCGGCCTGCTCAACGAATCCGAAAAAGGCCTGACGATCGCCGAATTGATGCGGCAGCGCCTCGGCGGCAAGGCCGATTATGCCGACCGCGTCCGCCTCGGCTCGATCATTCTCATCGTCCGCGATCTCGACGAGCACGACCACGTCACCTCCGTCGGCATGTCGCTCGAAGCGGTCGAACCGGCAATCACCCTGCCGATCTTCATCAATCTCAAGGACATCATCCAGCGCATCCGCGAGCGACTGAAGGGACGCCGGAATCGCGAAGCGGCGGCCTCCGAAGGCGCGCCGAAAGCATCGGCAGGAGGCGACGAAGCCAGGCGCGAAAACGGCCGTTGAACGCCTTGCGTCTCGAATGATCCTTGCTATGGTCGGCGCAACTTCCGCCAACCAAGACTGGATCCTCCCCATGCCTGCTTTCAAGACCCTCGACGATCTCACCGACATCAGCGGCAAGCGCGTTCTCATCCGCGTCGACCTCAACGTTCCGGTCAAGGACGGCAAGGTCACCGATACGACGCGCATCGAGCGTGTGGCGCCGACGATCCTCGAACTGTCCGACAAGGGCGCCAAGGTGATCCTGCTTGCCCATTTCGGCCGGCCGAAGGACGGCCCTTCGCCGGATCTGTCGCTGTCGCTGATCGCCCCTTCCGTCGAGGAAGTGCTCGACCACGCCGTGACGACGGCTTCCGACTGCATCGGCGAAGCCGCCGCTTCCGCCGTCGCCGCGATGAATGACGGTGATATCCTGCTTCTGGAAAACACCCGCTTCCACAAGGGCGAGGAAAAGAACGACCCCGACTTCACCAAGGCGCTTGCCGCCAATGGCGATATTTATGTCAACGACGCCTTCTCCGCCGCCCACCGCGCCCATGCCTCGACCGAGGGCCTTGCCCATCACCTGCCGGCCTATGCCGGCCGCACTATGCAGGCCGAGCTGGAAGCGCTGGAAAAGGGCCTCGGCGCCCCGGCCCGCCCGGTGGTCGCGATTGTCGGCGGCGCCAAGGTCTCGACCAAGATCGACCTCCTGATGAACCTCGTGAAGAAGGTCGACGCGCTCGTCATCGGCGGCGGCATGGCCAACACCTTTATCGCCGCCCGCGGCACCCATGTCGGCAAGTCGCTCTGCGAGCATGACCTCGCTGAAACCGCCAAGCAGATCATGATCGAGGCCGCGACATCAGGCTGCGCCATCATCCTGCCGGAGGACGGCGTCGTTGCCCGCGAATTCAAGGCCGGTGCCGCCAACGAGACGGTCGATATCAACGCCATTCCCGCCGATGCCATGGTGCTCGACGTCGGCCCGAAATCGGTCGAGGCCATCAACGCCTGGATCGAGCGCGCCGCAACGCTCGTCTGGAACGGTCCGCTCGGCGCCTTCGAAATCGAGCCCTTCGATACAGCAACCGTCGCTGCCGCGAAATACGCCGCCGAGCGCACGGCAGCCGGCAAGCTCACCTCGGTTGCCGGCGGCGGCGACACCGTCTCGGCGCTCAACCATGCCGGCGTTGCCGACGATTTCACCTATGTCTCGACCGCCGGCGGCGCCTTCCTCGAATGGATGGAAGGCAAGGAACTTCCCGGCGTCGCCGTCCTCAACGCCGCCAGATAAGACCGAGCGCCTCGGCGCGAAAAAACGCATTCGGCGTCGCACCTTGCAATAAGCGGTGCGGCGCCGCAAACGCAATTTGGCAGATTTTACATGTGGATAGACCGCGGTGGCGAGAAGCCTTCCGCGGTCTTTTGCTCAAGGCTTGAAAAAAATCCCATTTTTTCAAACGATTGAATTGATTTCAATCGTTTCAATGACTTAGCCTTCCATTTTCCTCACTATAAACTTCTGTTATCGCCGTCCTATATTCTTAAACCGCCGATGTTAACGCTGTGGAGAGATCGAATGAGCGAACGACTGGAAGACATTGCAGTGCAGATGGTTGCAGGTGGCCGGGGGCTGCTTGCGGCTGACGAATCGACCTCCACCATCAAGAAGCGTTTCGACACGATCAATCTTGAATCGACCGAAACCAGCCGTCGCGACTACCGCGAGATGCTCTTCCGCTCCGACGAGGCGATGAAGAAATATATTTCCGGCGTCATTCTTTTCGAAGAGACGCTCTACCAGAAGGCCGCCGACGGCACGCCTTTCGTCGACATCATCCGCGCTGCCGGTTCGATTCCCGGCATCAAGGTCGATACCGGCGCCAAGCCAATGGCCAAATTTCCCGGCGAAACCATCACCGAAGGCCTCGACGGCCTCGGCGAGCGCCTTGCCCGCTATTATGAAGCCGGCGCCCGTTTCGCCAAGTGGCGCGGCGTCATCGCCATCTCGTCCTCGCTGCCGACCCGCGGCTCGGTCCGTGCCAACGCTCAGGCGCTCGCCCGCTATGCGGCTCTCTGCCAGGAAGCCAAGATCGTGCCGATCGTCGAGCCGGAATGCCTGATGGACGGCAAGCCGGGCGACCATAACATCGACCGTTGCGCCGAAGTCACCGAAGCCACGCTGCGCATCGTCTTCGAGGAACTGGCCGAAGCCCGCGTCAGCCTCGAATGCATGATCCTGAAGCCGAACATGGTGATCGACGGCAGGAACGCCCGCAAGGCGTCGGTCGAAGAAGTTGCCGAGCGCACCGTCAAGGTTCTGAAAGCGACCGTTCCCTCCGCCGTTCCCGGCATCGCCTTCCTCTCCGGCGGCCAGACGACCGAAGAGGCGACCGCGCATCTTTCCGCCATCAATGCCACCGGCGACCTGCCCTGGCTTGTCACCTTCTCCTACGGCCGCGCCCTGCAGGACAGCGCCCTCAAGGCCTGGAACGGCAAGCCGGAAAATGTCGCCGCCGGCCAGCGCGAATTCACCCACCGCGCCGAGATGAACAGCCTCGCCGCCAAGGGCAGCTGGAAGAAGGACCTGGAAAAGGCCGCTTGACTTTTGGACTCGGGATTTGGGTGGGGGCGGCAACCACAACGTTGCCGCTCCCGCCAATCCCTTCGGCTCCCTCATTCCTGTGCTCGTCACAGGAATCCAGTGCGCCCAAGTCCTTGGGCGCACTAGTCCTTCCCCTCATGCATTGATTCATTCACGGCGCAGACGCGCCATAGTTGGATTCCTGTGACATCCCTTGGGCGAAGTCCTGAGGCGCACAGGCATGAGGGAGTTCGCGGGAGACGTTCTCCTCCACCAACGAGCCGGCGGATAAATAAGGCGCGCAGGCAAAGCCCGCACTCATTTGTCACGGCGACAAGAAACCGCTTCATTCCCTGAAAAACCATGCTTACTCATGACGGCCTGCCACAACAGGAGCCGCCATGAACACCATCTCCTACGTCACCGTCGACGTCTTCACCTCCATCCGCTTCGAGGGCAATCCGCTTGCCGTCATTTCCGATGCCCGGGGCTTGAGCGATGTGGCGATGCAGAAGATCGCCACCGAGTTCAACTATTCCGAAGTCACCTTCGTTCTGCCGCCCGAAGACGATCGGAATTCCGCTCGTGTGCGCATCTTCACTCCGACGATGGAGATCCCTTTCGCCGGCCATCCGAATGTCGGCACCGCCTACGTGCTCGGCCGGCAGGCCGAGATCTTCGGCAAGCCGGTCGGCGACAGGCTGCGCTTCGAGGAAAAGGCCGGCATCGTCGAAGTCGACCTGAAACGCAACGGCGGACAAATCGAGGCCACCGCCATCCGCGCGCCGCAGCCGCTGACGATCGGCGACACCATTGCCGAGGAAACCGTCGCCCGTTGCATCTCGCTCGATCCGGGCGTCATCGTCTCCACCACCCACGCGCCGGTCTTTGCCTCCGTCGGCCTGAACTTCGCCGTCGCCGAATTGAAGGGGCTCGAAACCCTGGCCGCCGCCCGTCCGAACCTTGCCGGCTTCCAGGCGGCCGCGGGCCGGCAGACGACGAGCGGCCACGACTTCTCGCTCTTCGTCTATGCCAGGACATCCGACGATCCGTGGCATATTCGCGCCCGCATGTTCGCGCCCCTCGATAACGTGCCCGAGGATCCGGCAACCGGCAGCGCTTCGGCAGCACTCGGCGCCTATCTTGTCTCGCTTGCGCCGGACGCCGATATGGACGTCCGCATCACCATCGAACAAGGCGTCGAAATGGGCCGCCGCAGTATCATTGCCCTCGATGTCGTGAAATCCGGCGGGATCGTCACCGATGTCGTCATCTCGGGACGCTGCGTTTCCGTCATGCGCGGAGAAATCATCCTGCAGGACTGACGATCCGGGAGGGAGTGCGGGCTTACATCAGGAAGTCGCGCGACAAGAGCGCCACGGCCCAGACGCCGAAGGCGATGAGCGCGATCTTCCAGAAATCCATGCGCCGCCGGAGGCCGGGGAGCCCGAGCGGCTTGATCACCTGTATCACCATGGCAAGCATGAGCAGCAAGGCTATCAGCTTTGTCATGCTTTATTTTTTCCATTTTTCGGAATGTCACAGGACGGACATTTTTCCGCGCGAACAAGAGCATCTCGACACGCCGTAAAGATATTCCGGGGCACAATCAATCATCTTGAGGCTGGCCAGGCGCAGGTCTTGCCTTATGTCCGTTTACAATCGCTGAGACCGAGTCTGGGGAAATGAAGAGAAATCTGCTGTCCGTCGCCGCGTTGCTCTTTGGCACGCTCTTCCTTTTCATGGGCAACGGCCTGCAGGGCATCCTGCTTCCCGTGCGCGGCAATCTCGAAGGCTACGCCACCACGACGCTCGGCCTGCTCGGCACCTCATGGGCCGGAGGCTTCGTCATCGGCTGCCTGGTGGCGCCGAAACTGGTGCGCCGCGTCGGCCATGTCAGAGCCTTCTCCGGCTTCATCTCGATCATCGCCATCATCGCGCTGGTCAGCGGCATCATCATCGATCCTATCTGGTGGGTGGTCTTGCGCGCCGTCACCGGCTTCTCCACCGCCGGCACCTCGATGATCATCGAAAGCTGGCTGAACGAGCGCGCCAGCAACGAAAGCCGCGGCGCGATCTTCTCGCTCTATATCGGCATCACACTGCTTGGCGTCGTCGGCGGCCAGATGATGATCCCGCTCGAGGATGTGCGCACGCCGGTGCTGTTCATGATCTGCGGCATCTTCTATTGCATCGCCATGCTGCCGACGACACTGTCGACCGCCGCCTCGCCGCAGCCGCTGAAGGCCGTGCGTCTCGACCTGCCGGCGCTCTACCGCAATTCGCCCGTCTCCTGCCTCGGCATCCTGCTCGTCGGCATCGCCAACGGCGCCTATGGCACGCTGGGCGCCGTCTTCGGCGCCGGCGCCGGCCTTTCCGACACCAGCATCGCCGTGATGATGAGCGCCACCATCTTCGCCGGCGCCATGATGCAGTTGCCGGCCGGCCGACTTTCCGATCGTATCGACCGGCGCTACGTGCTCGCCGCCATGTCGGCGATCGCCGCTCTCGCCGGCCTGCTGATCTTCATGCTCCACCCGACATCGCCCGCCTTGCTGATCGGGCTGGTTGTCCTTTACGGCGCGGTGGCCAACACGCTCTACCCGATCGCGGTCGCTCACGCGAACGACTTCGCGGCATCGGAGGATTTCGTCAAGGTCTCCGGCGGTCTGCTGCTCCTCTACGGCATCGGCACGGTCATCGGCCCGACGCTCGGCGGCCCCGTCATGTCGGCGATCACACCGCATGCGCTTTTCCTGGTCACGGCCATCGCCCATGTGCTGATCACCGTTTATGCGATTATCAGAAGCCGCATCCGCGCCGCCGTCCCGGCCAGCGACCGCGACGCCTATACGACGATCCCAACCGGCACTTCGCCGATGCTGACGCCGGAAAGCATGTCGCTTGCCGATCGCGGCACCGGCAAGTCTCCCGAAAGCAGCGATCCTGCTGTAAAGTTCGGATAGAGCGTCCCGCAGGACTGCGCTGCGGTTTTTTTCCGTGACTCATGAACGGGAAGCTCAGGACAAGGGTGCGTTTAGGCCGGATCGGCCTAAATTTCCCTTCCGTATCACCCGTATTTTTCACCATCATGCTGCCTGCAGCAAAAGGAGGAGAACCGATGAGCTTTATCGATGACGACCGGCCGCAGAAGAAAACCGCCCATGAGATCGGCGCCGATCTCTCCCTGCTTTCGGTGGACGAGCTGAAGGCGCGCGTGGAGTTGCTGAAGACCGAGATCACCCGCCTGGAAGCCGAGGCCGCCCGCAAGGCCTCCGGACGACAGGCGGCGGAAAGCTTCTTCCGATCATGATCCGTAAAAACCTCAAAAAACAACAGCATGGCTGACCAAACGAGCCAGCCTCAAGTCTTCATTCGGCACAATGTTAATAAAATATTAAGCTTTATAAGGTATTACTATATTCATCCAGATTTCCTCTGGGTCTCAGACAGTTTTCCATGCGGTGAATTGGTCTGATTTTTCTCCCTGTTTTACCTTGAGAGCCGCTTTTGCGGCTCTTCTTTTTGCTGCGGCCGGCGCATTTCCATGAAACTGTGGAGATTAACCCTTTCTTAAGAAACGGCTTGCGCATTTGCGCTAATGATACCATCTTAAAGTAATAAAGACCGGCTCGGGAAACTTTTCCGTCGGCGCCGGCGTTACCTGACCATAAGTAGCTGCGTGCAACAGGGACTATTGCGATGTCGGAAGTTGGATTGAACACGATCAGTTTTGCGGGCCGCGCGGCTGCATCCTCACAGTTCAAGGCGCTTTATGCCGAAGGCATGTCGCTGGTCGAGGAGACCGCCGCCTATCTCGACGGCCAGGGCCGCGCAGCCTCCAAGGTTCTGCCGCGCATGGCGTCCGTCCTCTATGCCGCGGAATCGATGCGGCTGACCACCCGCCTGATGCAGATGGCTTCCTGGCTGCTGCTGCAGCGCGCCGTCAACAACGGCGAAATGTCCCGCGATCAGGTGCTGGCCGAGAAGAACAAGGTTCGCCTCGACGGCTTCAACGTCGACCGCGCCGCACCGGGCTGGGGCGATCTGCCGGAATCCTTCCGCGATCTCGTCGAGCGCTCGCTGCGCCTGCAGAACCGCATCGCCCTGCTTGATCGCGAAATCTATCGCCCGGCCGAAGCCGTGATCGTTCACGACAATCAGAACAGCGTGCAGGCCCAGCTTTCCCTGCTGCAGACGGCCTTCGGCAACAACTGACCGATCTGACAAATTCCATTTGAACCGGCTGCGCCTTGCGCGGCCGGTTTTTCATTTGCTGCGCTACCGCGCCAGCCTGCAAACGCAAAAAAGCCCGGCAGAACCGGGCCTTTTTCAAATTCCGTCGAGCAGAAGCGATTAGAGGCCGAGGCCGCCGAAACGCTTGTTGAACTTTGAAACGCGGCCACCGCGGTCCATCAGCTGCTGATTGCCGCCGGTCCAGGCCGGATGCGACTTGGAATCGATTTCGAGGTTCATGACAGCACCTTCCGAACCCCAGGTCGAGCGGGTTTCGTATTCGGTGCCATCGGTCATGACTACCTTGATCATGTGATAGTCGGGATGGATGCCTGCCTTCATAACAATCTTCCTGCGATACCGGAGTTCAATTTGCCGCATGCAGTTGCGGCCACCGAACCGATTGAATAAATGAAGCCGCAGTCGTGATGGCTACGGCTTCCCATTAGGATGGCGTGCCTATACATGAAGGACGCCGGGATAACAAGAGCCAACAGGCCGCATTAGCGGGTCCTCGCGGCGATCGGAGATGATTTGGCAGAACAGGGACGGGCTGGGGAAAACAAAGGGCGGTCGTTGCGGCCGCTTGGCAGACTGACGCCTTATCTCATGCGCTATCGCGGCCTGGTGGCGGGTGCGCTGATTTCGCTGACGCTTGCCGCCGTCACCTCGCTGGCGCTGCCGCTCGCCGTGCGCCGCATGATCGACCACGGCTTCACCCAGTCGGACGGCCGCTTCATCAACAGCTACTTTGCCATGCTGATGGTCATGGCCGTCGTGCTCGCTGTTGCAAGCGCCATGCGCTATTATTTCGTCATCACCATCGGCGAACGCATCGTTGCCGACCTTCGCCGCGATGTCTTTGCCCATGTGACGCGGCTGTCGCCCTCCTTCTTCGACGTCAACCAGTCCGGCGAAATCATCTCGCGTCTGACGGCCGATACGACGCAGATCAAGTCCGCCGTCGGCGCCACTGCTTCCGTGGCGCTCAGGAACCTCATCCTCTGTCTCGGCGCCATGGGCATGATGGTCGTCACCTCGCCGAAGCTTTCCAGCCTCGTCATCGGGGCGATCCCGCTGATCGTCTTCCCGCTCGTTGCCTTCGGCCGCTCGGTGCGCAGGCGCTCCCGCGCCGCCCAGGATACGCTTGCCGAAGCGTCCGCCTTTGCCAACGAGACGATCGCCGCAACCCGCACGGTCCAGGCCTTCAACGGCGAAGATGCCGCAGCGACGCGCTACGGCGGCGCCGTTGAATCCGCCTATGAGGCCGCCCGCGCCGCCATCCGCTCGCGCGCCTTGCTGACCGGCATCGCCATCACGCTGATCTTCGGCAGCGTCGTCGCCGTGCTCTGGGTCGGCGCCCACAGCGTGCTTGCCGGCACGCTTTCGGCCGGCACGCTCGGTCAGTTCCTGCTCTATGCCGTCATTTCGGCCGGATCGCTTGGCGCACTGTCGGAGGTCTGGGGCGAACTCTCGCAGGCGGCCGGCGCGGCCGACCGTCTGACCGAGCTTCTCGACGAGGTCTCGCCGATCGCCGCCCCTGCCAGCCCCGAAGCCCTGCCCTCGCCCAGCCGCGGCCGCGTCGAATTTTCCGACGTGCATTTCGCCTATCCCTCGCGTCCCGGCAAATCGGCGCTGCATGGCTTGAACTTCGCCATCGCGCCGGGCGAAACCGTCGCCATCGTCGGCCCCTCCGGCGCCGGCAAGAGCACCGTCTTTTCGCTGCTGCTACGCTTCTACGATCCGCAGCAGGGCAGCGTGACGATCGACGGTGTCGACGCCCGGCTGACGACACCGGACGAGTTGCGCCAGCGCATTGCCATCGTGCCGCAGGACGTCACGATCTTTGCCGCTTCGATCCATGACAACATCGCCTTCGGCCGCCCCGGCGCCTCGCGTGAGGAGGTCCGCGCCGCAGCCCTTGCCGCCCAGGCCGACGAATTCATCGCCCGGCTGGAGAGCGGCTATGAGACCGAGGTCGGCGAACGCGGCGTCACCCTCTCGGGCGGCCAGCGGCAGCGCATCGCCATTGCCCGCGCCATCCTGAAGAACGCGCCCGTACTGCTGCTCGACGAGGCGACGTCTGCCCTTGACGCCGAAAGCGAGACCCTGGTGCAGAAGGCGCTCGACGGCTTGGTCGACGGCCGCACGACGCTCGTCATCGCCCATCGCCTCGCCACCGTGCTGAAGGCCGACCGCATCCTCGTCATGGACCAGGGCCGCGTCGTCGAGGAGGGCACGCATCAAAGCCTGATCCGCCACGGCGGCATCTATGCGCGCCTCGCCCGGCTGCAGTTCGACGCCGCCAACAAGGATGTACTCGCTCCCGCGAAATGACCGGCATCCACTTTTCCCAGGACAGCAACTAAAGTCTGACCTCTCTTGCACTCTATCGCGGTTGTCTTTCCCGCCTCCTGCCCTACCCTCTTCATGCCCCCGGGTAGGGGGTTGCTGTTGAAATCGTGGGAGGAGATAGGAATGGCGCTTTCCAACATGACGCGACGCACGGGCCTTGCGCTCGTTTTCGGCCTGGCTGCAACGCTCGGTCTCGGCACGGCTTCCGTTGCCGCGGATTTTCCGGATCGTGCGATCACCATGGTCGTGCCCTTCGCGGCCGGCGGCTCGACCGATGTCGTCGCCCGCATCGTCGCGCAGAAGATGTCGGAAGATCTCGGCCAGCAGGTGATCGTCCAGAACGTCGCCGGCGCCGGCGGCAATCTCGGCGCCGGCAACGTCGCCCGCGCCGACCCCGACGGCTACACCATCCTGATGGGCACGGTCGCGACCCACGCCCTCAATCCGCTGGTCCTCAAATCGACCCCCTATGACCCCGAGAAGGATTTCGCGCCGATCTCGCTGCTCGTCGTCGTGCCGAACGTGCTGGTCGTCAATCCGGAATTGCCGGTAAAGACAGTGCCGGAATTGATCGCGCTCTTGAAGGCGGAGCCCGACAAATACAGTTACGCCTCGTCGGGCAACGGCACGCCGCTGCATCTTTCCGGCGAACTCTTCAAATCCATGGCCGGCGTCAGCATGCAGCACATCCCCTATAAGGGCGCCGGCCCGGCTTTGAACGATGTCATCGGCAACCAGGTGCCGATCATGTTCGACAACCTGCCCTCCTCATCCAGCCACATCAAGGCGGGCACGCTGAGGGCGCTGGCGGTGACGACGGCGGAGCGCGCCCCCTCCTTCCCCGACGTGCCGACGGTCGCCGAATCCGGCATTCCAGGCTATGAGACCTATACTTGGAACGCACTCTTCGCGCCGGCAAAGACGCCGAACGAGGTGGTAATGCGCCTCAATGCCGCAGCCAAGAAGGCGCTCGCCGATCCCGCCGTTGCCGAACGGATGAAGGAGTTCAGCGCCACCATTGTCGGCTCGACCCCGGAGGAACTCGCAGCCCATGTGAAAGCCGAGCTCGCCAAATGGGGGCCGGTCGTCAAGGGCGCGAATATCCAGATGGAATGACGCGGCGGCATCCCACCGGATATCCCGTCCGCTTGCGCCCAACGAAATGGTGACGATGGGACGCGGCAAGCCGCGTCCACAGGATGACTCAATCAAACCAGGAGAGGCTCCAGGCACCCCAATTCTCATTAAGGTAGTGGAAAAGCTCGCCATTTTGATCTAGCCTCTCGACGCTGATGGTACAATTCAGCGTTTCGGGAGACATCCATGTACAAATTCGAAGTTTACAAGGATAAATCAGGCGAATTCCGCTTCCGCTTCAAGGCATCGAACGGGGAAACCATGTTCCTGTCCGAAGGCTACAAGGCGAAGGCCTCGGCCATGAGTGCCATCGAATCCATCAAGAAGAACTCGCCCGGCGCCGACGTCGTCGATCAGACGAAGGCCGAAGCCTGAGCAGGACGGCACGGGCGGCGTGAGCGCCGCCCTGCCTTTTTTGCGCCCTTGAGCGGCGCTGGTGCCTTTGAGCCCGGCTCACCCGCGTTCGGATTTCCGGCGCCGTTTTCTTTTTCAAGTATTTTTCAAAGCCATGTCGAAACGACCGCCGCTCGCGCCTCATTGTCTCGGAACGGCTGAACCGCTCCACCAGGCATAACGGCTTTCGACGGCCTGCCTGGAAGGCCAACAACGAGATCAGGAGTTTTCCATGCAATATGCTCTCATCATTCGCGAAGCCCCCGAAGATTTCGCCCGCCGCAGCGATCCTGCCTATCGCGACGGTTGGGTCGCCTACAGCGAGGCGCTCGCGCAGGCAGGAATCATGACCGGTGGCGCCGGCCTGACAGCCCCCGAGACCGGCACGATCCTGCGCCGCAAAGGCGAGGGTCACGATGTCCAGGACGGTCCCTATCCGGAAGGCAAGGAACAGCTCGGCGGCTTCTATCTGATCGAGGTCCCCGATATCGACACCGCGCTGGAATGGGCGACCCGCGTTCCGATCTCCGACAAGGGTTCGGTCGAGGTGCGCCCGCGCCTGCAGATGTGAGGCGGCAATGTCCGCCGATGCCGGACGCGCCGCCGAACAGGTAGCACGTCAGTCTTACGGCAAGCTGATCGCCTTTCTCGCCGCCCGCTCGCGTGACGTGCCGGCGGCGGAAGACGCATTGTCGGAAGCGCTGGCTTCGGCCTTGCGCGTCTGGCCGGAGCGCGGCATTCCTGGCAATCCGGAAGCCTGGCTGCTGGTCGCCGCTCGCCGCAACCTCATGCAGGCGGCCCGCCACCGCACCGTCGAGGCCAACGTACGAACGACGATATCGCTCGCCCTCGAGGAAGCGGAGGAGCGCATGAACGAGGCCGGCAATTCCGTTTTTCCCGATGAGCGGCTGAAGCTGCTCTTCGCCTGTACCCACCCTGCCATCGACAGCTCCGTGCATACGGCGCTGATGCTGCAGACGGTTCTCGGCATCGAGGCGAGAACCATCGCACGGGCCTTCGTCGTTTCGCCGCAAGCGATAAGCCAGCGGCTGGTGCGGGCCAAGGTGAAGATCCGTGATGCCGGTATTCCCTTCGCCGTTCCGCCTTTACCCACCCTGCCGGGGCGACTCGCCGCCGTGCTCTCGGCGATCTACGTTGCCTATGGCCTCGGATGGGATGGGCTTGACGGCGAGGAGGCGCACCAGTCGCTTGCCGCCGAAGCGATCTGGCTCGGCCGGGCGCTTCTGATGGTGCTACCCGACGAGCCGGAAGCGATCGGCCTCCTGTCGCTGATGCTTCACTGCGAAGCCCGCTGTGATGCCCGACGCGACGGTGGGGGCCGATATGTGCCGCTGGACGAACAGGACACGGCGGTCTGGAACGCGATCATGATCGCCGAGGCAGACGCATTGCTGCGCAAGGCCGGGAGCTTCGAGCGTTTCGGCCCTTTTCAGTGTCAGGCGGCAATTCAATCCGTGCATGCTGCGCGCCGGCTTTCCGGGACGACCGACTGGCAGGCGCTGACGACGCTCTATGCCGCGCTGCTGGAGATGAAGCCGACGCTCGGCGCCCGCGTCGCCGAGGCGGCGGTGATCGGCAGGGCCTCAAGCGCTGCCGAAGGCATCAGCCGGCTCGACAGGATCGATCCGCGCGCCATCGCGGCCTATCAGCCCTACTGGGCCGTGCGTGCCTTTCTTCTGGCACGGGCCGGCGACAATACCGCCGCGGCTGAGGCTTACGTGACGGCGATCGGCCTCAGCGACAGTACAGCCGTTCGCGCCTTTCTCGCCGACAGGCTCGCGGAGTGGCGGCAGGCAATATCAAGCTGATTATTTCTCGGTCAGCTTCAGCTCGATGCGGCGGTTGGTGGCACGCGCATCCGGCGCATCGCCGGGTGCGATCGGCTGGAACTCGCCGAAGCCGGCGGCAACAAGCCGGTCGGCCGGCACGCCTTGGCCGATCAGGAACTTGACGACCGACGTCGCGCGCGCCGAGGAAAGCTCCCAGTTGTCGCGATAGCGGCCCGTTCCGGCAAGCGGCACATTGTCGGTATGGCCGTCGACACGCAGCACCCAGTTGATCTCAGGCGGAATTTCCTTGGCGAGGTCGAGCAGGGCGGTTGCAAGCTTCGCCATCTCCGTCTGCCCCTCCGGGTTGAGATCGGCGCCGCCCGAGGGAAACAGCACCTCCGACTGGAAAACGAACCGGTCGCCGACGATGCGAATATTCTCGCGGTCCGAAAGGATCTCGCGCAAGCGGCCGAAGAAGTCGGAACGGTAACGGTTCAGCTCCTGCACGCGGGCGGCGAGCGCAACGTTGAGACGGCTGCCGAGATCGGCGATCTTGGTCTGCGAGACCCGATCCTTCTCCTCCGAGGCCTGAAGGGCTGCTTCGACGGCGGCAATCTGGCTGCGAAGCGCTGCGATCTGCTGGTTCAGCAGCTCGACCTGGCTGAGGGCCCGTTGGCTCACCTGCTTCTGCTCGTCGAGCTCCTGCGTCATCGCGCCGATCCGCTTCTGCGCCGCGTCCTGGCCACCCGAACCGGCACTCAGCAGCGCCTGCAGCCGCGAGCGCTCGCCTTCGACGTTGGCAAGCGAAGCCTGCAGATTGGCGACCGAGTCCTGGAGATCCTGATTGCTGCCCTTTTCGAGCGCCAGAAGCTGCGTTAGCTCGTTGATCTGGCTGTTGAGGCGATTGAGCACCTCGTCACGTCCTGTGATCTCGCGGCTGAGAATGAACTGCCCGACGACGAAGACCGTCAGCACGAACATGATCGAGATGAGCAGCGTCGAAAGCGCATCGACGAAACCCGGCCAATAGTCGACCGTGCGTTCGCGGCGGCGGTTGCGGGCAAGAGCCATGGCTTATTTGCCCTCGCTCTTCTCTGTGTGGCTTGTGCGTTCGCGGTGGCGTTCGGGTTTCTCACCGGCCCGCTCCTGCAGGCCGATGCGTTCGGCCAGCCGGTCGAGCGTGCGGCGCATTGCTTTCGCCTCGTCCTGCTGTGCCTCGATCCAGTCGCGCAGCATCTGCTGCTCGTTGCGCATATTCTTGACGAGCCCCTGGATGCCTTCGGCAAGGCTCGCCATGGCGGCGACCGAGCGCTGGCTGCCGACACCCCCCTCTTCGGAGGCCTTGCGCAGATATTCGGAGAGCGCACGCATGTCCTCAGAGGACGAACCGGACACGGCGTCGAGCGCCGGCGCAAGATCCGAACCGACATCGGTAACGGAGGAGAGCCAGTTTTCCAGCTCCATGTAGAAGCGGTTCTGCGCGCGGCCGGCCTGCAGGTCGAGGAAGCCGAGAATGAGCGAACCGGAAAGGCCGAGCAGCGAGGACGAGAAGGCCTGGCCCATACCCGAAAGCGGCGTGGACAACCCGTCCTTCAGTGCCGAAAGCACGTCACCGGTGCCGTTCGAGCCGGCATCAAGCGATTGGATCACACCACTGATCGAACCGATCGTGCCGATGAGGCCCCAGAACGTGCCGAGCAGGCCGAGGAACACCAGGAGGCCGATCAGGTAGCGCGAGACGTCGCGCGATTCATCGAGGCGCGTCGCGATCGAATCGAGGATCGAACGCAGCGCCGTCGTCGATAGCGCCAACGAGGTCTTGCGATTGCCGATCAGTGCCCGCATCGGCGCCAAAAGCCGCGGATTGCGATTGACCTTGTCGGCGCTGCCGGCGGCACGGAAGGAGTTGAACCAGCGCACTTCGGGACGAAGCGCCAGCACGTGACTGAAAACAAGGATGATGCCGACCGCGAGAACGCCGACGATCAGGCCGTTGAGGCCCGGATTGTGCATGAAGGCAGTCTGCGTCTGCCGGAAGAGGATGGCGGCAATGAACCCGACGATGACGAGGAAAAGCAGCATCGTCCAGAGGAAGGGCATGGGGCTCGAAAGCCTGTAGACATAACCGCCGGGCGTCTTTTCGGTGGAGCCGATCTCCGCCACATTCACATTTTCCATAGGTTCAGCAGCCTCCGAACTCATTGCTGGCGGAGACTAGAGCAACATTGTGCCGAATTGAAGTATCTGGAGGCGAAAACCGTGACTTTACAACAGCCGCGTTTTCTCTCGCCTACTTGGCGGGAATCGGTCGCTTGATGACCTCGATGAGCGCCTTGTGGATGTGTTCGTTGCCGGCGACGATCGCGCCACCCTCCAGAATGGCCGCTCCGCCTTCCCAATCGCTGGCAAAGCCGCCGGCTTCGCGGATGAGCAGGATCCCGGCCGCCATGTCCCAGGGTGCAAGCTCCGCCTCCCAGAAACCATCGAAACGTCCGGCGGCGACATAGGCGAGATCAAGCGTCGGCGAGCCCAGGCGGCGAATGCCCGCCACCTCGCCCATCACGTGGCGAAGCTCGACCAGGAATTTGCCGTGATTGCGCTTGCCGAGCGCCGGCACGCCGCAGCCGATGACGCAATCCGACAACACGCGGCGTGCGGCAACGCGCAGGCGCCGGTCGTTGAGGAAGGCGCCGCCGCCGCGCTCGGCAGTATAGAGCTCGTCGGTCGCCGGATTGAAGACGACGGCCGCAACGATCTCGCCGTTGCGTTCGAGTGCGATCGAGACGGCGAAGGCCGGGATGCCGTGCAGGAAGTTCGTGGTGCCGTCGAGCGGATCGACGATCCAGCGATGCGCGCCGTCGGTGCCCTTGATCTCCTCGCTCTCCTCGCCGAGGAAACCGTAGGTGGGGCGCGCCTTGAGCAGTTCTTCCCGGACGATCTTTTCGGCCTTGCGGTCGGCGGCGGAGACGAAATCGCCCGGTCCCTTCACCGATACCTGCAGGTTCTGCACTTCGCCGAAATCACGCCCCAGCGATTTTCCTGCCTTGAGGGCAGCCTGAACCATGACATTGAGAAGAGCTGAACGGGCCATCGGCGCATTTCCTTGGGACTGATACGGGACGCGCTGCCAGGGGCGGGAAATGTCCCTGAACATGCATGACAGGCAGCGCTGCAAAGATTGGCGGCCTCAAGACCACAAAACCAGGGAAATTTCAAGAGGAGGCGCGCACGGCTGCCTTTCCTCGTCGGGAACCCGCGGTTTTATTCGAAACGGATCGGTTCAAAACCGGTCTCAGAATTTCCGATGCGTGTTCATCACTTCGCGAGCGATCTGATCGAGCGGCAAGACGCGGTCGACGCCGCCCTTGGCGATCGCCTCCTTCGGCATGCCGAAAACGACCGAACTCGCCTCGTCCTGCGCCACCGTATAGGCGCCGGCCTGATGCATTTCCAGCATGCCGCGCGCGCCGTCATCGCCCATGCCGGTCATGATGATCCCCATGGCATTCGAGCCGGCGGAACGCGCCGCCGAGCGGAAGAGCACGTCGACGGAAGGCCGGTGGCGCGACACCAGCGGCCCGGTCTTCACGCTCACATAATAGCGCGCGCCCTGGCGTTCGAGCAGCGTGTGCTTGTCGCCGGGTGCAATCAGCACATGCCCGCGCAGCACCGGGTCGCCATCGACGGCCTCCTTGACCTCGACCTCGCAGAGCCCGTTCAGCCGCTTGGCAAAGGCGTCGGTGAATTTTTCCGGCATATGCTGGACGATCACCATGCCGGGCGCATTGGCCGGCAATTCCTCGAGAAATTCACGCAGCGCCTCCGTGCCGCCGGTGGAGGCGCCGACGCAGACGACCATCTCGGTCGTCTTCGCCATGGCCTGTCCGGTTGGCGGCGGCAGCATCGCGTCCGCCGTCAGCTTCTTGGTCGGCCCGTCGGCCGAAGCCGAGCGGATGGTTCCGGCGGCGCGGCGGAGGGTGGTAAGCCGTGCATGCGAAGCACTCTTGACGATTTCGCGAATGCGTATCGCATCATCGGAAAGACTGTCGGCGGCTCCGATCTTCGACTTCAGAATGACGTCGACGGCGCCGGCCTCCAGCGCCTGGATCAGCGTTTGCGAACCCGCTTCCGTCAGCGACGAGCACATCACGACAGGGATCGGCCGCTGCGCCATCAGCTTGCGCAGGAAGGTGATGCCGTCCATCCGCGGCATCTCGACATCGAGCGTGATGACGTCGGGGACTTCCTCCAGCAGCTTGCGCGCCGCCACGAAGGGATCGGATGCCACCGCCATGATCTCGATATCGGGATCCTGCTTCAGCACATGCGCCAGTGTCTGACGGATGCTGGCGGAATCGTCGATGATGAGAACGCGGATTTTCTTAGCCATGAATGCCCCTAGAGCAATTCCAGGAAAAGTGTGAAGCGGTTTTCCCAGGCAAAGCGCTTTTCCCGGGCAAACCGCGAAGCGGTTTTGCCGGGAATAGCTCGGAAAACCGACATGCACTAGATACGCTGAAATACCGTATTGGAGACCTGCTTCAACGGCAGGTCGAAACCGGTGATCGATTCGGAATGGCCGATGAACATGTACCCGCCTTTCGCCAGACAATCGCACAAGCGGTTGAGCACGCCCGCCTGCGTCTGCTTGTCGAAGTAAATCAGCACATTGCGGCAGAAGATGACGTGCATCGCATCGCCGATCGGGTATTTCTCGTCCATCAGGTTCATCCGGGCAAAACCGATCCTGCTGCGCAGTTTCGGCGTGATGCGCACCTCTCGCCGATCCGGCTGCTTGGCCGTCAGCACATATTTTCGCTGCAGGTCGCGCGGCACCGGTGCGATGAGATCTTCCGGATAGACGCCCCGGCGCGCCGTCTGCAGCACGTCGGTCGAAAGATCGGTCGCCAGCACGCTGTAGGAGACGTCGTTGCGGCCTTCGGTGAATTCCGCCAGCACCATCGCCATCGTATAGGGTTCGGCTCCCGTCGAGCAGGCCGAACTCCAGGTGCGAATGGTGCGGACGCCGCTGCCGACGATCGCCGGCAATGCCACGCTCTGCATATAGTCGAAATGCTTGGCTTCGCGGAAGAAGTCGGTTTTGTTCGTCGTCACCACGTCGATCAGGTAGACGGTTTCCTGGGCAAGACCATCTTGATTGAACAGGAAGTCGCAATAATCGTCGAAGGTCGCATGATTGGTTGCCCGAAGGCGGCGCCTCAGCCGCCCCTCGAGCATCGTCAGCTTGGTCGGCGGCATCTTGATGCCGCTATAGTCGTAGATAAACCGGGCAAGCCTGTCGAAATTGCGCTTGCTGATCCGGTCGCCCGGCAATTGGGTTTCCACCGCTGCTGCCATACTCATAAAATGCAGTACTCCGGGTTGACGCGCGGTCAGGCCGCCGATTGCAGGGCAGAGGCGTCCTCGCGCGACAGCAGCCGCGCGAGATCGATGATGACGACAAAGCCGTTTTCACGGCGAACGACGCCGGCAATATAGTCCGAACGCCAGCGCACGCCGATATCGGGCGCCGCCTCGATCTGGTCACGCCGAAACGGCGTGACCTCGAAGACGCGGTCGGCAACGAGGCCGAGAGTGAGAAGCCGGCTTTCCATCGGCACGTCGAGGACGAGCACCCGCGTATGCGGTGTCGGCTCGGTCTTCGTCATGCCGAGCTTCAATCGAAGATCGATCGTCGGCACGCCCTGCCCGCGCACATCGCGCAGGCCGAGCAGATAGTCGGGACCATTCGGAATTTTGAAAGCTTCCGCATAGTCGAGGATTTCCCGGACGACCTCGACCGGCACGGCGAAAATCTCCTCGCCGAGGCTGAAGGTCACGAATTGCGCTTCCAGAGATGTTGGAGCCATGATCAGGCGCTTTCCTTGAATTCGACGTCCCCATCATCGGGGCCGCCCATGGAGAGATCGAGAGCGAAGCCCTTTGCCCGCGCCTGCTGACCGGCGACGCTGTTGGCAGCGAGCTTCCTGCGGCCGGCGGCGGGCGCCGGGCTGCGGACCGTCACCCTGGCGGCCGGCATGCGGGATTGGCGATCGCCAGCCGTATCGACCTTGAAGAAGGCGATCGACGTCTGCAGTTCTTCCGCCTGGGAGGCGAGCTCTTCCGAGGTCGCAGACATTTGTTCGGAGGCGCCGGCATTCTGCTGCGTCACCCGATCGAGCTGCTGGATCGCTTCGTTGATCTGGCCGGCACCGATATCCTGTTCACGGCAGGCGGCGCTGATTTCCGAAACCAGCTCGGCCGTTTTACGGATATCGGGTACCAGCCGGCCGAGCATGTCGCCGGCATCCTGGGCGGCCTTGACCGTATCGCTCGACATCGAGCTGATTTCGGCGGCGGCCGACTGGCTGCGTTCGGCAAGCTTGCGTACTTCCGAAGCAACGACCGCAAACCCCTTGCCGTGTTCGCCGGCCCGCGCCGCTTCGACAGCGGCGTTGAGCGCCAGCAGATCGGTCTGACGGGCGATTTCCTGAACGATGCCGATCTTCTCGGCGATGGTCCGCATCGCCTGCACGGCGCGCGACACCGCCTCGCCGCTCATCTCGGCGTCCTTGGCCGACTGGCGGGCGATCTTTTCCGTCTGGGCGGCATTGTCGGCGTTCTGCTTGATGTTGGCAGCCATCTCTTCCATCGAGGCGGAGGCCTCTTCGGCCGAAGCCGCCTGTTCGCTGGCCCCCTGCGATACCTGTTCCGAGCTTGCCGAAAGTTCCTGGCTGCCGGCGGAGACGTTCTCGGCGGCAGAGATCGCATCGGCGACGACGCCACGCAGACGCTCGACCATCTGCTCGAGCGCGATGCCGAGCGTATCCTTCTCCGAAAGCGGCTTCGGGGACACCGTCAGGTCGCCGTCAGCGATCTGCCTGGCGATGCCGGCGGTGACGCGAAGGTTATCCGTCATGACATTGATCGTGTTGACCAGATCCTTGATCTCGTCGTTGGTTCTGATCTCGACCTTCTGGTTCAGGTCTCCGATCGCGACAGCGCTGGCAACGTTCATGATCTTACGCAGGCCGCTGTTGACGCCGAGGGCGATCCAGAGCGCGGCGGCGATCGCAACGAGGGAAGCCCCGATCGCGATGCCCACCAGCATGTTCCTCGTCGAACTATAAAGAGCGTCGGTGTCCCCATCGGCTTTCGACATGGCCTTCTGCTGCAGCGTGACGAGCGTCTCGAAAACCTCTTCTATTTCCGCAACCAGCGCGACAACCTCTCTCAACGAAAATGCAGTGGCGGCTGCCCTGTCGCCGCTCTCCTGAATGGAGGCAACCTTCGCCGACTCTTCACCGAAACGTTTGCCCAGTTCAATCAGCCGGTCCCAGGTGGGTTTTGCCTCGGCGGTGGCGAGCTGTTGGCCGTTTGTCGCCAAGGCGAGCATCTCATCCACGCTTCTCGCCGAATTCAGATAGTACTTCTTGACCGTTTCTGGATCCATTTCCAGAAGCGCGTTCTTCTGCCAGCGGACGGCATCGAGCTCGGCAGTTTTCGCTTCCAGAGCCAGTTCCAGCCTTTTTGCAGGACCGGAAATGAGGTTGCTGACGGCGTCGTTCAGCGAGCTGAGGCTGATGATTCCGTAAACCGCGCTGCCCACCAGCAACAATATGACAAAGCCGAATGCAGCCGCGAGTTTGAGTTTGATCGTAATACGCATCTCAATATTCCTCTCAGAGAGCGAAGCAATAAATATGGTCCAGGTGTCGCGGCATCATGCAGCAAAGAAATTCCATCCGGCGAAAGCCGATGGCAGACATGAATAGGCTTCCATATCGCTTCCCCAAGCGCCGAAAGCCTGAGTCGTGGGCCGTGCCAGCCGGTCCACAACGGTTGCGGAAGGGAGCGCCTAAACCTCCTCGTCCACGGAACGTCGAATTTCAAAGTGATGTGTCTGAAAGGGGGAAAGCGACTACATTCACTTCCCGGCAGCCGGACATCTATCGGTCGCAGCGCCAACGCCTACACGCGTTGGGGATATTCCGCCTCGGGCCACCGGCGCAGCCCGAGGGATCAGATGAGGGTGAAGGCGCCTGGGCGGCTTCCCCGGAGAGCGCTTACGCGCTTTCCCCAGGGGAGTGCTCAGGCACTCTCCCTGAAATCGTCGTCACCGGCGTCCGGGCCGCCCATCGACATGTCGAGAGCAAAACCCTTGAGACGCTGCTGCTGAGCCGAGACCGTCTGGCCGCGGCCCTGGCTGCGGGCCTGTGGGGCGGGCTTGCGGGCAGCCGCCGAGACCTTGATCCCCCTCGCCGAAGCGTTCGGCTGCGGCTTGTGGGCGTCGGGCCGGGCGCTGCCTGCCGTATCGACCTTGAAGAAGGCGATCGACGTCTGCAGCTCTTCCGCCTGGGAGGCGAGTTCCTCGGAGGTTGCCGACATCTGCTCGGAGGCGCCGGCATTCTGCTGCGTCACCTTGTCGAGCTGCTGGATCGCTTCGTTGATCTGCGAGGCGCCGATATCCTGTTCGCGGCAGGCGGCGCTGATCTCGGAAACCAGTTCGGCCGTCTTGCGGATATCGGGCACCAGCCGGCCGAGCATGTCGCCGGCATCGGCTGCAGCCTTGACCGTATCGCTCGACATCGAGCTGATTTCGGCCGCAGCCGACTGGCTGCGTTCGGCAAGCTTGCGCACTTCGGAGGCGACGACCGCAAACCCCTTGCCGTGTTCGCCGGCACGCGCCGCTTCCACCGCGGCGTTGAGCGCCAGCAGGTCGGTCTGGCGGGCGATTTCCTGAACGATGCCAATCTTCTGGGCGATCGTGCGCATGGCGTCGACAGCACGCGTCACCGCCTCACCGCTCATCTCGGCGTCCTTGGCCGACTGGCGGGCGATCTTTTCCGTCTGAGCGGCATTGTCGGCGTTCTGCTTGATGTTGGCGGCCATCTGCTCCATGGAGGCGGAGGCCTCTTCGGCGGAAGCCGCCTGTTCGCTGGCGCCCTGCGATACCTGTTCCGAGCTTGCCGACAGCTGCTGGCTGCCGGAAGAGACGTTGTCGGCGGCCGACAAGGCGTCGGCGACGACACCGCGCAGGCGTTCGATCATCGTGTTGACGTTGCCCAGAAGCTCGCCGATTTCATCGTGGCTGGTAATATCGGCCATCTTCGTCAGATCGCCTTCCGACACTTCGCGCACCACGCTGTTGGCGCGGTTGAGGCCCTTGCTGATCGAGCTGGCGATCCAGAAGGCGGTGACGGCGGCAACTAGCAGGGCGCCGGCGGCCACCGCAATCATCGTCGTGCGTGTCGTCATATACTGCGCTTCGGCACCCTCGTCGGCAGCCTTCATGCGCTGCTTTTCAAGTGTCAGAATTTCGCTCAGCGTTGCGTCGATGTCGTTGGCAGCAACCCGCGCCGTGGTGACGGAGATGGCATTCGCGCCTTCGGCATTGCCGGCTTTCACATAGTCGCGGATCTGATCGTCGGCAGCATTGAAGGTCTTGGAAAGCTCGGCGATGCGCGCCCAGCGCACCTTGCCTTCTTCCGTTGCCAGCGCCAGCACCTGGCTGAACGCGTCGGCGAAGTCCTTGCGGGCCTGATTGCCCTTGGCGATCGAAGCGGCCGTCTCGTCCGCGTTGCGGGCGGCGAGCAGGTTCTTCTGCTGGCGGATGGCCTCGAGCTGGGCAATGTTGATCTGCTGCGCGAGATCGAGGCGGGCTGCCGGACCGGAGAGAAGCTTATCGATCGTATCGTTCAGCGATCCGAGGCTGAGGACACCGTAGGCGGCGGTGCCGACCAGCATCAGAATGATGAAGGTGAACGCGGTCACCAGTTTCGTCTTTATTGTCAATCGCATTGTCAAACCCCCAAGTTGAATTCATCCGGCGTCAGCCGGCGACCCCCGCCGCCTTGTGCTTAGATGAAAAAATTGCCTGCAGATTCGGGAGAATGATGAATTCTCCACCCCTCTTCACCAGGCAGTTGATGTAGTCGGCTCGCCAGCGCATGCCGACGCTCGGCGGTGCCTCGCTCGCGGATTTCGCCAGCGTCGTCACCTCGTTCACCTTGTCGGTTCTGAGCCCGACGAGCGTCTGCTCGCCCTGCAGATCGATTTCGATGACGATGATGCGGCTGTCGATCGTGGCCTCCGCCGCCTCCATCCCGAAGGCGAGGCGCAGGTCGGCCAGCGGAATGACCTTGCCGCGAAAATTGATGACGCTCGCGACGAAGGGCTGGCTGCCCGGCACTGCGGTTTCCGGAAGCAGGTCCAGGATTTCCTGGACGATGACCGCTTCCAGCGCGAAGGTCTCGCCGTTGAGATCGAAGGTCAGCACCTCGACTTCCTCGGCATAGCTCCAATGATTGTCGAACCGTTCGGCTGTTGCTGCTGTTGCACTCATCCTGCTACCCGCAATTGCGCCTCCTGCTGCTGACCCGCGGCAACCAGGTGCCCGACGTCGAGAATGAGGGCGACGCTGCCGTCGCCGAGAATGGTCGCGCCCGAAAAGGTCGCGACGTCGTTATGCAGTTTCGACATCGACTTGATGACGGTCTGGTGGTCGCCGATGATCTGATCGACGACGAGGCCGACGCGTTCCGTGCCGGTCGAGATGACGACCACCTTCTGGTGCACGTCGGGCTTCGTGCCGGTGCGGAAGAGGTCGCGCAGGCGCAGGAACGGCACCAGGCTGTCGCGCAGCGAGATGAAGCTGCGGCCGCGCGAGCGGAGATCTTCCTCCAGCGACAGTTCGAGGCATTCCTCGACTGCCGAGAGCGGGATGACGTAGCGGCCGGAACCGACACGCACCAGCAGGCCGTCGATGATGGCAAGCGTCAGCGGGATGCGCAGCGACACTTCCGAACCCTGTCCCGGCACGCTGACGATGTCGATCGCGCCGCGAAGCGCTTCGACCGTCTTCTTGACCACGTCCATGCCGACGCCGCGACCCGATAGATTGGTGATCGTCGCAGCCGTCGAGAAGCCGGGAGCAAAAATCAGCTGCAGCAGCTCGGAATCGGAGAGTGGCTGGCCGGGATGGATAAGGCCGGAGGATTCCGCCTTGGCGCGAACCCGTTCGCGGTTGATGCCGCGGCCGTCGTCCTTGATCGAGATAATCACCTCGCCGCCGGCCTGGCGGGCCGAAAGGATCACCGTGCCGGCTTCGGTCTTGCCGGCGGCAAGGCGGTCGGCAGGCATCTCGAGACCATGATCGATCGAATTGCGCACCAGATGCACCAGCGGATCCGCCAGCCGTTCGATGACCGTTTTGTCGACTTCGGTCGTTTCACCCTCCATCACCAGCTCGATCACCTTGCCGGTCTCGCGGGCGAGATCGTGGACGAGGCGGCGGAAACGGGAGAAGAGGGTTGCGACCGGCACCATGCGCAGCACCATCATGGTGTCGCGCAATTCACCGGACAGGCGTTCGATTTCTTCCGAGACGGAGCGCAGCGCAATATCGGCGCTGGCGCTGGCGAGCTGGCTGAGGCGCGATTGCGCGATGACGAGCTCGCCGACCCGGTCCATCAGCTCGTCGAGACGCTCGGCCGGAACGCGGACATTCTCGGCCGTCTTCGCCTGGCTGGCGGCCACGGGCGCCTCGCGCCGAACCGGAACCGCCTCGACCGGGCGAAACTCCGGAACGGCAGCCGGCGGAACGGCCACCGAGACAGCGGCGACAGGTGCAGCCGCGGCCTTTTCCTCGATCGGAGCAGCAGTTGCCGGCCCGTCGATCTCCTCGACGCTGAGTTCCATATCGTCGAGCACGAAGATGAAGACGTCGTCGATTGCCGAGCGATCCTGCTCGCTGGTCAGCATCACGTCCCACGAAATATGGAGCTCTGTCGGTGTGAGCTCGTCGAGCGGCGGAATGGCCGAGGTGTTGGCCCGCACCGTGCATTCGCCGAGATCACGCAGCTCATCCAGCAGGCCGAGCGGGTTGGTGCCGTTGGCCATCGAATTGGCGGGCAGACTGAAGCGGATCCGCCATCTGTTCTTCTTCTTCGCCGATACCTCACGCACGACCACGGGTGCGGCAACAGCAGCCGGTACAGCTGCAGGCACCGCCGGCTTGCCGCCGACGGCCGCCTGCAGCTGCGCCAGAAGCTTGCTGCCGGTATCGCCGTGATCGGCGTCCGGCTGGTCGACGAGGGCGCGCATATGGTCCTGGGTGGCAAGGACGGCGGCGACGAGTTCGCTAGTCGCCGCGACCTCGCCCTTGCGGACGCGGTCGAAGGCGGTTTCGCAATGATGGGTGAAGGCGGCGAGCGCCTCGAAACCGAACATCGCGCCGGAGCCCTTGAGCGTGTGCAGCCCGCGGAACACGGCGTCGACGAGATCCTTGTTGTCGAGCTGGTGGGTCAGGTCGAGAAGACCGGCCTCGATCGCTTCAAGGCATTCGGCGGCCTCCATGCGGAACACGGCAACGGGATCGAGCGTGCTCATCGTCCGAGTACCTTCTTCACGATCTTCACGAGATTTTCCGGATCGAAGGGCTTGGTCAGCCAACCCGTAGCACCGGCGGCCTTGGCGCGCGCCTTGAGATCGGCATCCGATTCCGTCGTCAGGAAGATGATCGGAACGCCGGCCTGCCCAGGCAGCTTCCTGAGTTCCTCGATCATCGTCAGCCCGTCCATAACCGGCATGTTGAGATCGGTCACGATCAGATCGAAGCTGCGGCTCTTGGCCGTCGCGAGGCCTTCGGCCCCATCTGCGGCCTCGGTGACGTTGTAACCGGCATTGCTCAGCGTGACCTTGGTGGTCAGGCGGATGCTGGCGGAATCGTCAACTGTCAGGATGTCTGCACTCATAACGTTACCTCTTTATGCAACCAAAACTTGGAATCTTCTCGATCGAAGGATTCTATAAAACCTGCACGCTCAAGTACCTTCAGGACCGAGCCGCGGGCAGGTGCAGAAAGTTTGAATGTCTTCCCGTCAGCCTTTGCCTGCCGGCGCGATGACTCTATGAGTTGAATGAAACTCAGATCCGCCTCCGCACTTTCGGGAATGCTGATAACGATTGTATCGCGAGCCTGAAATTCATCGGTAAACTTTGAATATAATTCGGACACAGAGCGAATACTCAGCGCCTCCGGCAAATTTATAGATTCGCAATATTGTTTAGGAGTGTCCAACGCAGCCTCCCCGGCCCGAGAAATACTTGACGACCCCAAAAGGACTCTCACGGCAGCGTTAATGCAGGGTAAACAGAGGTTGTATGAAACTGTCGTATAACGAGTCCCGGGACTCCCAATTTCTCATCCGGGATAACTTGTATTTTCTTCTCCAAATTTAGAAACAAATAAAATAAAAGCAACATGTTAAGCAATATTAACCAACCACCAGGTTCGGGCCGCGCCCGCTCCACATCTTTCGTTAATCACAACGTTGACGAGTCCGGCGCGTTTACCGGACGTTTCCATCCTTCGCGTAGAAATAGTGTCAGATAAGCCTGTGTTTTAAGAAAAGGTATAAATGTTGGCACACGCTCTGGTATCGCCGACCGCTGCAGCCTACACCTCCGGGCGGGACATTGGCCGGACCCTGGAATCCGCCCGCAGCCGGGTCGAGGAACGTTTTCTCGAAGGCGGCACGGTGCTGCTGTCGGTGATGGATGTTCTCAACCGTTTGTTGAATTCTCTCGAGAGCGTCACGGCGGCGCTCGACAATGGGGAGCAGAGCGATACCGGCGCCGATCTCCGTGCCACGGTGGAGAGCCTGACGGCGCTGCCGGTCACCGAAGAAAATCGTCAGCAGGCACTCGTCTCACTGGCGCAGACCGGCAGGGAGCTGCGCAAATACGTCTCCGATATGCAGGAGACGATGCGTTATCTCAGAACTTTCGCCGTGACCGTGAAGATCACCGGCGCCGGCCTTGCCGAATTCGCCGGCTTCGCACAGGAAATCCTGGAGCGAATCTATTCCGGCACCGATGAAGTCAACCGTTTCGCCGCGCATCTCGACAGCCTCGACAAGGAGGTCAAACTCGCCGCCTCCTTCGGCGCCAGTGTCTCCAAGGGCTACGCCGATACCGTTCCGGCCGTTGCCGCCGCCCTGCGCGGCGACGCCGCCAAGATCGCCGAACACCGCAAGCATCTCGGCGTCGTCGCCCGCGAGGTCGGCGCGATTGCACGCGGCGTTCAGAGCAAGGTCGCCTCGACGCTCTCTGCCCTGCAGATCGGCGACATCACCCGCCAGCGCATCGAGCATGTACAGGCCACCCTTTCGCTGCTTGAGGAGTTCTTTGCCGGCGAGGAGGGCGCCAAGCTCGATGCCGGTGCGCGCAAGCGCCTTCAGAACGTCATTCACCATCTGACCGCGGCGCAGATGAACGACATGTGCGTAAATTTCCAGCGGGAATCGGAAAACGTCGTCACGACGATCGCCAGTTTCGACCACGACATGCGGGAGATCCTCAAGCTGCGCGACCAGATGAGCGGCGCGAGCGGCGAATCCGCCGGCAACTTCATGCGCGCGCTGGAATCGAGCGTTTCGGCCGCCCACGAAATCGTCCGGCAGGTCGATACGGCAAGCCGGCAGGCCGACCAGGTGAGCCAGTCGACGATCGACACGGCCGCCAAGCTCTCCCAAGCGATCGCCAATATCCGCGCCGTCAAGACCGACATCCATTATATGGCCTTGAACACCAATCTGCGCTGCAGCCGTCTCGGCGAGGAAGGTCGGTCGATCAACGTCGTCACGGCCGAATTGCGCATCTTCGCCGGCAAGCTTGACGAATCCGCCGATGCCATCGTCACCGGCCTGCCGGCGCTCGAAGCCGCGGCCGGACGCATCGCCCCCGCCACCGATGCCGGGGCGGGCGGCCTGGGAGAGGGCCTGACGTCGGCCGTCGGCAACATCCGCGCCGCAGCCGACGTCATGGAAAACGAGCTGAAAGTGCTTGCCGAAAACGGTCGCGAGGTCGCCACCAAGATCGGCCTGCTGATCGGCAAGCTCGATTTCCAGCGTGACCTCGGCGAGGTCTTTGCCCGCTGCGCCGATGTGCTGGATGAGGCCGCCGGCACCGAGGTCGCCGATATCTCCGATCTCGCTGAGGCGATCGCCCCGCTCGACCGCAAGATCTTCAAGAACTATACGATGGTTCAGGAGCGCAACATTCATCGCGACATCATCCCGGCCTGCGAGGAAAGCGCTGCTGCCCCTGCTCCCCCCGAGCCTGCCAAGATCGAAAACGACGAGGATCTTTTCGCCGACGCGCTGTTTTAAAGTCGCCCCAATTGGGACGCGAGGCGCTATTTTCTAGCGTCGGCGGAACTTGTTGGCGGCGTCGATCGCCGCCTTCTGCTGCTCGTCCTCGATGCCCAGGTAAAAATCCTCGAGCGCCGGATCGGCAAGCCCGGCGCGGCGCGACAGCACGTACCACTTCGCCGCCTCGACCGGATTGGGCGGCGTGCCGATGGCATTGACGTAGAGGTGGGCGAGCTTGTTTTGCGCCGCGACATTGCCGCCATTGGCGGCAAGTTTCAGCCATTCGAAACCTTTGACATAATCCTTCGGGCCGCCGACGCCGTTGACGAGCCAGATGCCGAGATCGAGCTGGGCCGTGTCGAAGCCGGCACGCGCCGCGCGCGCCATCCACTCGCGGGCGAGTCGCTTCTTGTCCTCCGGCAGGTCTTTCAGCGTCGCGTAAAGCTGCGCCACCGCATATTGCGAATCGGCAATGCCCTGCTCGGCCGATTTCTCATAGAATGGCAGCGCCAGCTTCAGCCCCTTCTCGCCGGGATTGTCGGCCACGAGGATCTGCGCCCAGTTGAATTCGGCCGAAGGGTTGCCGGCCTCGGCCGCCTTGCGCATGTAGTCGTCGGCCTTGACCTTGTCGCGCGGCACGCCTTCGCCTTCCATCAGCATCAGCGCATATTTGAACATTGCCGCCGGATCGCCGCCTTCGGCCGCCTTGCCATACCAGAAGGCCGCGTTCTTCACGTCTTTCTTGACGCCTAGACCCTGTGAGAGGATTTCGCCGATCAGCGTCTGCGCTGCCGGATCGCCGAGTTGGGCGCGCGGCAGCGCCTTATCCATCGCTGTCAGGTAATAACCGCGCTGGTAAGCGCCGTAAGCCTCGTCGATCGGTCCCTTGTAGTCCTTCTCCGGCGGCAGGTCCGGCAGTTTCGCGCCCATCCGGTCGAACACCCCGACGCCATCGGAGGGTCGCACGCCGGGACCGGCGGGCCGGTCGGTGCGAAAGGTCGAAGCCGGCGCCGTGCCCGGCTGGCTGATGACGCTGTCGGCTGCCTGCGCCAGGGCGACATCCGGCCCGGCTGCAAGGAGAACGGCGATGCTGGCGAGCAGATACTTCAAGTGGCGGGCGGGCGGGATCGGCATGAGCGCGATTTCAATCCTCAAACCGTGGCGCTTTTTCGTCAAGCAGCGCGTTGATTTCGGCAATGACGGATGGCGCCCGGGCGGGCTCGCCGAAGACCGCCAGCCGCAGCGCCACGAACTCCGCTCCGGTTTCGGCGACGGCGAGCGCCGAGGCCGGATCGGTGCCACCCATGACGATGCAGGGGATTTCGATCATCGAAGCCCACCATTCGCCAAGCGCAAGGTTCTTTGGATGGGCCTCCGGCTTGATGTCGCCATCGAGCTTGCCGAAGAAGATGTAGTCCGGCCTCACTTCGCCGATCTCCAACGCCGTGTGCCGGTCGGCCGCATTGCCGCCGCCGACGATCAGCTTCGGCGCGTGCTTGTCGATCGCCTCCGACAGCACCTCGGCATTGCCGGAAAGATGCAGGCCATCGGCCTTTGCCCGTCCCGCCACGCGGCTGTCGCCTGCAATCAGCGCCGCCGCCCCGGCATCCTGGATCAGCGGCACCAGCTTTTCGGCATGTTTTTGAAAGGCGCCGTCGTCGAGCCCGTATTGCGGCACGATCACCGAGGCGACATCGCCGCCTTTCAGCGCGTCGGCGACGATCTTTGCCTGTTCATCGGCATCGGCGATATCGGGGGCGATGAGCACAAGGCGGCAGCGGTTTTCCGGTTCGGTCATGAGGTCTTTCCGTTTCCAGCGAATTCCCCTTTCGAAAGGACGGATCCGCACTCGTTTTGTGTGAGTAGTTCCGTTAGAGGAGGCTTGCAAGAGGAGGACGCCGAAAGCATGCCGCAGGATTTGTCATTCTACTACGCCGCCGTGCCCGCCGTCCTCCTGGTCGGCCTCGCGAAAGGCGGCATGGGCGACGCTTTGTCGCTGATCGGCCTGCCCTTTCTCGCTCTGGTCGTCTCGCCGGTCGAAGCGGCGGCGATCCTGCTGCCGATTCTGATCTTCATGGATATGATTTCGCTCGTCATCTGGCGCAGGCATGGCGATTGGACGACGCTGAAAATCGTGCTGCCGGGCGCAATCTTCGGCATCGGCCTCGGCTGGGCGACGTCGGCGCTGGTTCCGGGCAACATGCTGCGCATCGTCATCGGGGCGGTTACCATCCTTTTCTGCCTGCGTTATTTCTGGAACAATTTCGGCCCCGGCATCGCCAAGGTGATCCCGCCGCGCGGCCAGCGGCCGGTCGCCGCCAGCCTCTGGGGGACGTTTTCCGGTTATGGCAGCTTCGTCGCCCATGCCGGCGGCGCGCCCTTCCAGGTCTATGCCCTACCGCTCAAGCTGCAGCCGCGCGAATATACCGGCACGAGCGTGCGCTTCTTCGCGATCCTCAATGCCGTCAAGCTGATCCCCTATTTCGCGCTCGGCCAGCTCGACACGCAGAACCTTGCGACCTCGGCGACGCTGCTGCCCTTCGCCCCGCTCGCCACGCTTGCCGGCGCCTGGTGCGTGCGCCGCATGCAGCCGGCGATCTTCTACCCCTTCATGTATGCGATGGCCTTGATCGCCGCCTTGCTGATCGTGCGCGAGGGCCTTGGCGGGTAAGGGCGGCGCTGCTCCACGCTGCAACGCACAATTTTCTTGCCGCCGCGGCCGGTTTGCCGTAGCGTTCCCGCCATGTCGAACACGGACCCCTTCTCTGCGATTGCCGATCCGAACCGGCGGTTTCTGCTGGAAGAATTGCGGCGCGCGCCGCGGACAGTCAACGAGCTCGCCGAGGGCCTGCCGATCAGCCGGCCGGCCGTGTCGCAACACCTGAAGGCGCTGCTCGACAGCAACCTCGTCTCGGTGACGTCGGAAGGCACGAAACGCATCTACGCGGTCAATAACCGCGGCTTCGACAAGCTCAATCTGTGGCTGGATCAGTTCTGGGCCTGATCGCCCTCCGACAAGACCCCAAACCTAATCCGATGAAGACGATCGGGGGCGGGAGATGCAAAAGCGCCAGCCGCGATGCCGCGAGCATCGGGCTGGCGCAATTCTGGTGTCAAATCACCGGGTCTTGCAAATTTTAGGCGGAATGGATGGATTTACCTCTTCATACGCAAGATGATCGGCCGGCGACCCTTGGGAAGATCAGTGGACGGATGACTTGAGACGCTGAATCTCGTCCTTGATGCGCAGCTTGCGGCGCTTGCATTCGGCAATTTCCGTATCGGAGATAGAGGGAGCTGTTCTGAGCGCGTGCAGCTCCTCCTCGAGAGCAACATGCTTTTTCTGGAGTGATTCAAGATGAGCTTGAACTGTCATTTGACCCTTCCTTCCTCTTACCCTCCCCGGCCATCATCGTCGGGGATCAAGGTGTCAACGCGCCGGACTGTGACATATTTTTGAAGGCTTGTCGAAGGCGAAAAGATGAAGATGAGATGGCAAATTCATGATCAAGACTAACTAGCCGTTACCCGTATTTGGTGATAGGAGCTTGCGGAAATCATCGGCAGATCGGACAAGATCCGAAGACGACAACGGGGAATGCATATGGCCGATCAGGAACAGGCGGAAATCAGGCTCATGGTGGCGCGGTTGCGTCAGGAGCACGAGGATTTCGACGCCGCGATCAACGCCATGATCGAGACCGGATGCGACGCTCTGCGAATCCAGCGCATGAAAAAGAAGAAGCTCGTCATCAAGGACAAGCTCTCCAAGCTGGAAGATCAGATCGTTCCTGATATCATCGCCTGATCGCATCGCCCGATCGCATTGCTTGAGAGGAATAGCGGCAACGATGACAGACAGACCACCCGTCGCCATTATCATGGGCAGCCAATCCGATTGGGAAACCATGAAGAACGCGGCCGATACGCTGGAAGCCCTGGAAATCCCTTATGATGCGCGCATCATCTCGGCGCACCGCACGCCCGACCGCATGGCGAATTTCGCCAAGGGCGCGCGCGCCGAGGGCTTCAAGGTCATCATCGCCGGCGCCGGCGGCGCTGCCCATCTGCCGGGCATGACCGCATCGATGACGCCGCTGCCGGTCTTCGGCGTCCCGGTCCAGTCGAAAACCATGTCCGGCCAGGATAGCCTCCTGTCGATCGTGCAGATGCCGGCCGGAATTCCTGTCGGAACGCTTGCCATCGGCAAGGCGGGCGCGGTCAACGCCGCCCTTCTCGCCGCCGCCGTGCTTGCCCTTTCCGACGAAGAAATCGCCGAGCGGCTCGACGAATGGCGCGAACGTCAGAGTGCCAGCATCGCCGAATACCCGATGGACGACCAATGACTGTAAGCACGATCGGCATTGTCGGCGGCGGCCAGCTCGGCCGCATGCTGGCCATCGCCGCCGCCAGACTGAATTTCCGCACGATCATTCTCGAGCCGCAGGCGGATTGCCCGGCCGCTCAGCTCGCCAACCGGCAGATCGTTGCCGCCTATGATGATCCGGCGGCGCTGGCCGAACTTGCCGCTGCCTGCGATGTCGTCACCTACGAATTCGAGAACGTGCCCGTTGCCGCCGCAGAGACGCTTTCGGCAAGCATTGCCGTCTATCCGCCGCCGAAGGCGCTGGAAGCCGCCCAGGACCGCCTGGTCGAAAAGCGCTTCCTCAACGATTGCGGCATCACCACCGCCCGCTTTCACGCGATCGACAGCCAGGCCGATCTCGAGGCGGCCCTGAAGGATTTCGGCGGTCAGGGCGTGTTGAAGACCCGCCGTCTCGGTTATGACGGCAAGGGACAGAAGGTTTTCCGTTCGGTGGCCGACGGCCCTGACGGCGCCTATGCTGCGCTCGGCGCCGTGCCGCTGATCCTCGAAAGCTTCGTCGCCTTCGAGCGTGAGGTTTCGATCATCGCCGCGCGCACCGCCGACGGCGCGGTCGTCTGCTTCGATCCTGCCGAAAATATACACCGCAACGGCATCCTCCATACCTCGACGGTTCCCGCCGCGATCTCCGCAGCGACGGGCGAAGCCGCACGTTGGTCGGCGGAAAAAATCCTCGCGGCATTGAACTATGTCGGCGTCATCGGTATCGAATTCTTCGTGCTTGCCGACGGCAGCCTGATCGCCAACGAGATGGCCCCGCGCGTACACAATTCCGGACACTGGACGGAGGCGGCCTGTACCGTCAGCCAGTTCGAGCAGCATATCCGCGCCGTCGCCGGCCTGCCGCTCGGCGATGGCGCGCGCCATTCCGACTGCGTCATGCAGAACCTGATCGGCGACGATATCCTTGCCGTTCCCGACTGGCTGCGACGCCCCGATACGCTGGTCCATCTCTACGGCAAGACAGAGTGGCGCCCCGGCCGCAAGATGGGCCATGTCACGACCTTGGCGCCGAAATCCCCGCTTTCCCGGTGAGAAAACACCCTCTCGCCCGGGGAAAAACACCGTCACGTGGTTGACACGGAAAAGGTGACGGGGTATCTGCTCCCCCACCTAAAGAGCGCGCCCCGACGGCGCGCTTTTGATTGTTAAAGATACGGGCGAATGTGAATTCCCCCACAGAGATCGCGGATCAGAAAAATGAAGATCAAGAATTCGCTCAAGTCGCTCAAGGCTCGCCACCGTGACAACCGTCTGGTTCGCCGCAAGGGCCGCATCTACATCATCAACAAGCTGAACCCGCGCTACAAGGCTCGTCAGGGCTGATTGCGCGCATCCGGATCGCCGCGCCGCGCAGTTGCGCCGTCGGACATCTGGTAGGTCGCTGCGGTGATCACGTCAAATTTGTTTGATCTTCGGCGTTGGCGGGCTAATATGTCCGCCATGCGCTTTTTTGCTTTGATGCCAGCGGCCTTGCCGCTCTTCCTCGTCCTCTCCAGCTCTCCGCTTCCGGCCATCGCGGCGGAAAAGGATGTCATCGTCGAGCAGAGCAATGCCGCCAGTTCGCCGAAGCAGCGCCTCGATCAGCTCTTCAGCCAGCTGAAGCGCGAGCGCGATCCCGACAAGGCCAGCGGCATCGCCAACGAAATTCGCCTGGAATGGAATGATTCCGGCAGCGCGACCGTCAACCTGCTGATGCAATGGGCCGACAAGGCGATTGAGGAAAAGCGCAATCCCGCCGCGCTGGATTTCCTCGATGAGGCGATAGCGCTGAAGCCCGATTACGCCGAAAGCTGGAATCGGCGCGCCACGCTGAATTTCGTCATGGGCAATTACCGCAAGTCGATGTCCGACATCGAACATGTGCTGGATCTCGAGCCGCGCCATTTCGGCGCGCTCTCCGGCATGGCCGCGATCCTCAGCAATTCCGGCAACGATCAGCTGACGTTGAAAGCCTGGGAGCGGTTCCTCGACATCTATCCCGCCGAGCGCACTGCGCAGGAACAGGTCAATACGCTGTCGGAAAAACTTGCCGGCAACCGCACGTGATGTCGGCTCGCCCGATCTTGAAGCCCGGCCGGACCGCACAATTTTAGCATTGTCGAGGGAGCCACGCGGCGCTTCGCCCACCGCTCTCGAGAACCGCCGCAACCATCGCCCGTAAAGATCATGCTCGCAGAAGTTTCCGCTCTTCTCGCTCCCCTCGCCGCCGCCATCGGTTACTCCTCCTACAAGGCGCGGCGCTTCGAACAGACCTATCCCAATATCGGTGAGCTGACGGATGTCGGCGGCTACCGCATGAATGCCGTCCATATCAAGCGTCCGGAACATGCCGATCTGCCGGCGCTCGTCTTCATTCACGGCGCCAGCGGCAATCTGCTCGACCAGGTCGTCGCCTTCCGCGCAGCCCTCGAAGGCCGGGCGGAAATGCTCTTCGTCGACCGTCCCGGTCACGGCTATTCCGAACGCGGCGGCCCTGAAAACGCGGTCCCTTCCGGCCAGGCGGATGCGATCGCCCGGCTGATGGAAGCCCGCGGCATCGAGAGGGCGATCATCGTCGGTCATTCTTTCGGCGGCGCGATCACCGCTACCTTCGGCCTGCGCTATCCCGAAAAGACAGCCGGCCTGCTCTTTCTGGCACCCGCGACCCATCCCTGGCCGGGCGGTATCGACTGGTATTATCACGTCGCGACGGCGCCGGTCGTCGGCTGGCTGTTCAACCACGCCATCGTCGTGCCGCTGGGGCTCAGTCGGCTGGAGCGCGGCACGCTGAATGTCTTCCGTCCCAATCCGCGCCCGCTCGATTACATCGAAAAGACCGGTCCATCGCTGGTGCTGCGACCCCGCACCTTCCGCAACAACGCCGTCGATTTCAAAAGGCTGCTTGCCTATCTGAAGGAGCAATCGCCGCTCTACGCGCAGATCACCGCGCCGACCGTCATCATAACAGGCGACAGCGACGAGATCGTCTGGGAACACCTGCATTCACGCGGTCTTGCCCGCGACATAGCCGGCTCCGAGCTCATCACCGTCCGCGGCGTCGGCCACAAGCCGGATTATCTCGCGACCGATGTCGCCATCGCTGCCATGGAAAAGATCGCCGGCAAGCCGCGTGACCTGCAGACAATCGCCCGCCGGGCCGAGGAGCGGCTCGCCGCGGCGTCGCGCGATCGGACATCGCTGCCGTCGCTGGAGCCGGACGCTCCGCGCGGGCATGATCCTTCAGCAGGAAACTCGATCGAACGCGTCGCATAAAGCCGATCGCGCGCATTGCCTCGAGCCGGCGCAGCCCCATATGTTTTTCCGTTGTTGTTCATAGGAGGGGAAATCATGGGCCGCCTGCATATCGGGACGATCTCGGTCATATCGGCATTCTCGCTCTGCCTGACCTCGGCTTTCGCGGCCTCGCCCGCACCTGTTGAAGCCGAACACGGCATGGTCGTCACCGCTCAGCATCTGGCGACCGATGTCGGCGTCGAGGTGCTGAAGAGCGGCGGCAACGCCGTCGATGCGGCCGTCGCCGTCGGTTATGCGCTGGCGGTGGTCTATCCCTCTGCCGGCAATCTCGGCGGCGGCGGCTTCATGACCATCCGCCTGAAAGACGGCACCAAAACCTTCCTCGATTTCCGCGAACGCGCGCCGCTCGCCGCGACGAAGACCATGTATCTCGATGCCAAGGGCGAGATCGTGCCGCGCGCCAGCCTCGACGGTTATCTCGCCGTCGGCGTTCCCGGCTCGGTCATGGGTTTTGAAACCGCGCGCGAGAAATACGGCACCCGCTCACGCCAGGATCTGATCGCGCCGGCGCTTCGCTTCGCCAAGGAAGGCTTCACTCTGGAACAGGGCGACGCGGCCATCCTCGCCGGCGGCGCCAAACGCCTCGCCAAGGATGAGACGGCGGCAAAAATCTTTCTGAAACCGGATGGCAAGCCCTATGCATCGGGCGAAAAACTTGCGCAGCCGGATCTCGCCGCGGTCCTCGCAGCCATCTCCGAAAAGGGCCCCGACGCCTTCTACAAGGCCGCACCCGCCGAGGCGATCGTCACGGCAAGCCAGGCCAAGGGCGGCATCCTCGCCAAGCAGGATTTCGAGCAATATGCCGTGCGCGAATTGAAGCCGATCGAGTGCAATTACCGCGGCTACGACATCATCTCCTCGCCGCCGCCCTCCTCCGGCGGCGTCATCATCTGCGAAATCCTCAACGTCCTCGAAGGTTATCCGCTCTCCTATCTCGGCTACGCCTCGGCCGAAACCGTGCACGTGATGGTCGAGGCGATGCGCTACGCCTATGTCGACCGTAACGCGGCGCTCGGCGATCCTGATTTCGTCGAGAACCCGGTCGATAAATTGCTCGACAAGGGTTACGCCAAGGAGACCGCAGCAAAGATCGATCCCTACAAGGCCGGCACGTCGGCGAATTTGAAACCGCTCGGCGGCAAGGAAAGCAACGAGACGACGCATTATTCGATCATCGACGACGAGGGCAACGCCGTCGCCGTCACCTACACGCTGAACGGCTCCTTCGGCGCCGCCGTCGTAGCACCCGGTACCGGCGTTCTGCTCAACAACGAGATGGACGATTTCACCTCCAAGCCCGGCGTGCCGAACCTCTACGGTCTGGTGCAGGGCGAGGCGAACGCCATCGCCCCGAAGAAGACGCCGCTCTCCTCGATGAGCCCGACGATTGTCACCCGCGACGGCAAGCCCTTCATGGTGATCGGCAGCCCCGGCGGCTCGCGCATCATCACCATCACGCTGGAGGCGATCCTCAATGTCGTCGATTTCGGCATGGATATCAGCCAGGCGGTTAATGCGCCGCGTTTCCATCACCAATGGCAGCCTGACAAGGTCTATCTCGAGCCCTATGCGCTTTCGCCGGATACGGAAAAGGCCCTCGCCGCCATGGGTTACAGTTTCGACGGCGGCAATGATGCGCCGGTCTGGGGCCAGGCTGCCGGCATCCTCGTCGGCGGCAAAAGCCTTGCCGCCATCGCAAAGGGCGGTGGCGCCCGCTACAACGGCGCCATGGATGCCCGCGCGGTGGAAGGCTCGGCCGGCGGCTATTGACGGGCGCCAAGAGCTGTAGGCGGCGGATATCCATTCATGTCACGGTGACAAAGTCGACGTTCACAAACGGCGTGCCGCATCCTATGCATGTGCGAACTCTCCAAGCAGGACGATTCCCGAATGGCAAGCATTGAAATGATTGTCGCCGCCCGCGCCCGTCTGCGCGGCCATGCGCGCCGCACGCCGCTTCTCTCCTCCCCCTTCCTCAACGACATCGCCGGCCGGCGCCTGTTCGTGAAGGCGGAATGCCTGCAGCATTCCGGCTCCTTCAAATTTCGCGGCGGCTGGTCTGCCCTCTCTGGCCTCGATCCGGCCGTGCGAGCGCGCGGCGTCATCGCCTTCTCCTCGGGCAATCATGCGCAGGGTGTGGCGCTGGCAGCCAAGCTGCACGGCGTGCCCGCCGTCATCATCATGCCGAGCGATGCGCCGAAGCTGAAGATCGCCAACACCCGCGCCTTCGGCGCCGAAGTCGTGCTCTACGACCGCGCCAACGAGGATCGCGACGAAATCGGCGCCCGGCTTTCGGCCGAGCGCGGCCTGACGCTGATCAAGCCCTTCGACGAACCGCTGGTGATCGCCGGCCAAGGCACGACCGGCCTCGAGATCTCCGAACAGGCCGAAGAAGAGGGCGTGACGTCAGCCGAGGTCCTCGTGCCCTGCGGCGGTGGCGGATTGACCTCCGGCATCGCCCTTGCCCTCGAAGCCAGCGCCCCCGGCCTCCGCGTCCGGCCCTGCGAGCCCAAGGGTTTCGACGACACCACCCGCTCGCTCGCCTCCGGCAGGATCAACCGCAACGCGTCGATATCAGGCTCGATCTGCGATGCGATCCTGACGCCGCAGCCCGGCAACATCACCTTCCCGATCCTCAAGCGCCTTGCCGGCGCCGGCATCGTCGTCACCGACGAGGAGGCGCTGCGCGCCATGGCGCTCGCCTTTACCCGGCTGAAGATCGTCGTCGAGCCCGGCGGCGCCGTGGCGCTCGCCGCCGCCCTCTTCCACGCCGAGGCGCTGGAAAGCGATGCAGTCATCGCCGTCACCTCGGGCGGCAATGTCGATGCCGATCTCTTCGCCATGGCGCTGGAGCGCTTCGGCTGAGATATTAGAGCCTTTGCTGCAGCCCGCCCTCTACCGACTGCAGCACGAGCTCGCCGAGCCGCGCCGCAGCCGGCGGCAGCTCGGCTTCGGCCCGATGCAGAACCAGGCCAAGCTTCGGCAGGTCGGGCAGGCCGACGGCCTTCGGCATAAGCGGCCGGAGCTTCGCCGGCAGGCCGACCGGCGTGCGGATGGTGAGACCGAGGCCGGCTGCCGTCGCCGCCCAGAGGCCGCCAAGACTGGCACTGACGAAGGCGAGCCGCCAGGAAATGCCGGCCGCATCAAGCGCCTTTGTCGCCGCGCTGCGCAACAGGCACGGCGCCTCCAGTGAGGCGAGCGGCATCGGCTCGCCGCTGGCGGCATGCCAGCCGATCGGCCCCTCGGCAGGCCCGATCCAGCACATCGGCACTTCGCCGATCCGCTCGCAATGTGCCGTCAGCGCGCCGTCGCTCCAGGCAAGCGCCAGATCGAGCTTGCCTGATGTGACGCGCTCGAGCAGTTCGGTATTGCGTGCCACCCGCGCCTCGATGCGGACCTTCGGATGGGCGCGGGCGAAACGGCCGAGCACCTCGGGCAGCAAGGTCTCTCCGAAATCCTCCTGCAGTCCAAGCCGCACCCAGCCCTCCAGCTCGATGCTGTGCACGGCGGCGGCCGCCTCGTCGTTGAGCTCCAACAGCCGCCTGGCATAGCCGAGCATCGTCTCGCCGGCATCGGTCAGCGCCAGCCCGCGCCCCGCCTTGCGGAAGATCGGCGTGCCCGCCTGTTCCTCCAGCTTCTTCAGCTGCGCGCTGACCGCCGAAGTCGACCGTCCGAGCCTTTCGGCCGCCTTGGCGAAATTGCCGAGCTCCATGCCGGTCGAAAAGGTTCGAAGCACATCGAGATCGAAGATGGTCCGCCGCATCAGATAGTCCATATTTTCAGGATTATTTGTCCAAAATATTCTGATTTTCAGCATCATCGTGCCGTGCGATGGTGCTGTTGTCAAGGCCGGCGGACGGCCCCAACCATGGAGATCCCGATGCCCTTCGTTCGCATTTCCCTTCGCAAAGGCAAGTCGCCGGACTATCTCGCGGCAGTCGCCGACGCCATCCAACGCGCCCTGGTCGAGACCTTCGACGTGCCTGAGAACGATCGCTTCCAGGCCATCCACCAGCATGACGAGAACGAGCTGATCTTCGACAGCAGCTATCTCGCCGGCCCGCGCTCCGGCAATTTCGTCTATATCTCGATCACCATCGGCCGGCCCCGAACCGCCGAAATGAAGGCGGCGCTCTATCGCCGGCTTGTCGATCTCGTGTCGCAATCGCCGGGTCTTCGGCCCGAGGACGTGATGATCGTCATCAGCACCAGCGCCCCTGATGATTGGTCCTTCGGCAACGGCGTCGCGCAGATGACGGATCCCGACTGGCGGCTGCGGGCAGCAGGGGAACGGGCATGATTGCCATGCAATACAGCTTCACCCTGCCCGCCGATTACGACATGTCGATCGTCGACCGACGCATCCGCGATAAGGGGCCGCTGCTCGACGGTTTCCCCAATCTCGGCTTCAAGGCCTATCTCAGCGCCCGCCAAGGCGAATGCGCCAGCCGCGACAATCTCTATGCGCCCTTCTATCTCTGGCAGAAACCGGAAGGGGCAAGCGACTTTCTCTGCGGCCCGGGATTCGAAGCCCTGACCGGTGCCTTCGGCTGGCCCACGGTCAGAAGTTGGATTGTCTGGCAGGCGGAGCTTTCGGCTGAGATCGCTGCTGCCCGGTTTGCGACCCGCGATATCCTGCTGACCGAGCCTTACGCGCTGCTCGCTGATATCCGGCGGACCGAAAGCGCTGAGGCTGAAGCCGAGGTCGCGGCAGGCGGCGCACTCGCCTCCGTCTCCGGCTTCGAACCGACGACATGGACGCGGGTGCGCTTCAGGCTATGGCGCGAGATGCCGGAGATCGGCGCGCAGACGCAGGCCTATCGCGTCGGTCACCTGTCCCTGCCCTGACGCTGGCGTTAAACGGTTGCCCGGCGGTAGAAGGCGAGCGACCCGGCAAGCGCCAAGAGCGCCCCGCCGCAGGCTCGCTCCAGCCAGAGGGCCCCCGACGTCTTCAGAAAACGCACCGCCTGCGAACCGAAAAAGGCGTAGCCGAACATGATGATGAAGTCGAGCGCGGCAAAGACCAGCGCCAGCAGCGCATATTGCCCTGCCTGCGGCAGTGTCGGGTCGATGAACTGCGGCAGAAAAGCCGAGAAGAACAGGTAGCCCTTCGGATTGGTCGCCGCGACCATGAAACTCTTCAGGCCGATCGAGAAGGTCGATGTGGCACCCGCCGGCGCGCCTGCTTTCAACGCCGCATCGATCCCGCCTTTCGAGCGCAGCAGCATGATGCCGAGAAAGGCAAGATAGGCAGCACCTGCCCATTTCAGCATCGAGAACCAGAATTCCGATGCCGCGAGCAGCGCGCCGAGCCCGACCGCCACGGCGCCGATCAGCACGAAATCGGATAGCACCGCGCCGACCATGCCGGCGATTGCCGGCCGCAGGCCATGCCTCGAACCATTCGTCAGCGCCAGCAGCACTGTCGGGCCCGGCGTCGCGATGCCGACGAACGAAACGGCTGCAAAGGCCAGAAGCGTGACGGTGTCCATAATGATCCCTCCCAGGTCAGAGGAACGAAACTTGCACGCGCCACAAGCCCTGGCAATGCCGGACCGTCAACAAAAAACCCGCAGCCTCTGTCGGGCTGCGGGCGCTCGAAGCAATGCGATCGGATCAGATACCGCTCTGGCCGTCGGAACCGATATAGGCGATGCGGATCATGTTGGTGGCGCCGGGCGTGCCGAGCGGCACGCCGGCCGAGATGATGATGCGGTCGCCCGGCTTGCCGAAGCCTTCATCCGCGACGATGCGGCAGGCGCGGTTGACCATGTCGTCGAGATCGGTGGCGTCATGGGTGACGACGCAATGCAGACCCCAGACGATGGCGAGGCGCCGCGCCGTCTTGATGATCGGCGACAGCGCCAGGATCGGCACCTGCGGGCGCTCGCGCGAGGCGCGAAGGCCTGTCGTGCCCGACGAGGTATAACAGACGATCGCCGACAGTTTCAGCGTTTCGGCGATTTGGCGCGCAGCGAGTGAGATCGCATCGGCGCCGGTCGCTTCCGGCTGGGCGCGCTGGGCGTAGATGATGCCGGGATAATGCGGCTCGCGCTCGATGGCAGTGGCAATCGACGCCATGGTCGAGACGGCTTCGACCGGATAGTCGCCCGAGGCCGATTCGGCCGAGAGCATGACGGCATCGGCACCTTCGAAGACGGCGGTCGCGACGTCGGAGACTTCGGCGCGCGTCGGCACCGGCGCCGAGATCATCGATTCCAGCATCTGCGTGGCGACGACCACCGGCTTGCCCGAACGGCGGCAGGCGCGAATCAGCTGCTTCTGGATGCCGGGAACCGATTCGAGCGGCATTTCGACGCCGAGATCGCCGCGAGCAACCATCAAGGCATCGGAAAGCTCGATGATTTCCTCGATGCGCTCGAGAGCCTGCGGCTTTTCGATCTTCGACATCAGGCCGACGCGGCCGCGGGCGATCTTGCGCACTTCGGCAAGGTCGTCGGGACGCTGGACGAAGGACAGCGCCACCCAGTCGACATCGTCGGTGGCGAGCACCGCGTCGAGGTCGGCGCGGTCCTTATCCGTCAGCGCACCGACGCCGAGCAGCGTGTCGGGAAGGCTGACGCCCTTGCGGTCGGAGATGCGCGTGCCCGAAATAACCGTCGTGACGATGCTCTTGCCGTCGCACTTTTCCGCACGCAGCGCGAGCTTGCCGTCGTCGATCAGCAGGCGATGGCCGGGCTGCACCGATTCCAGGATTTCGGGGTGCGGCAGATAGACACGGGTCTGGTCGCCAAGCGCCTCGTTGTTGTCGAGCGTGAATGTCTGGCCGGGCTTCAGGTCGACTTTGCTGTCGACGAACTTGCCGACGCGCAGTTTCGGCCCCTGCAGGTCGGCCAGAATGCCGATCGGCCGGCCGGAGCGCGCTTCGACCGAGCGGATACGCTCGATGAGCGTACGCATCAGGTCATGGCTCGCATGGCTCATATTGATGCGGAAGACATCGGCACCGGCCTGGTGCAGCTTCTCGATCATCGATTCCTCGGAGGAGGCGGGCCCGAGGGTGGCGAGGATTTTAATTTTGCGATTACGCTTCATCAATTCTGGCTTTCTTGCGTCCCTGGGGTGTCGGAGAGTTGGACCATCCAGCTGCCCTGGCGGCCCGTGTCGTATTCCTTGAAACCCATCTTCTGGTAACCGCGGGCATAACAATCCTGCACACCCGAGATCTTGAACTCGTTTTCCGCCACGCACATCTGCACGTCACCCGTCCATCGTCCTCCCCGGGCGGCGTCCTCTGCGTAGAGGTAATAATAACGCGACTGCAGTTCTCCCTCGATCAGCGTGGCGCAGGTGGTTGCCGGCACTTGCCACCAGCCTTCCGTCACCCAGCCATCCTTGGCCCGGTATCCGATCGCGACGCCGACGAGATTCTGTGTTCCGTTGCAGACGCGAAAATCGGCGCGTGCGGCATCTGCGATGAAGAACGGCATAAAAGCTGCAAGAGCGAACAGAGCGAGTCGGACCAGCGGTCCGGACCGCGTGAGGAAACTTGGCGCGGCTTGAATCAACACGGCTCCCAAATAGCTCCACGGTTATTCGTATCCGTGTCTTCTTGCGCCGCCGTCATGCGAAAGTCAACGCGATGCTAATCGATTATATTTCCTTTCACAAACTGCGCATCCAGGCTTCATCTTCGCTTCCCGCCGCCTGTCGCGCTTGAACCGGCGGCAGCCCCATGCGATCACTGCGCCCGACTGCGCAATGACGAACGGCAATTCCTTCATGGACGACTTCCAATCCTTCGAAAGCCTACCGGGAAAACATGACAAAGGGATGGTGATCCTCGCCGATCACGCGATGAACCGCCTCCCCGCGCAATACGGCCGGCTCGGCCTGCCCGAGGCGGCCTTTGCCCGCCACATCGCCTATGACATCGGCATCGAGGGCCTGACGCGGCAGCTCTCGGCGAGACTCGGCGTGCCCGCGGTGCTCGGCGGCTTCTCGCGCCTGCTGATCGATCCGAACCGCGGCGAGGATGATCCGACGCTGATCATGAAGATTTCCGACGGCGCCGTCATCTCGGGCAACCATCCGATCACACCGCAGGAGTGGGAGTATCGTATCGAGACCTTCCATCGCCCCTATCACAATGCCGTGGCGGACACGATCGACAAGGTGGCGAACGCCACCGGCCGGGCGCCGCTGGTCTTGTCGCTGCATTCCTTCACGCCGGCGTGGAAAGGAATTCCTCGTCCCTGGCATGCCGCAGTCCTCTGGGACAGTGACCGGCGCGCGGTCGGCCCGCTGCTCGACATGCTGCGCGCCGATCCCGATCTCTTGGTTGGCGACAACGAGCCCTATGACGGCGCCCTGAAGGGCGATACCATGTACCGGCACTGCATGATGACCGGCATTCCGCACGCCCTGCTCGAAGTGCGCCAGGATCTGATCGCAGACGAGACCGGGATTGCTGCATGGGCCGAACGCCTGGCGCCGATCTTTGCGGCGATGAACGCCGATCCTGCCTTGCACGACTTCGACGTCCATCCGTCGCGCACCGGTCCCTATTGAAGGAAGGAAAGCGAGATGACCGCGCTCAGTAAAGAACAGCAGACCGAATTCGAAGCCGCCGCCTTCCGCCGCCTTGTCGCGCATCTTCGTGAGCGCAGCGACGTGCAGAACATCGACTTGATGAACCTCGCCGGTTTCTGCCGCAACTGCCTGTCGAACTGGTACCGCGAAGCGGCCGAGGCCGAGGGTGTCGCGGTAACCAAGGACGAATCGCGTGAAATGGTCTACGGCATGCCTTACGAGGACTGGAAAAATCTCCACCAGAACGAGGCCTCGCCTGTGCAAAAGGCCGCTTTTGAACTGAACAACCCGCACAAATAGCCCGTCACCGAGCGAATAGGCTTGACCCTCGCGCCGCTTCGCGGCAGTCACGGGCATCCAAAATGATCATCCAATCAGGAGAACACGATGTCTGATGCTCATGGCGTCGCCCGCGACCAGCTTCGCGCTTTCATCGAGCGCATTGAACGGCTGGAAGAAGAAAAGAAGACCATCGCCGACGACATCAAGGACGTCTACGGCGAAGCCAAGGGAATGGGCTTCGACACCAAGATCCTGAAGAAGGTCGTGGCGCTGCGCAAGAAGGACGAGCAGGAGCGCATGGAAGAGGAAGCGATCCTCGACACCTATCTGCACGCGCTCGGCATGATCGAGTCCCCGCCGGAAGGCTGATCCGACTGGCATTACCGATGTCGACAAGCCGCTGGAGCGATCCGGCGGCTTTTCTTTTGCGGAGAACGCGCCGGGCCGAACATTCACGGTCCGATCGAAACGACCAAAAGAAAAACCGCCGGATCGCTCCAGCGGTTTTTCGATATTCCGATGATCGGCACGCTCAGTTCGTATTGAACTTGCGCACCTCCATGAAGTTGACGGCCGTGCCGCTGAAGCGGGCCGGGTCGACCGAAGCGGTCTTGACGTTGAAGCCTTCGGCATAGACGGCGGTCGGCTGGGCGCGCATCGTCTGGCTGACGAAGCGCGGCGCCTTGACCTGCTTGGAGGCCATTTCGAGACGGGCATTGGTCAGCGCCCACTGCGAAATCATCTTCTGCGTCAGCTTCGGCTCGGTCCGCACCGTCGCGCGGCTGGCGTCGGCGGCGGCGGCTTGCTTCTGTGTCGGGCGGCCACCCTTGGTGGGAAGAGCCGGCACCACGGCGTTTTCGGCTGCCGGTTCGTCGAAGGCGTCGCCGAAGCTTGCCGACTTCGTTGCTGGCGCCAATGCGGCGAGCTGAAGCGACGGTTTCTGGGCAGGCGCCTGTTGCGGCATCGCCGCGTTGATCGCCTGCTCCACCGTCATCTCGGGCGCATGCGCGGCGACCAGGTTTTCGTCACCCTTGTTCTGCTGGTCGAGCGCATCGGCAAGGGCAGGAGACAGTCCGCCGTCCTGATCGGCCTCGTCGGCCTCTGCTTCCGGATCGGCATTGGCGGCAGCGAGAAGCTTCTCGGCAAGGGCCGGACGTTCGACCGGCGTCGGAACCGGCATTCCGCTCAGCATGGCAGGATCGGTCGACGCGACTTCGGCATCGCCGGGCGCGCGGCGCTGGCCAAGAAGCGAGGGAACCGGGATGCTGTAGGCGCTGAGATCGGCGAATTGCTGCGGCTGGGCCTGATCGGCCGGGAGCGCGGCGGCCAGAGCCTGCTGCGCAGCATTACCCGAAGGCGGCGCGACCAGCGCGCTTGCCACTTCGCTGCCGGCCGGCTGGTTGCTGAATGCCGGACGAACCTGCGGCACCGGCGCGTTCACATCGGCGACCTCGGTCTGCTGCGGCTCGGCAGGGGCAGGCTCGGCCTTCGGCGGCGTCGCCTTGGCGACGGCGACCGGGGCCGAATCGTCGGAATCGTCTTCCTGCTCGTCGGCGCCGCCGCCGAAGAGCGCCTCAAACAGCGTCTTGTGCTTCGGTGCCGATTCGGAAGCGCTGGCGATCTCGATCTGCGTGCTGTTGCCGCGGCGCTTGTAGTCGGCCATCGCCTGCTGGTAGCCCGGCAGCGGCTTGCCGTCGGCCGGAATATGGATGGTATTGCCGTTCGGGAAAAGCCGGACAAGCTCGTCGCGGCTCATGCGCGGCCAGGCGCGAACACCGCCGACATCCATGTGCACGAAGGGCGAACCGGACTTCGGATAGAAGCCGACGCCGCCGACCTGCATCTTCATGCCGATGGCGCGAATCGTCGCCAGCTTGACGTCGGGAATGAAGAAGTCCATCGCCTTGCCGAGCATGTGCTGGCTCTTTTCGGCAACGCCGGATTTGCGCGAGCGGCCGCGCAGCATCTCGTTGGTCGCCGGCGAGCGGAAACCGCAGACGACGTTGATATAGTCCCGTGAACCGCTCTGGCGATAGACTTCCCAGATCAGGTCGAACAGGCGCGGATCCATCTTCGTCGGCTGGTTCTTGCGCCAGTCGCGCAGGAAGCGGTTCAGCTGCTCCAGACCCTTGGGGTCGAACTTGCCGTTACGCTTGTAGGTAATGACGGCTTTTTCGCCGGTATGGATGAAATAGAGCTTGAGGCTGCGGGTGTCGCCCGCGGCCTGAGAAGGCGTACTGACGAATACCGGCGAGGAAACCGCAAGCGCAAGAAGGGCGGCCGCCGCCGTCCTCACTGCCTTTCCGCAGATGTCGGCGCACAAAGAACGCCAGCTCAAGCGCGAAGGCTTGGAATTCCCATTCAGATTCGGCAACTCGATCCCCGTCAGACAGACAATGTCCCGTACTGTCCCAGATGACTGTCAAATGCGGTCACACGATGGCAAAAATGCCACACATGATCAACCTTTTCTTTACATAGTGAACGAGCCACTAACAAGTGGTTTATGAACAGTAACAAATCGTGGTTGCCCGAGTCTTAACAAATGCGGGCTTAGGCCGCATCTTTCTGGGGATTATCGGGATCTATGCCGTAATCTTTGAGCTTGCGATAAAGTGTGGACCGCCCGATGCCAAGCTTGCGTGCCACTTGACTCATCTGTCCGCGATAGAATTTAAGCGCGAATCGGATGAGTTCCTCCTCGACATCGGCAAGCTTGCGCACGTCGCCTGAGGGGTTGACGCTGGCGATTGCATTTTCGGAGGTCTCGGACAGGCGGTGGTGGTGGTGAACCTCCCCGTGCGTCGCAACCCGGTAGTCCTCGCTATATGCCTCGTCCGGGTCGAGGCCGGTATTGTCGGCCACGAGCGCCAGGTGATCCACCACTTCATATTCCGGAAGCTGGGCGGCGATCTGCGGGAAGTCCGCCTCGGTCAGCTCCGGCCCCTCGGCCAGAACGACCGCGCGGAAGATCGCGTTTTCGAGCTGGCGGATATTGCCCGGCCAGTCATAGGCGGTCAAAAGCGCCAGCGCGCCCGAATTCACCGTCATGCGGCGGCCGTTCTTCTGCTCGCTGGAGAAGCGGTCGGCAAAGACGCGCACCAGGTGGGGAATATCTTCCTTGCGTTTGCGCAGCGCCGGAATGGTGATCGGGAAGACGTTGAGGCGATAGTAGAGGTCCTCGCGGAAATGGCCGTTCTTGACCTCCTCGATCAGATCCTTGTTGGTCGCCGAGATCAGTCGGACATTGACCTTGTGGGCGGTGCGCGCACCGACGGTCTCAATCTCGCCCTGCTGCACGGCGCGCAGCAGCTTCACCTGTACTTCGAGCGGCAGGTCGCCGATTTCGTCGAGGAAGATGGTGCCGCCGTCGGCTTCCATGAATTTGCCGATGTGACGTTCGGTCGCGCCGGTGAAAGCGCCCTTTTCATGGCCGAAAAGGATGCTCTCGACGAGATTGTGCGGGATCGCCCCGCAATTGACGGTGACGAACGGCTTGTTCGAGCGTTCGCCGCCGGACTGGATGGCGCGCGCCACCAGCTCCTTGCCGACACCGGATTCGCCTTCGAGCACGACGGGAATGTTGGATTGCGCCGCCCGCTGGGCAAGATCGATGACGCGGAGCATTGCCGGGCTGGCCGAAACGATGTCGTCGAAACCGACGGAGCCTGAGCGCGACCGGCGTCCGGCGCGCGCCTTCACCTCGCGCTGGTCGAGCTTCATCGCATTCGAGATCGACGTGGCGATGCGTTCGGGCGAGACCGGCTTGACGACGAAATCGAAGGCGCCGGCGCGCATCGCCTGCACCACGGTTTCGATGCCGCCCTGGCCTGTCTGCACGATCACGGGGATCTGCGTGCCGAATTCGTGAAGCGCGTCGAGGAATTCGAGACCGGTCATCTCGGGCATCATCAGGTCGAGCACGATGACGTTGAAAAGGCCGCTGTCGCGCTTGACCATTTCCAGGCCGATCCGGCCGTTTTCCGCCTGGTGCACGACATGGCCGTGACGCTCGATTGCGTTCTTGAGCAGGCGGCGCTGCACCGGGTCGTCTTCGACCACGAGGATTTGCCCTGCTCCCTTGAGCTCATTGTAACCGGTCATTGTCGCCTCACTTCATGCGAAACCATGGAGGGCACTCTGACAGAAAGGCTTGAACATCCAGTTTTGAGAAATAATTGCATTTTAACGATTGCAACGACCGATTTTCGTGCCGAAGCGAGGCCTTTGATGGGGCGAAAGGCCCTTGATGCGGGGCCTTCTCACGCTTATTCAAACAGACCTGTTTTAAAGTGGAGAGGAATTGCGTCCATGAAAATCAAGCTCCCGCACGCCAGCCTTCGCTTGTCGCCTGCAGCGCCGGCTGGGCCCGCCGATCCGGCGCTCGGTGATCTGCCGGTCTGGAAGCTGCAGGATCTCTATCCCTCCGCCACGTCAACCGCCTTCGTCGCCGACATGGAAAAGGCCGGCAAGGCCGCGATCGCCTTCGAGGAAAGGTGGAAGGGCAAACTCGCCGACGCCGCGACGAAAACCGGCACCGAGGGCATCGGCGCGGCGCTGAAGGAATATGAGGCGCTTGACGACATCATGGGCCGCCTCGGCTCCTTTGCCGGCCTCACCTATTTCTCCGACACGACAAACCCGACCAACGGCAAGCTCTACGGCGACGTGCAGGCCAAGATCACCGAATTCTCGGGCCATCTCCTGTTCTTCGCGCTGGAACTGAACCGCATCGACGACGCGGTCATCGACGCCTGCATCGCCAACGACCCCGATGCCGGCCATTATCGCCCCTGGCTCATCGACCTCAGGAAAGACAAGCCCTATCAGCTCGACGACAGGCTGGAGCAGCTCTTCCTCGAAAAGTCGATGACATCGGCCTCCGCCTTCAATCGCCTGTTCGACGAAACGATGGCGGAACTCCGCTACGAGATCGATGGCGAGAAGGTGCCGCTCGAAGTGGCCTTGAACATGTTGCAGGAAAAGGATCCGGACGTGCGCCGCAAGGCGGCCATGGCGCTCGCCGAAACCTTCAAGGCCAATATCCGCATCTTCACGCTGATCACCAACACGCTTGCCAAGGACAAGGATATCTCCGACCGCTGGCGTGGCTTCGAGGACATTGCCGACTCCAGGCACCTCGCAAACCGTGTCGAGCGCGAGGTCGTCGATGCGCTCGCCGCCGCCGTCCGGGAAGCCTATCCCCGCCTTTCGCACCGCTATTACAAGATGAAGGCGAAATGGCTCGGCATGGAGCAGATGAACTTCTGGGACCGCAACGCGCCGCTTCCGGAAACCTCCAGCGCCGTAATCTCCTGGTCGGAGGCAAAGGACACGGTGCTGTCGGCCTATGGCAATTTCGCCCCCGAGATGGCCGATATCGCCAGGCGCTTCTTCGACGAACAATGGATCGATGCCCCGGTTCGCCCCGGCAAGGCGCCCGGCGCCTTTGCCCATCCGACGGTTCCCTCTGCCCATCCCTATGTGCTCGTCAACTATATGGGCAAGCCGCGCGACGTGATGACGCTTGCCCACGAACTCGGCCACGGCGTGCACCAGGTTCTGGCCGGCGCGCAAGGGGCGCTGATGTGCCAGACGCCGCTGACGCTTGCCGAAACCGCCTCCGTCTTCGGCGAGATGCTGACCTTTCGCACGCTTCTCGAAAAGACCACCGACAAACGCGAGCGCAAAGCGATGCTCGCCCAGAAGGTCGAGGACATGATCAACACGGTCGTGCGCCAGATCGCCTTCTACGAGTTCGAACGCCAGCTGCACACCGCCCGCAAATCAGGTGAACTCACCGCCGACGACATCGGCGAACTCTGGCTCTCCGTCCAGTCCGAAAGCCTCGGGCCGGCGATCAGCATTTCCGAGGGCTACGAGACCTATTGGGCCTATATCCCCCACTTCATCCACTCGCCCTTCTATGTCTACGCCTATGCTTTCGGCGATTGCCTGGTGAATTCGCTCTATGCCGTCTACCGGAAGGCCGAGAAGGGCTTCCAGGAGAAGTATTTCGAACTGCTGAAGGCCGGCGGCACCAAGCACCATTCCGAATTGCTGAAGCCTTTCGGCCTCGACGCCACCGATCCGTCGTTCTGGAGCCAGGGCCTGTCGATGATCGAAGGGCTGATCGATGAGTTGGAGGCTTTGGATAGGGCGTAAGAGAGCGAGTCCCTTCTCCCCTCGGGGAGAAGGTGCCGGCAGGCGGATGAGGGGGCGACACGGCAGGACCTCTCCTTCGCAGACGCTGAGGACGTCGCTTCGCTCCACCCCCTCATCTGCCCTTCGGGCATCTTCTCCCCGAGGGGAGAAGAGAGAAAATATTTGAGGCTCCCGATCGCATCTGAGCAATGGGGAGCAAAACAAACCGAAAGCGTTGCGTGGCCGATCAACCCTATATTCTCTTCCGCGACGACACATCAGGCCAGGTGATGCTGTTCGCCGAACCTGTAGAGATCATCGCCGCGCGAACGCCCGCCGAATTCTTCAGCGGCCTCACCCGCATGGAAGAAGCAAAGGCCGAAGGCAAATGGCTTGCCGGTTACATGGCCTACGAGGCCGGGTATCTCTTCGAGGAAAAACTTGCTTCCTTCGTCGGCGAAAATCGCAAGACGCCGCTCCTCTGTTTCGGCGTCTTCGACGCGCCGCAACCGGACACACATCCGCTTGCCCAGCCCAAACAGCGTCTCGAAAACGAGGAATTCCTCACCGAACCGAAAGCCGCCTGGGATTTCCCTATATATAAAGAGCGCTTCGACCGGCTTCACGAGCATCTCAGGCTCGGCGACGCCTACCAGGCGAACCTCACCATGCCGGTCGAGGTCCGCTGGAATGGCGATCCTCGCGCCGCCTTCTGGTCGCTGATCGAACGCCAGCCGGTCAAATATGGCGCGCTGGTCGATCTCGGCGGCCCCGTCATCCTGTCGCGCTCGCCCGAACTGTTCTTCCGTACCGATGAGCAAGGCTGGATCGAGACCCATCCGATGAAAGGCACGGCCAAACGCGGCGCCACCGCCGCCGAGGATGCCGAAATCATCGAGGCCATGCGCAACGATATCAAGACGCAGGCCGAAAACCGCATGATCGTCGATCTGCTGCGCAACGACATCTCCCGCATCACCGAGGTCGGCACGCTCGATGTCCCGAAGCTCTTCGATGTCGAGACCTATCCGACCGTCCACCAGATGGTCAGCCATGTGCAGGCGAGGCTGCGCCCCGGCCTTTCGATCCGCGACATCTTCACCGCCCTTTTTCCCTGCGGCTCGATCACCGGGGCGCCAAAGATGCGGGCGATGGAAATCCTCCACGCGCTCGAAGATGCTCCCCGCGATGCCTATTGCGGCGCGATCGGCATGATCTCGCCCAGCGGCGCCATGCGTTTCTCCGTCGCGATCCGCACCATCACGCTTTTTGAACGCGGCAGGGCCGTCTTCAATGTCGGCGGCGGCATCGTCTTCGATTCGACCGCCGAGGCCGAATACGAGGAGTGCCTGCTCAAGGCCCGCTTCGCCGTCGGCGACCAATGGATCGCGCGATGACCGACTTTTCGCTGATCGAGACGCTGCGCTGGCAGCCCGGCGACGGCTTCATCCGCCTGCGGCTGCATCTCGCCCGGCTTTCCCGCTCCGCCCGTCGCCTCGGCTTCCCACAGCCGATCGAGGCGGCCGCCAAGCTCGAGGGCGCCGTTGCAGGCGCTGCCGGTCCGCTGCGCATCCGCCTGACCTTCGACGCGCAGGGCCGCATCGAGGTAACGAGCGCGGCTTTCGTGCCGCTGGCGCCGGAGACGGCCTGGACGGTGCGCATCGCCGAGACCCGCCTCGATTCCACCGACAGGCTGCTGCGCCACAAGACCACGCGCCGCGCCGTCTACGAGACGGCGCGCGCCGAATATGCGCCCGATGAGGCCGATGAAGTCATCCTGCTGAACGAGCGCGGCGAGGTCTGCGAGGGCACCATCACCTCCGTCTTCCTGGATGACGGGACCGGCACACTGCGCACTCCGCCGATCTCCTGCGGCCTGCTTGCGGGCGTGCTGCGCACCGAGCTCATTTGCGCGCGCAAGGCGCGTGTCGGCCGCCTCACACTTGCCGATCTCGATGCCGGCACGCTTTATATCGGCAACTCGCTGCGCGGCCTGATCCGCGCCAATCTTGTCAGGAGCTGACCATGTTCATTCTCTCCCTCACCTATCTCAAGTCCAATGACGAAGCCGACAGGTACATGGAGCCGCACATGGCCTGGGTGAAAGAGGGTTATGCCAAGGGCTGGTTCCTCGCCTCCGGCCGCAAGATACCGCGCACCGGCGGCGTAGTCCTCGCCATCGGCGACCGCGCCGCTATCGAGGCCTATGTCGCCGCCGATCCCTTCACCATCCATGGTGTTGCCGCATACGACATTACCGAGCTCGCCGTGACGACGACGGCCGAAGGGTTGGAAATCCTGAAACGCTGATTTTACGGAGCGGGGCGGAGTTCCCGTCGCCCCTTGCCGGCCCGCCCGCCCGATATTTGACCTTTCCCCCTCAACGCTCTTTATTGTGACGCCGTTTTGTGGTTAGAGCCGGTCACCTCGCAATTTCTGCGGCAATTTCAAAAGAATTCTTCAGGCTGATCGCCTTCGTCCCCTTCCACAGGAGAAAAGAATGACGGAAAAGAACCATCCGGTATATGCCGAAATTACCGGTCCGATCGTGATGATCGGCTTTGGCTCCATCGGCCGCGGCACCCTGCCGCTGATCGAGCGCCACTTCAAATTCGACAAGAGCCGGATGGTCGTCATCGACCCGCGTGAAGAACCCTCCGACATGGAGATTCTGAAGAAGCACGGCGTCCGCCACATCAAGGAATTTGTCACCAAGGACAATTACAAGGAGCTGCTGAAACCGCTCCTGACGGAAGGTGAAGGCCAGGGCTTCTGCGTCAACCTCTCGGTCGACACCTCCTCGCTCGACATCATCAAGCTCTGCCGCAAGCTCGACGTTCTCTATATCGATACGGTCGTCGAGCCCTGGCTCGGCTTCTATTTCGACAAGAGCATGAGCAACGCCGACCGCACCAACTACGCGCTGCGCGAAACCGTGCGCAAGGAAAAGGCGAAGAACCCGGGCGGCGCCACCGCCGTCTCCACCTGCGGCGCCAATCCCGGCATGGTCTCCTGGTTCGTCAAGCAGGCGCTGGTCAACCTCGCCAATGACATCGGCGTCAAGTTCGAGGAGCCGGACCAGCACGATCGCGAAGGCTGGGCCAAGCTGATGAAGAAGCTCGGCGTCAAGGGCATCCACATTGCCGAGCGCGACACCCAGCGCACCAAGCATCCGAAGCCGCTCAACGTCTTCTGGAACACCTGGTCCGTCGAAGGCTTCATCTCCGAAGGCATGCAGCCGGCCGAACTCGGCTGGGGCACGCATGAAGAATGGATGCCGAAGAACGCCAAGAAGCACAAGAAGGGCAACAAGGCGGCGATCTACCTGGAGCAGCCGGGCGCCAACACCCGCGTGCGCACCTGGTGCCCGACGCCCGGTCCGCAATATGGCTTCCTCGTCACCCATAACGAGTCGATCTCGATCGCCGATTATTTCACGGTCCGCGACAAGGACGGCGAAGTGACCTTCCGCCCGACCTGCCACTACGCCTACCATCCGGCCAATGACGCCGTGCTCTCCCTGCACGAGATGTTCGGCAATGGTGGTACGTCGCAGCCGGTCCATCACGTTCTCGACGAGGACGAATTGGAGGACGGCATCGACGAACTCGGCGTCCTGCTCTACGGCCATGAGAAGAACGCCTACTGGTATGGCTCACGACTGTCGCTCGAAGAAACCCGCCGCATCGCGCCCTACCAGAACGCCACCGGCCTGCAGGTCACATCAGCCGTTCTCGCCGGCATGGTCTGGGCGCTGGAACACCCGACGGCCGGCATCGTCGAAGCCGACGAGATCGACTACAAGCGCTGCCTCGAAGTGCAGATGCCCTATCTCGGCCCGGTCGAAGGTCATTACACCGACTGGACCCCGCTCGACGGCCGTCCGGGCCTCTTCCCAGAGGACATCGACACCAAGGATCCGTGGCAGTTCCGCAACATTCTCGTTCGCTGAGAGTGCTCGCACACGCTCGATGATGCCCGCCGCAAGGCGGGCATTTTTGTAACGCTGGCTGTATAAATGGCGCCCCCGCCGCGCCAAGCCTTGCCATCATGGCGGTCACCCGCCATGTTTTGCCCGAACTTGGCGGGTGACCGCCACGCCGAATCGCCGGGAGAAGCCTTATGAAAATCAGAACTGGTCTCGTTCTTGTCGGTGCCGCGGCCGCTCTTGCCGCCTGCGTTTCATCGGAGCCGCGCCCCATGCCGATTGCGGCCACGCCCCCCGCCACCGGCGTCGAAGGCAATTGGAGCGATCCGAACGGCATCGTTTCCACCTTCCAGGGCGGGACTTTCACGACCCGCACCACCGACAGCAACCAGCTTCTCGCCTCGGGCACCTACATCAATACCTCGCCGACGCTGGTGGAGATCAATATGACCTCGCTGGTGCGCAAGACCCAATCCAAGGTCAATTGCGCCCTCGTCAATCCGAGCCAGCTCAATTGCACCTCGGATTCCGGCGCCCAGTTCACCCTTTCCCGCCGCGGCTGAAAGTGAGGCGATAGGCCGAAAGCACCATGCGGGCCGTCGCCGGTTACCTGATCCTGCTGCTCGCAATGCCGCTTGCCGCGTTGGCCGTCGTTTTGCCGGCCAACGTCTATCGTGCCCAGGGCATCGATGCTCCCGATTGCGACGGACCGCTGCAGGTGTTGATCTTCGCCCTGCCGGTCGTGCTGATCTATGGCGTCGGCGCGCTCCTTGTCTATCGCGCCGGGCGGCGCTTTCATCGCCTCCTTTCCCCACTCTGCCTGATCATAGCGCTCTCTGCGGTTCCGAATATTGCCGAGGCTGTGCACGAACTGCACCGAAACGACGCCGGCGGCGAATGCCGGGGGTAGCAGTCGGCTTTTTTGTCCCGCCCCTCTTGGAAAGAATGCCGTCTGGCCCAGCTTTCCCTTGCAGTCATATGCCGTGTCATGGAACATCGGCATGCCGGGTACCGCCCCGGCGGACTATGGAAGGGATCGGCGAGGGGGATCTTTCGCCTCAATCAGGAGAACAGGGATGACGAAGTCTTTCAGCTTCGGTCTTTTGACCGCGTCCATGCTGGCGCTGAGCGCGGGCGCCGCCTTTGCGGATTACGAACTTAATATTCTTCATATCAACGATTTCCATTCCCGCATCGAATCGATCAACAAGTTCGATTCCACCTGCTCGGCCGAGGAGGAAGGCAAGAAGGAATGCTTCGGCGGTGCCGCCCGCCTGAAGACCGCGATCGACCAGCGCCGCCAGGCGCTATCGGGCAAGAATGTCCTTCTGCTGAATGCCGGCGACAATTTCCAGGGCTCGCTGTTCTACACCACCTACAAGGGCGCGGCCGAAGCCGAATTCCTGAACCTGATGAAGTTCGACGCCATGACCGTCGGCAACCATGAATTCGACGACAGCGAGGATGGTCTCGCGACCTTCCTCGACAAGGTGCAATTCCCCGTCGTGACGGCGAACGTCAAGGCGACGGCTGCCTCCAAGCTCGGCGACCGCGTCAAGCCGTCGCTGGTGCTCGATGTCGGCGGCCAGAAGATCGGCATCGTCGGCGCCGTCACCAATGATACGCCCGAATTGTCCTCTCCCGGCCCGAACGTCACCATCGCCGATGACGTCCAGTCCATCACTTCAGCGGTTCAGGAGCTGAAGGGCCAGGGCGTCAACAAGATCATTGCGCTCACCCATGTCGGTTATCCCCGCGACCTCGCCGTCATCGCCAAGATTCCGGATGTCGATGTCGTCGTCGGCGGCCATTCCCACAGCCTGCTGTCCAACACCGATCCGAAGGCTGAAGGCCCATATCCGACGATGGTCGACAATCCCGGCGGCTACAAGGTGCCGGTCGTCCAGGCGGCCTCCTACAGCAAATATCTCGGTGATATCGTCGTCAACTTCGACGATAGCGGCATCGTCAAGGATGCCAAGGGCGACCCGATCTTGATCGACTCGTCCTTCACGCCCGATCCGGCCGTCGTCACCCGCGTCGCCGAACTCGCAAAGCCGATCGAGGAATTGCGCAAGAAGGTGATCGGCGCCTCCGAAGCTCCGATCGAGGGCGATCGCAAAGTCTGCCGCGTCAAGGAATGCTCGATGGGCAATCTGGTGGCCGACGCCATGCTTGACCGCACAAAGAACCAGGGCGTCACCATCGCCGTTCAGAACGGCGGCGGCCTGCGTGCTTCGATCGACGGCGGCGATGTCACCCAGGGCGAGGTCATCACCGTGCTGCCCTTCCAGAACACGCTCGCCACTTTCGAGGCCACCGGCGCAGACGTCGTCAAGGCGCTCGAAAACGGCGTCAGCCAGATCGATCAGGGCGCCGGCCGCTTTCCGCAGGTCGCCGGCCTGAAATTCTCGTTCGACCAGTCCAAGCCTGTCGGCAGCCGCGTCAGCGATGTCCAGGTGAAGGACGGCGACAGTTTCGCTCCGATCGACCAGGCCAAGACCTACAAGCTCGCCACCAACAACTTCATGCGGGCCGGCGGCGACGGCTATTCGATCTTCAAGGAAGGCAAGAATGCCTATGATTACGGCCCGGATCTCGCCGACGTAACCGCCGAGTATCTGGCTGCGCATTCGCCTTACAAGCCCTATACCGATGGCCGCGTGACGGAAATCGGCGCGACGGTGGCGCAGGCGCCGGCACCAACCACCCAACCTGCCCCCGCCCCTGCGGCTCCGGCAGCGCCGGCACCAACCGCCGAGCCCGCCCCTGCTCCTGCAGCGCCGGCAGCACCCGCTCCGGCCACCGAGCCTGCTCCGGCCGCACCGGCCGCACCCGCGCCCGCCCCGGAACCGACGCCGGCGCCGGCAGCCTCCGCGCCTGCGGCAATGACGCCCTCGACCCATGTGATCGCCGCGGGCGACACCTTCTGGGATCTCGCCGTGACCTTCTATGGCGACGGCACGCTGTGGCGGAAGCTTTCGGAAGCCAACGGCAAGCCGGACCCGCGTCACCTGATGGTCGGCAAGGAGATCCAGGTTCCCGCCAAGTAAGACGATTTGTCTCGACGCCATCGGCCGGCCCGGGGTTTCCCGGGCCGGCTTTTCTTTCTATAGGGTGAACCATGATCTCAAGGCTGCGTATGAGCCAACGAGACAACGAGTGTTGGGGCCAGAATGACAGCAGATATTTCACTCCGTCCGGCGGATCATCCGGCCGTCAAGTCAGGCAAGATCGGCGTCCTGCTGGTCAATCTCGGCACGCCCGACGGAACCGACTACATCTCGATGCGCCGCTATCTCAGGGAGTTCCTGACCGATCGCCGCGTCATCGAATGGTCGCGCTGGAAGTGGTATCCGATCCTGTTCGGCATCGTGCTCAACAGGCGCCCGCAGAAGGTCGGCAAAGCCTACGAGCTGATCTGGAACAAGGAGAGGAACGAAAGTTTTCTCCGTACCTATACGCGCAATCAGTCGGAACTGATGGCCGGGCGGCTGAAGGATCTCGATAACGTCAAGGTCGACTGGGCGATGCGCTATGGCACGCCGTCGATCGCCTCGCGCATCGACGCGCTGAAGCAGGAGGGCTGCGACCGTATCGTGCTCTTCCCGCTTTATCCGCAATATGCGGCTGCGACGACTGCCACCGTCAACGACAAGGCGTTCCAGAAACTGCTCTCGATGCGCTGGCAGCCAGCGCTGCGTACCGTGCCCGATTATCACGACGACGAGACCTATATCGAGGCGCTCGCCCAATCCGTCGAACGGCATCTTTCGACACTCGACTGGAAGCCGGAGATGCTGATCGCCTCGTTCCACGGCATTCCGATGTCCTATTTCAAGCAGGGTGATCCCTATTACTGTCAGTGCCAGAAGACCGGCCGGCTGCTGCGCGAGCGCCTGGGCCTCACCCAGGAAAACTTCATGGTGACCTTCCAGTCCCGCTTCGGGCCGGAGGAATGGCTGCAGCCCTATACCGACAAGACGGTGGAGAAACTCGCCAGCGACGGCCTCAAGCGCATCGCCGTCATCAATCCCGGCTTCGTTTCCGACTGTCTGGAAACGCTCGAAGAAATCGCCGAGCAGGCCGCCCATTCCTTCCACGAGAATGGCGGCGAGAAGTTCGCGCATATTCCCTGCCTCAACGACAGTGAAGACGGCATGAAGGTGCTGGAAAAGGTCGTCCGCCGCGAATTGCAGGGCTGGGCCTGAGAAAAAGGGATAACCGGCGGCAGCCCACGGATCTTGGCGAGAGGAAAGCTGCTTTTCACGTGAAGGTGGAAGTGTGGCATCCGTGTGGCATTTCTTCCTCGCAAAGAACATGCTAACCCCACATCAGTGTGTGGGCGCATGCGCCGATGGGAGGGTTTTTTCATGCTGTTGGGCGGTTTCGATATCGTCGTGATCGTGCTGGTCATCTTCGTCATCCTGGTCCTCTTCGCCGGGATCAAGACGGTGCCGCAGGGCTACCGCTATACGATCGAGCGCTTTGGCCGTTATACCCGCACGCTGGAGCCCGGCCTCAACCTCATCACCCCCTTCATCGAGCGCGTCGGCGCTCGGTTGAACGTGATGGAGCAGGTGCTGAACGTGCCGACCCAGGAGGTGATCACCAAGGATAACGCCTCGGTTTCGGCCGATGCCGTCGCCTTTTATCAGGTGTTGAACGCGGCTCAGTCCGCCTATCAGGTTGCCAACCTCGAAAACGCCATCCTCAATCTCACCATGACCAACATCCGCTCGGTCATGGGCTCGATGGATCTCGACGAACTGCTTTCCAACCGCGATGCGATCAACGACCGGCTGCTGCGCGTCGTCGACGAGGCCGTGCAGCCCTGGGGCATCAAGGTCACCCGCGTCGAAATCAAGGATATCCAGCCGCCGCGCGACCTCGTCGACGCCATGGCCCGCCAGATGAAGGCCGAGCGCGAGAAGCGCGCCCAGGTGCTGGAAGCCGAAGGCTCGCGCAACGCGCAGATTCTGAGAGCCGAGGGCGCCAAGCAATCCGCCATCCTGCAGGCCGAGGGCCAGCGCGAAGCCGCCTTCCGCAACGCCGAAGCCCGCGAGCGCCTGGCCGAGGCCGAAGCCAAGGCGACGCGGATGGTCTCCGAGGCGATTGCCGCCGGCGACGTCCAGGCGATCAACTATTTCGTCGCGCAGAAATACACCGAGGCGCTCGCCTCGGTCGGCTCGGCGCCCAACTCCAAGATCGTGCTGATGCCGATGGAAGCCTCGTCTATCCTCAGCTCCCTCGGCGGTATCGGCGCCATTGCCCGCGAGGTCTTCGGCGACCCCGGCAATCCGCCGCCTGCGCCGCCGCGTCCGCGCCCCGCGCCGGTCCGCTCGACGCCGCCGATCAATCCGCCGACCCCCAACCCCTTCAACCCCGATTCGGAGCGCTGAGCCATGCTGGCGAAGATCATCGCCGAACTCGGTCCGTGGAGCTGGTGGGTTGTTGGCCTGGTTCTGCTCGCCGCGGAAATGATCGTGCCCGGCTTCTTCCTGGTGTGGATCGGCCTCGCCGCCTTGATCGTCGGTGCGCTGTCGCTGCTGTTCTGGGACAGCGCGTTCTGGGTCTGGGAGCTGCAGGCGATCCTTTTTGCCTTGCTCGCCGTTGCCACGACCTTTGCCGGCCGTCGGCTGATGCTGCGCAATGCCGCCACCGACGAGCCCTTCCTCAATCAGCGCGGCGCGAGCCTCGTCGGCCGTACCGCGACGCTGCACGAGCCGATCCGTGAAGGCCGCGGCCGCATCCGTCTCGATGATACGCTGTGGCAGGTGATGGGGCCCGATCTGCCCGTAGGGACGCAGGTCAAGGTCGTGGCGAGCAACGGCCGCGACCTCACGGTCGAACCCATCTAATCAAACAATGCTGATCAGGCGACGCCGATTCGCAGCAGGTCATGGAAATGCACCAGCCCGACCGGGCGGCTGTCATCGTCGACGACGATCAGCGCGCCGATGCTGTGCTGATTGAGCAGCGCGAGAGCAGCGGTCGCCAGAATCGTCGGCTTCACCGTCTTCGGCGTCTTCGTCATGATGTCGTCGACGGCAAGCTCGGCGAGATTGCGGGTCAGGTTGCGCGCCATATCGCCTTCGGTGACGATGCCGCAGAGCCGTCCCTCCTCGTCGAGCACGCCGACGCAGCCGAAATGCTTGCGCGACAGCACGGTGATCGCTTCCGGCATTGGCGTGCCCTTGGCAACGAGCGGCAACCGCTCGCCGGTATGCATGATGTCGGCGACATGTGTCAGGCTGGCGCCGAGCTTGCCGCCGGGATGGAAGACGTGGAAATCCGTGGCGGTAAAGCCGCGCGCCTCCAAAAGCGCCACTGCCAAGGCGTCGCCAAGCGCAAGCTGCATCAGCGTCGAGGTCGTCGGCGCCAGCCCATTGGGGCAGGCTTCCTGTTCGTTCGGCACCAGAAGCACGATATCGGCAGCGGTCGCAAGCGAGGAGCGTTCGCCGCAGGTGAGCGCGATCAGCGGAATGGAAAAGCGCCGCGTGAAGGAAATAATGCTCTTGAGCTCGGCGCTCTCGCCGCCTTTGGAAATCGCCAGCACGACGTCGTCGCGCGCGATCATGCCGAGATCGCCGTGATTGGCTTCGGCCGCATGCACGAAGAAGGCAGGCGTCCCGGTCGACGCAAAGGTCGCCGCCAGCTTGGCGCCGATATGGCCACTCTTGCCGACGCCGGTGACGATCACCCGGCCGGAGATATCGCCAATGACTTCGATCGCGCGGGTGAACGGGCCGGCCAATCCATTGTCCAAGGCCTGTTCGAGCGCTTCGAGACCGCGTTTTTCGATTTCAATCGTGCGTTTTGCTGATTCGAGCACGCCGTTTTCGACCAGTTTTATCGCTCTTCTGTTCATGGACTTGCGTTAGACCTTTTCACTTTCCAAGTCCACCCCGGCCTCTTTCCGAATTGTGAACGGCGCCCGCCGACGACAACGATTGATTAACCACGAGGCTTTACCTTTGGGTAAGAACCGAAAGCATGTCAGGCGCGAATTGCATGGGCCAGCCAGATCAGACGAGCAGTGTGACGCCGCTCCGCGCCATGAGCCGTGCCGTCTCTTTTGCTGCGTTCGGCAGTCTGCTGCTTGGCCAGGTAGCCTTTGCACAATCCGCCTCACAACAGCTGGCAAGCGGCAGCTCCGCGGCCTCTCAGGACAATCGCTCCACCTACAACGCCGCATCCGCCGCTGACGAGAGCGACGACGGCGCCATTCCCGCGGCGAACGGCACGACCGCGAACGCGGATGACGCTTCGCAGAGGCCCGCCATACCGGATGCGCAATCCGGCGACGATATCACCGGCTCCATCCTCGACGAGGACATCCGCCGGCTGAACACCCGCGAAGCACCGGTCGACGAAACGCCGCGCCGCCGGGCTGCCGAAAGTGCGTCGACGGCGGAAACGCCGGGCATTCCGCTCGGCACTTTCGTGCTCCGTCCGAGCGTCACCCAGAGCATCAACACCGAGACCACCAAGGACGGCAACACCAGGCAGCGGCGCGCCTTCCTCGAAACCGATGCGGCCGCGACGCTGACCTCCGACTGGGGCCGCCACCAGCTGAGCGTCACCTCGGAAGGCGCCTGGCAGAGGAATATCAGCGGCGAAGGCGAGGAGCAGCCTTCCTTCAAGATCAACGGCGATCTCAGGCTGGATCTTCCCCGGGATACGGTCACGCACCTCACCGCCGGGTATAATTTCTACCGCGAAGATACGGACGATCCCGACGCGATCGCCAATGCGACGCAGCAATCCGATGTGCAGGAGTTTTCGGCCGGGGCCTCCGTCCAACGCGATTTCGGCATCCTGCGCGGCACGACGGCGCTGGCGCTGACCCGTTCGATCTATTCCGACGCCACGCTGGCCAGCGGCGCGACCGTCGCGCTCAGCGACCGCAATCAGACGACGGGCACGTTGCGCGGCCGCGTCGGCTACGAGCTGTCGCCCGCACTCATCCCCTTCATCGAGGCGACGATCGGCCGGACGCTTTATGACGAGACGCGCGATTCCGCCGGCTATGAGCGTTCGGGCCATAGCTACGGCGCCAAGGCCGGCGTCGAGGTCGATCTCGGCGAAAAGCTGAAGGGGGAGGTCGGCGTTGGTTACGAGAGGGCGGATTTCGAAGATAACAGGCTCTCGTCGATCGACACGGCCACGCTCGATGCGAGCCTGCTCTGGTCGCCGATCCGCGGCACCGACGTCAATCTCGACCTGCAGACGAGCATCCAGCCGACGACCACGGCCGGCGAGAGCGGTTACGTCTCGCACGCGCTGACGACGACGGTCACGCATCAGCTGCGCGACAATCTGGTCGGCACGATGATCGGTGGCGTGGTTTGGCGCGATTATCCCACCGACAGCACCATCAACGACGAGCTCGTCTATAGCGCGGCGACCGGCCTCACCTGGAACATCAATCGCTATCTCGACCTGACCAGCACGCTCGGCTACGAACTGACGACGCGCAAGGAAGGATCCGATTCGCAGCAATGGCGCGCAGGCCTCGGCCTCAAGCTGAAACGCTAAAGCGCATCGCGATCTTTCAGATTCGCTGCTTGCGCTTTAGCTCTTTCTTTCACGCATGTCGTTGCCGCAAAACCGCGCACACTTTTGCGCGACATGCTTAAACGCCGCACATCCGGTCCGGATGCGCGGCGCCCTGTCATGTCTGCGCTGATGAGAACCTTACCTCAGGCCGGCCAGCAATTCCTTGAAGCCGCCTTCGACGGTCGGGCGGATATCGGCGCGTTCGAGGGCGTAGGCGACATTTGCCAGGATGAAGCCATCCTTGGCGCCGCAGTCGTAGGTCGTGCCGCGGAAGTGGTAACCGGCAAAATCCTGTTCCTTCAGCAGCTTCAGCATGCCGTCGGTCAGCTGGATCTCATTGCCGGCGCCGCGCTCCTGGGTTTCGAGGATCCGGAAAATCTCCGGCTGCAGGATGTAGCGGCCGTTGATGAAGAAGTTGGAAGGCGCCGTTCCCTTGGCGGGTTTTTCCACCATGCCGGTGATTCGGAAGCCCTCGCCGATCGCTTCGCCGACGCCGACGATGCCGTATTTATGTGCCTGGTCGGGTGCGCATTCCTCGACGGCGATGATATTGCCGCCGCTCTGCCCGTAGAGGTCGATCATTCCCTTCATGCAGCCCTTGTCGCCCTTCATGATCATGTCGGGAAGCAGCAGTGCGAAAGGTTCGTCGCCGACGATTTCGCGGGCGCACCAGACCGCATGACCGAGGCCGAGCGGCTCCTGCTGGCGGGTGAAGCTCACCGTGCCGGCCTTCGGCAATTGCTGCTGCAGGAGAGTAATTTCCGCCTTCTTGGCGCGCTCCTTGAGCGTCTGCTCAAGCTCGAAATGAATGTCGAAATAATCTTCGATGACGTGCTTGTTACGCCCGGTGACGAAAACCAGATGTTCGATCCCGGCTTCGATCGCCTCATCGACGACATATTGAATGATTGGCTTGTCGACGACGGTCAACATTTCCTTCGGAACAGCCTTTGTCGCCGGGAGGAATCGCGTCCCCAACCCGGCCACGGGAAATACTGCTTTACGAACTTTGTTGTGCTGAGCCACACCGGCCTCCTGCTTCGCCATATCGCTTTGGAAAAAGAGCCTTTTGGTTCTACCTAGTATAGAATTGCTACTGTTTTGCAATGGTGACCGGAGCGCACCGCCATGGTAAAGAATTTGTTGACTCCGTTCCTGTAGTCTCGGGTCTGGGCGGACATGACGCCTCTGCTGCACCGAAAACTGAAGATGACGGATACGACAGTCGATGATCCAGAATCACAAAAACTCCCTTCGTGGTCTTGCTCTCGCCCTCGTTGTCGCCGCCCAGGTAGGCCTGGTCCCCGACAGCGCGAAAGCCGATTCCCGGTTCCAGAAATGGATCGCGGATTTTTACCAAACAGCCGCACAGAGTGGCATCAGTAAGGCAACCTACCAAAAGGCCTTTTCCGGGGTGAGCGAGCCCGACCCGACGGTGCTCGAAAAAGCCGCCTATCAGCCGGAATTCACCTCGAAGATCTGGGATTACATCGATTCGCGCGTCAATCCCTACACGGTCAAGATCGGCCGCGAGATGGCCGCCAAGCATGCTCGCACGCTCAACGCGATCGAGCAGCGCTTCGGCGTCGACAAGGCCATTCTGCTCGCCATATGGTCGATGGAATCCAATTACGGAGCGATCCTCGACAAGGACGACCGGCTGCACTACGTGCCGCGCGCGCTGGCGACGTTGGCCTATGCCGATCCGAGCCGCGCCAAATTCGCCAAGAAGCAGCTGGTTGCCGCGCTGAAGATCCTGCAGAACGGCGACGTGCCGGCACGCGAGATGACCGGCTCCTGGGCGGGCGCCATGGGCCACACGCAGTTCATCCCGACAAGCTACCTGCTTTACGCCGTCGACGCCGACGGCAACGGCCATCGCGACATCTGGAATTCGGTGCCGGATGCGCTGGCGACCTCGGCCAATCTCCTGATGAAGAACGGCTGGGATACCGGCAAGACCTGGGGCTACGAGGTCGTCGTTCCCGCGGCCGCCGCCAAGCAGGCCGGCAAGACCCATACGCTCGCCCAATGGGCGGAACTCGGCCTGAAACGCCCAAACGGCAAGGCCTTCCGCGAAGGCGGCACCAAGGCCGTGCTGAAGATGCCGGCCGGACCAAACGGCCCGGGCTTCCTGATGACCGCCAACTTTTTCACCATCAAGAACTACAATGCCTCGGACAGCTACGCGCTTGCCGTCGGCCTGCTGGCCGATCAGATCGCCGGTTACGGCGGCATGCAGCAGCGCTGGCCGCGCCCGGACGGCGCCCTTGATATCACCGAGAAATTCGAGCTGCAGACCCGCCTCAAGACCCTCGGCTATTACAATGGCGAGGTCGACGGCAATTTCGGCTCGGGTTCGAAGGCGGCGATATCGGCGGTGCAGGAGCGCATCGGCATGCAGCCGGACGGCGAGCCTTCGCTGCCGCTCCTGAACGCACTTCGCCGATAGGAATGCCGAAAAGCAAGCCCTGATTGGAAGCCACAGAACCGTGACCTAAATTATGAGCGGGAGTGGACGCTGACCTACCCCGCGTGCAAGATGCCGGCAGATGCGGAACTGCCCATGATGAAGAAAACTGATCGGACCCCTAAAATCCGTTGGCCGGTGCTCGCCTTGACGGCGGCTGCGCTGTGCGTCGGCGCGTTTGCGCCGGTGCATGTCGCCGAGGCCCAGGAGCAGCGCTACGAGCGCCGGTCGATCCTCGATTTCTTCCTTGGCCGGCGCTATCTCGATGACGGTCCGCAGGCCCCTGATGCCCAGCAGCCGCGACGCCAGCAGCGCAAGCGCCCGCCGGCGCAGAAGGCGGTGATCAATGCCCGCACCGCGCCGCCGGTGCGGCCGCCAGTGCAGGAAGAGCCGGTCGTGCAGAAGCTTGGCGACGCCAAGAAGGTCCTGATCGTCGGCGATTTCCTCGCCAGCGGCCTCGGCGACGGTCTCACCGCCGCCTTCGAGACTTCGCCCGGCGTCGTCGTCGAAGCCCGCGGCAACGTCTCCTCAGGCCTTGTCCGCGACGATTATTATGACTGGCCGGAACAGCTGCCGAAGATGATCGACGAGCTGAAGCCAGCCATGGTCGTCGTCATGATCGGCGCCAACGACCGCCAGCAGATGGTGACCGACACTGCCAAGGAAAAATTCCGCACCGACGGCTGGTTTGCCGAATACCGCCGCCGCGTTCTTTCCTTCGGTAAAGAAGTCACCGACCGCAAGATCCCGCTGCTTTGGGTCGGACTTCCCGCCTTCGAATCCGATCAGATGACGGCTGACGCCGTCCAGATGAACCAGCTCTATCGCAACCAGGTGGAAAGCATCGGCGGCGAATTCGTCGATATCTGGGATGGCTTCGTCGACGAGAACAGCAACTTCATCGTCACCGGTTCGGATGTGAACGGCCAGCAGGTGCGCCTGCGCACCTCCGACGGCATCAATCTCACGCAGGCCGGCCGCCGCAAACTTGCCTTCTATGTGGAAAAGCCGGCCCGCCGCATTCTCGGCACCCAGGCAAGCCCGGATCTGGTGCGGCTGGACGAAAGTGCCCTGCCCGGCCTCGGCCTTCCCACCAATCCGGTCGAACACACCGTGCCGATCAGTCTCTCCGATCCCAATCTCGACGGCGGCACCGAGCTTCTCGGCGCAAGGCCGCCGCCTGTGACGCTGACGAAATCGCCGCGCGATCTGCTTGTCGAGCAGGGCGAGATGACGCCGGCCCCGGTCGGGCGCGTCGACGACTATCGCATGCCGGCGGCCAAGACGCCGGCCGAAGTCTCGGTGAAATGAGAAAGTCCGCGCGAGCATGATGCCGAAACGTGTCGGCGGTTTCGGACCACATAAAAAAATCCGCCTGGGAACTGACCCTCGATAAGTTGGTCAACAACCTACGGGGGTCCGTTCACAGCCGGAGTTCGTCTCGTTCTGAGCCTGCGTGAGCCGACAGTCAGTTCGGCAGCACGCTCGAGCCCATCAAGGCCTCATCGATGGCGCGGGCAGCCTGGCGACCTTCGCGGATCGCCCAGACCACCAGCGACTGGCCGCGGCGCACGTCGCCCGCCGTCCAGAACTTGTCGATCGAGGTCTTGTAGTCCCGGTCGTTGGCGACGACGTTGGTCGAACCGCGCTTATCGGTATTGAGCGTCAGCTTGCCCTCGAGCTCCTTCAGCACGCTTGTCGTGAACGGGCCGCGGAAACCGATAGCGATGAAGGCGAGATCGGCTCGGATGACGAATTCCGTGCCCGCAACCGGCCGCCGGCGCTCGTCGACCTCACAGCATTTGACGCCCGTCAGCACACCGTCTTCGCCGATGAATTCGAGCGTCGCCACCTGGAACTCGCGCACGGCGCCTTCGGCCTGCGAGGAGGAGGTGCGCATCTTCGTCGCCCAGAAAGGCCAAACGGCGAGCTTGTCTTCCTTCTCCGGCGGCTGCGGCCGGATGTCGAGCTGAGTGACCTTGACGGCGCCCTGGCGGAACGCCGTGCCGACACAGTCCGAAGCCGTATCGCCGCCACCGACGACGACGACATGTTTGGCGCCGGCAAGGATCGGATCCGACGGCCAGCCGACGCTGTCGATGTTCTCGCGCCCGACGCGGCGGTTCTGCTGCACCAGATAGGGCATGGCATCATGGACGCCGGCAAGGTCAATGCCCGGAATGCCCGCCTCGCGCGGCGTCTCGGAGCCGCCACAATAAAGCACGGCGTCATGATCGGCCAGCAGCTGCTCGACCTTGACGTCGACGCCGACATTGACGCCGCAATGGAAGGTGACGCCCTCGCCCTTCATCTGCTCGACGCGGCGATCGATGAAGTTCTTCTCCATCTTGAAATCGGGAATGCCGTAGCGCAGCAGGCCACCCGGCTTGGTCTCGCGCTCATAGACATGCACCTCGTGGCCGGCGCGGCCGAGCTGCTGGGCGGCCGCCATGCCGGCGGGGCCGGAGCCAATGACGGCGACTTTCTTGCCGGTATGAACTGTCGCCGGCTGCGGCCGGATGAAGCCGAGCTCATAGGCCTTGTCGGCGATCGCCTGTTCGACCGTCTTGATGGCGACCGGCGCATCTTCGAGGTTCAACGTGCAGGCTTCCTCGCACGGCGCCGGGCAGACGCGGCCGGTGAACTCCGGGAAGTTGTTGGTCGAATGCAGGTTCTGGATCGCCGCTTCCCAGTTGTTGTTGTAGACGAGGTCGTTCCAGTCAGGAATCTGGTTGTGCACCGGGCAGCCGGTGGGGCCGTGGCAATAGGGGATGCCACAGTCCATGCAGCGCGCCGCCTGTTTCTGCACTTCCGGATCCGACATCGGGATCGTGAATTCGCGGAAATGGCGGATGCGATCCGACGCCGGCTGGTACTTCGCCACCTGCCGGTCGATTTCCAGAAACCCTGTTACCTTACCCATCTCTTCGTCCCTTACCCTCATGACCGCCTCATCCGCGGCCAATTGTCTGTCGTCAGTCCCGGCATTCCGGGCGGGTTGCTTCTCTTGACCGTCATTGGAACATATCCCCTGAAACATCCGGGCGATCTGGACGGCCTTTCGCCGTCATGATCGTCACGGATCATCGAGACGTTTCCGATATCCGCCACCCGCAATCAGCCCGTGGCGAATATCCCGGTGCAAATCACTCCGCGGCGATGCCCATCCGGCTGCGTTCCATTTCCTCGAGCGCACGGCGGTATTCGACCGGCATGACCTTGCGGAACTTTGGACGGTAGTCGGCCCAGTGATCGAGGATCTGCTTGGCGCGGGACGAGCCCGTATAATGCAGATGATTGGAGATCAGCTGGTAGAGGCGCTCCTCGTCGTGACGCGTCATGTCGCCCGAGACGTCGACACGTCCCTTGTGCATGAGATCGCCGCCGTGGTGGTGCAGCTTCTCCAGCATGTCGTCTTCTTCCGGCACCGGCTCGAGCTCGACCATCGCCATATTGCAGCGGCTGGCGAAATCGCCGGTTTCGTCGAGCACATAGGCGACACCGCCGGACATGCCGGCCGCGAAATTGCGGCCGGTGGCGCCGAGCACGACGACGACACCGCCAGTCATATATTCGCAGCCATGGTCACCGACACCCTCGACGATGGCGATCGCACCCGAGTTGCGCACGGCGAAACGTTCGCCGGCCACGCCGCGGAAGTAGCATTCGCCCTCGGTCGCACCGTAAAGCACGGTGTTGCCGACGATGATCGAGTTTTCGGCGACGATCCTCGAATTCTCCGGCGGCCGGATAATGATCTTGCCGCCCGAAAGGCCCTTGCCGACATAGTCGTTGCCATCGCCGATCAGGTTGAAGGTGACGCCGCGCGCCAGGAAGGCGCCGAAGCTCTGGCCTGCCGTGCCGCGAAGCGTCACGTTGATCGTGTCTTCCTTCAGCCCGCGATGGCGGAAGCGCTTGGCGACCTCGCCGGACAGCATCGCGCCAGCCGAGCGGTCGACGTTCTTGATGCCGACCTCGAAGGCGACGGGCATCTTGTCGGTCAGCGCCGGCTCAGCCTGCTCGATCAGCACGCGGTCGAGAATGTCATCGATCGGGTGCTGCTGCCGGCTCGTCCAGAAGGTCTCCTCCTTGGCGGCATCGACCTTGTGGAAGATGCGGCTGAAGTCGAGACCCTTGGCCTTCCAATGCGCCAGCATCTCGTCCTTTTCCAGAAGCTCCGAAGCGCCGATGATCTCGTCGAGCCGGGTAAATCCGAGCGAGGCGAGGATTTCGCGCACTTCGTTGGCGACGAAGAAGAAGTAGTTGATGACGTGCTCCGGCGTGCCCTTGAAGCGCTTGCGCAGCACCGGATCCTGTGTCGCCACGCCGACCGGACAGGTGTTGAGATGGCACTTGCGCATCATGATGCAGCCGGCCGCGATCAGCGGCGCGGTGGCGAAGCCGAACTCGTCGGCGCCGAGCAGCGCCCCGATGATGACGTCGCGGCCGGTCTTCAGACCGCCGTCCACCTGCAGCGCAACACGCGAACGCAGGCCGTTCAGCACCAGCGTCTGCTGGGTTTCGGCAAGGCCGATTTCCCAGGGGCTGCCGGCATGCTTGAGCGAGGTCAGCGGCGAAGCACCGGTGCCGCCGTCGAAGCCGGCGACGGTGATATGGTCGGCGCGCGCCTTGGCGACGCCGGCGGCAACCGTACCGACGCCGACTTCGGAGACGAGCTTGACCGAGACATCAGAGGTCGGGTTGACGTTCTTCAGATCGTAGATCAGCTGCGCCAGATCCTCGATCGAATAGATGTCGTGGTGCGGCGGCGGCGAGATCAGGCCGACACCCGGCGTCGAGTGACGGGTCTTGGCGACCGTCGCATCGACCTTGTGACCGGGCAGCTGGCCGCCCTCTCCGGGCTTGGCGCCCTGCGCCACCTTGATCTGCAGCACGTCGGCGTTGACCAGATATTCGGTCGTGACCCCGAAACGGCCCGAGGCGATCTGCTTGATCGCCGAACGCTCCGGATTGCTCGACCCATCGGAGAGCGGCATGTAGCGGTCGGATTCCTCGCCGCCTTCGCCGGTGTTCGACTTGCCGCCGATCCGGTTCATGGCGATCGCCAGCGTCGTATGCGCCTCCCTGGAGATCGAGCCGAAGGACATCGCTCCCGTCGAGAACCGCTTGACGATATCGGCCGCCGGCTCGACCTCGTCGATCGACACCGGCTTGCGGCCGAGCGCCTCGGCGCTCTTAATGTTGAACAGCCCGCGGATCGTGTTCATGCGCAGCGCCGAATTGTTCACCATTTCGGAGAATTCGCGGTAGCGGTCCTCGGCATTGCCGCGCACGGCATGCTGAAGAGCTGCGACCGCATCCGGCGTCCAGGCATGGCTTTCACCGCGCATGCGGTAGGCATATTCGCCGCCGATATCGAGCGTCGTCGCAAGCAGCGGATCCTTGCCGAAGGCGGCGTTGTGGCGGGCGACGGTCTCTTCGGCGATCGCTTCGAGGCCGATACCTTCGATCATCGTTGCGGTGCCGAAGAAATACTTGTCGACCAGTTCCGACGACAGGCCGATCGCATCGAAGATCTGCGCGCCGCAATAGGACTGGTAGGTCGAGATGCCCATCTTCGACATCACCTTGAGGATGCCTTTGCCGACCGCCTTGATGTAGCGGTAGACGATTTCCGAGGCATCGACTTCCTTGGGGAACTCGCCCTTGGCATGCATGTCGAGCAGCGTGTCGAAGGCAAGATAGGGGTTGATCGCTTCGGCACCGTAGCCGGCAAGCAGACAGAAATGATGCACTTCGCGCGGCTCACCGGTCTCGACGACGAGGCCGACCGAGGTGCGAAGCCCCTTGCGGATCAGGTGATGATGCACGGCAGCCGTTGCCAGCAGCGCCGGAATGGCGATTCGATCGGGCCCGATCTGGCGGTCGGAGAGCACGATGATGTTGTAGCCGCCCTTGACGGCCGCTTCCGCGCGCTCGCAGAGCCGGTCGAGCATGTCAGGCATGCCGGCAGCACCCCGCTCGATGTCATAGGTGAAATCGAGCGTCTTGGTGTCGAACCGGTCTTCCGTATGACCGATCGAGCGGATCTTTTCGAGATCGCCGTTGGTCAGGATCGGCTGGCGCACTTCGAGGCGCTTGGCGTTCGCCATGCCTTCATGGTCGAGAATGTTCGGGCGCGGGCCGATGAAGGAGACGAGGCTCATGACGAGCTCTTCGCGGATCGGGTCGATCGGCGGGTTCGTCACCTGCGCGAAGTTCTGCTTGAAATAGGTGTAGAGCAGCTTCGGCTTTTCCGACATCGCCGAGATCGGCGTGTCCGTGCCCATCGAGCCGATCGCCTCCTGCCCGGTCGTCGCCATCGGCGACATCAGGATGCGGGTATCCTCGGTCGTGTAGCCGAAGGCCTGCTGACGGTCGAGCAGAGACACGTCGCGGCGTAGCGCCCGCGGCTCCACCGGCTTCAGCTCTTCGAGGATCAGCTGGGTGCGGTCGAGCCAGCTGCGATAGGGATGCGCGGTGGCAAGCTGCGACTTCACCTCGTCGTCGGAGATGATCCGGCCTTCTTCCATGTCGATCAGCAGCATCTTGCCCGGCTGCAGGCGCCACTTCTGAATGATCTTCTCCTCCGGAACCGGCAGCACCCCGGCTTCGGACGCCATGATGACGCGGTCGTCGTCGGTGACGAGGTAACGCGCCGGCCGCAGGCCGTTGCGATCGAGCGTCGCGCCGATCTGCTTGCCGTCGGTGAAGGCAACGGCAGCCGGCCCGTCCCACGGCTCCATCAATGCCGCATGATATTCGTAGAAGGCCTTGCGTTCGGCGGCCATCGACTGGTTGCCGGCCCACGCCTCAGGGATCAGCATCATCACCGCATGCGCTAGCGAATAACCGCCGCGCACCAGGAATTCGAGCGCATTGTCGAAGCAGGCCGTGTCCGACTGTCCCTCGTAGGAAATCGGCCAGAGCTTGGAAATGTCTTCGCCGAACAGCGGCGAGGAAACCGACGCCTGGCGCGCCGCCATCCAGTTGACGTTGCCGCGCAGCGTGTTGATCTCGCCGTTATGGGCGACCATGCGATAGGGGTGCGCAAGCTTCCACGACGGGAAGGTGTTGGTCGAGAAGCGCTGGTGCACCAGTGCGACCGCGCTTTCGAAACGCGGGTCCGACAGGTCCTTGTAATAGGCGCCGACCTGATAGGCCAGGAACATGCCCTTGTAGACCACCGTCGCCGACGACAGCGACACCGGATAGAAATTGCTCTCCTCGCCGTCGAACTCGTCATAGATGCGGTTGGAGATCACCTTGCGCAGCGTGAACAGCCGGCGCTCGAATTCGTCATTGTTCTCGGCATCCTCACCGGCACCGATGAAGACCTGCACGTGATGCGGCTCGGTAGCGGCAATCGCCGGCGCCTTGGAGAGCGAGGAATTATCAACCGGCACGTCGCGAAAGCCGATCAGGACCTGGCCTTCCTCTTCAATGACGTCCTTGATCACCTTCTTGAAGTGCTCGATCTGCTTTTCATCGCGCGGCATGAAGATATGGCCGACGCCATATTCGCCGGCCGGCGGCAGGGTGATCCCCTGCCCCGCCATCTCCTCACGGAAGAAGCGGTCGGGAATCTGCACCAGAATGCCGGCGCCGTCACCCATCAGAGGATCGGCGCCGACGGCGCCGCGGTGCGTCAGGTTCTCAAGAATGAACAAGCCGTCCTTGACGATCTGGTGCGACTTCTCACCCTTCATATGCGCGACAAAGCCGACGCCGCAGGCATCATGCTCATTGCGGGGATCGTAGAGGCCCTGTTTCTTCGGCAGGCCGGAGGCGGATTTGGACATATTGGCCGTCGCACGCATCTCAGCAGCGGCAAACCGGTCAAATTCCATGGATGGCGTCTTCGTCATCGTCTTTCCTCCTGTCGAAACCCGCGGGCCGCGGGCGGCTTTTCGTCCCGCACCGCAACCCGAAGATAGGTTCGGCGCATGACAGCGCTGTTGCATTGTGAAGATCGCCGCAGACATCTGCTTCTAGGGAAAGCAAACCGTCGCGTTCCGCGCCTGCCATTCGCCTCCGCGCGCCGCCCATCCTGGGGCTTGGCACTCGGAAGAACTATAGCGTGAAAGCCCGCCTGTTCCAGGGCTTTCGGCGCCTCTTCGGCCGCAAAGGCCAAAATAGGACAGCAACACTGTCCTAATTCATCTGCTCTATGCCAGAAAGCATTTGGCTTCGCAAGGGCGTCGGGTCAAAAATCGTCATTTTGCGACGGAAGATTACCAAATCGGTCGCAATCACGAAATAAAATTACGTCAAGTCGAGCCATTTTATTTATTGATTGCGCGGTTCAATTTTCGTGATGGATTATGGGCAATGGCCTTGATCCCGTGAAGGATTGACGTAATGTCCGCTGCGACCCTCCCAACCTGTTTCACTCCCACGGTCTCCGCTATGTTCTTTGCATCCGACAATTGGGCCGGCGCCCACAGATCCATTGCCGAACGCCTGCTGGCGGAATCGGCTGGTTTTGCCCCTGCCTATGGCGCCGGCGACCTCGACAAACAAGTCGAGGCCCGCTTCTGCGAGATCTTCGAACGTGAGGTTTCCGTCTTCTTCGTCGCCACCGGCACGGCCGCCAATTCCCTGTCGCTGGCAAGCGTCCAGCGCCCTGGCGGCATCACCTTCTGCCATTCCGAGGCGCATGTGATCGAGGATGAATGCGGCGCGCCGGAATTCTTCTCCGGCTCCGCCCGCCTCGTTGCCGTCGACGGCGAAGCTGGTAAGATCGATCCGGCGAAACTTTCGGCGAAGATCGCCAACTTTCCCGAGGACGCCCTCCGTCACGGCCGTGCCAGCGCCGTCACCATCACCCAGGCGACCGAGATCGGCACCGTCTATTCCCTGCCGGAGATCGGCGAGATCGCCGCCATATCACGAAAGCGCAACCTGCCGCTCCACATGGACGGCGCCCGCTTCGCCAATGCGTTGATTGCGCTCGGCGCCACCCCGGCCGAAATGACCTGGAGGCGCGGCGTCGACATGCTCTCCTTCGGCGGCACCAAGAACGGCTGCTGGTGCGCCGAGGCGATCGTCTTCTTCGATCCGGAACGGGCGCGCGAAATGCCCTTCATCCGCAAGCGCGCCGCCCAGCTCTTTTCCAAGTCGCGTTTCATCGCCGCCCAGTTCGATGCCTATTTCGAAAACGGCCTCTGGCTCGATCTCGCCCGCCATTCCAACGGCATGGCCGATCGCTTGCGCGCCGGCATCGGCGCCAGCAATGCCGCGCGGCTCGCCTGGCCGACCGCGTCAAACGAAGTCTTTGCCGTCATCAGCAAGAGCGCGGCAAAAACCGCCGAGGAAAGGGGGGCAAAATTCTACGCATGGCCGGTACCCGCAGCAACGCCCGAACTCGTCACCGAAGGCGAAACCCTGATCCGCCTCGTCACCAGCTTTGCGACCACGCAAGCCGATGTGGATGGTTTCCTAAAGTGCCTGACCGCCTGATCGGCCGGGAGGAGCGCCCGCCTGCCGGGCAGGCTCGCGGTGCCGACGATGGCTCATGCCGACCTCAGCCCCCTCACCTTTTGCAGAATATCGTCCGAAAGTGCGGCGACCAGCGTCTGATCGGCGCCCTTGCGCGGCACGAGCACGAATTCCACGTCCTCCAGCGCCGGCAGCCTTCCAGCAGCGATCTCTTTCAGCCCCGAGGGCGCCATGCTGCGCGGCTGCACCAGCACGCCCATCCCGGCCCGCGCCGCCGCCGTCAGCCCGCTGAGACTGCCGCAAGTGCAGACGATCCGCCACGGCACGCCGTTGCGCCCGAGCGCTTCCAGGGCGATCGCCCGTGTTACGCTCGGTGGCGGGAAAGCAATCAGCGGCAGTGGCCCGGCAGCCAGCAGCCGCTCAGGATCGCGCGCCAGCCAGACGAGCGGCTCGCGATAGACGAGCTTCCCGCGTGCGTCACCGAGCCGGCGCTTGGCAAGCACCAGATCGATGTCGCCATTGTCCTGCATCTCGTAGAGGACGCCGGAGAGCGCCACGGTCAGTTCCAGGTCGACGGACGGGTGCGACCGAACGAAATCTTCCAGCGCCGCCGGCAGCTGGCTGGTGACGAAATCCTCCGAGACGCCGAGCCGCAGGCTGCCGCGCAGACTGTTGCTCTTAAATAGCGACTGCACCTGCCCCTCGATCGAAAGCATGGCGCGCGCATGCGTCAGCAGCGCTTCGCCATCGCCGGTCAACATGACCTTGTGCGTGTCGCGCGCCAGAAGCTTGCGACCGAGCGTCGCCTCCAGCCGCTGAATATGCTGACTGACCGTCGATTGCCCGAGACCCAGCCTTTCTGCGGCGAGCGTGAAACTGCCCATCTGTTCGACAGCGACGAAACTGCGCAATTGCGAAAGGTCCAGCATGACATCCGGTTTCTTGATAACTGTTATTTCTTGCATCCTGGATCATAATGGAGGACAGAACAATATCTAATCTTGTTTTGCCGCGAGACCGCCATGCGCCGCTTTCTGCCCGATAGCTTCACCAGCCTGCTTGTCTGCACCGTCATCCTTGCCTCGCTGTTTCCGGCAAGCGGCACCTTCGCGGCTTATTTCGGCATCGCCACCGATCTCGCCATCGCCGCCCTGTTCTTCCTGCATGGCGCCCGCCTCTCGCGTGATGTCGTTATCTCGGGGCTCCTGCATTGGCGCTTGCATCTCGTCATCCTGCTGACGACCTTCGGCATTTTCCCGCTGCTTGGTGTGGCGCTCGGCTTCATTCCGGACACGATCCTGCCGCAGCCGCTCTATCTCGGCATCCTCTTCCTCTGCGTGCTGCCGTCGACGGTGCAGTCATCCATCGCCTTCACCTCGATGGCCGGCGGCAACGTGCCTGCCGCCATCTGCTCGGCCTCCGCCTCGAATATTTTCGGCATGTTTCTGACCCCGCTGCTCGTCGGCCTGCTCTTTTCCGTCGGCGGCCATGGCGGCTTCTCCCTCGACGCGCTTCAGCAGATCCTGCTGCAACTGCTTGCCCCCTTCATCGTCGGCCAGATCCTGCAGCCCTGGATCGGCGACTGGATTCGCGCCAGGAGGAAGATTCTGATGCCCGTCGACCGCGGCTCGATCCTGATGGTCGTCTATCTCGCCTTCTCGACGGCAGTCGTCGAAGGCCTCTGGCATACCTTCTCGATCGCCGATATCGCCGTCGTCATCGTCGCCGACATCGTCCTTCTGGGGATAGTGCTGGTGCTGACGATGTTCGGCAGCCGCCGGCTCGGCTTCGGCAAGGCCGACGAGATCACCATCACCTTCTGCGGCTCCAAGAAAAGTCTCGCAAGCGGCGTGCCGATGGCAAACGTCATTTTTGCCGGCCAGTCGATCGGCGCGATCGTGCTTCCGCTGATGCTCTTCCACCAGATCCAGCTGATGGTCTGCGCCGTCATCGCCCAGAAATACGCCGCCGCCGCGGCCCGCCGTGCAACCGAACAGCAGATCAAGGATGCCGCCAGCCCCGCCTGAACCGCAATAAAGCGAGCGCAATAAAAAACGGCGCCCCAAGCGGAGCGCCGTCCATTTATCCGCACGGGATAACGATCAGCTGTTGACGACCTGCGCCTCGATGGCCTTCGGAGCCTCGACCGGCTCTGCGGCAATCGCGATCTTGCGGGGCTTCATGGCCTCAGGAATATTGCGCAGGAGGTCGATGTGCAGCAGGCCGTTCTTCAGCGAAGCGGCGGTCACCTCGACATGGTCGGCGAGCTGGAAGCGGCGCTCGAAGGCGCGCTTGGCAATGCCGCGATAGAGGAATTCGCCGCCTTCGGCGGTTTCCTCGTTCTTTTCACCCTTCACGGACAGCACATGGGCATGCGCTTCGATCGAAAGTTCGGTCTCGTCGAAACCGGCGACCGCCATGGTGATGCGATAGGTGTTTTCACCGGTGCGCTCGATATTATAGGGCGGATAGGTCTGCGCCTGCTCCGGCTGAGCAAGGCTGTCGAGCATGGTGAACAGCCGGTCGAAACCGACCGTCGAGCGATAAAGGGGAGAGAAGTCTACGTGACGCATGATGTCCTCCTGTGGAAGCGACGTGTTGCGATAAAATGTCCCTGAAACCCCATGTTTGGCGGCCCCGGGGACGGTTGCGCGGGCCCTTCTTGGCACCCGCATCAAGGAGATGGTGATGGGATTTGCGGAGTTCAAGACCTTTTCGGAATCGCCTTGAACGGCCCGTGAACCCCGCATGAACGGCCGGTTCGGAACGCATTCAGACGCAAGCGCCTAGAGATAGCAGCGTCGGGTAAATCTGGTCCCGGCGGCTGAAGTGCATCGTCCCTTCTTCTTCAGCCTCAACCTAGGCCGGCTGCGGGCACCCTCATGCTCCTGCCGGCCCTTTTCTCCCGCCGCTTTGCGGGCACCGCCGCTTTCCAAGCCGGGAGCCATGCGCTATCCCTGATAGCGAAGCAGGCAGCAGCGGCGCATTGGCAAAGTCATGGATCAGGTTCTCTATTCGACGCCCGACAATCCCGCCCCGGAAAACCGCACGGAAGGGTATTTTGAAACCCATGACGGCCACCGGCTGCGTTACGCCGTCTTTCGCTCCGGCGCCCAGGTCGCCAGGGGCACGGTGGTCATTCTCCATGGCCGCAACGAATATATCGAAAAGTACTTCGAGACCATCCGCGACCTGACGGCGAAAGGCCTCTGGGTCGCGACCTTCGATCTGCGCGGCCAGGGCGGTTCTCAGCGGCTGATGAAACGCCGCAATCACGGCCACATCCGCCGCTTTGTCGATTACGAGCACGATCTCGACACCTTCCTCGAAAAGGTGGTGCTGCCGGATACGCGCCTGCCTTTCTATCTGCTCGCCCATTCCACCGGTGGGCTGATCGCGCTGTCGGCCGCCCCTTATCTGACCACCCGCATCGACCGCATGGTGCTGTCCGCTCCCTTCATTGGCCTGACCGGCCAGACGGCCTCGCCCCGTGTCATCCGTGCCCTTGCAGGCACGCTGACCGCTCTCGGCCTTGGTTTCCTGCCGTTGACCTCGAAATTGAAGGAGCCGGACTTCAGCCACAACCCGCTGACCTCGGACGAACAGCGCTTCGACCGCAACGTCGCGATGATGGCGGCTCATCCGGAGCTGACGCTCGGTCCGCCGACAGCCCGTTGGCTCACCGAGGCGTTCCGGACCATAGATCGGGTCACCTCACCCAACCATCTCTTTTCGATCACCATCCCGACCATCGTCATCGCCCCGACGCGCGACGGCGTCGTTCCCTATACGGCGCAGGAGCGGCTCTCGCGCTATTTCCGCGCCGGTCAGCTGGTGCCGATCAACGGCGCCCGCCACGAGATCTTCCAGGAACGGGATATCTACCGCGCCGCCGCGCTCGCCGCCTTCCACGCCTTCATTCCAGGCAGCGATGCCGAGGAAAACCAGGATGTCGCAGCCCTCGGCACGTGAGCCCGGATCAGGAACTGACCGGGGGATCAGCCGAGCTGACCGAGGGATCAGCCGAGCTGACCGAGGGATCAGCCGAGCTGACCGGGGGTCAGCGCTGCAGCACGGCGATCGCCTGCTCGTAGACCGCCCGGCTGCTGGCGGCGATGATCGAGCCGCCATTTTCCGGCCGGCCGCCGTCCCAGGTGGTGATGATGCCGCCCGCCCCCTCGATGACGGGAATGATGCCGCCGACATCATAGGGCTTCAGCCCGTTTTCGATGACGAGATCGATATGGCCGGCAGCAAGCAGCGCATAGGCATAGCAGTCGCAGCCGTAGCGGAAGAGCCGCACCTGGCTCTCGATCTCCCGATATTTCTCCATCTCCTCGCCGCCGAAGAGATGCGGCGAGGTGGTGAACAGAATGGCGCTGGAGAGCCGGTCGCACTGGCGCGTCACCAACCGCCGTTCGCCCTCCGGCCCGGTATAGATCGAACCGTTTTCGTCGGCGAAATAACGCTCGCCGGTAAAGGGTTGTTCGATCATGCCCATGATCGCCCGACCCTCCTTCTGCAGGCCGATCAGCGTGCCCCACACCGGCACGCCCGATATGAAGGCGCGGGTTCCGTCGATCGGATCGATCACCCAGACATAGTCACGGTCGAGCCCGACATTGCCGTGCTCCTCGCCGAGAATGCCGTGATCGGGGAAATTCTCCTCGATCAGCGCCCGGATAGCGAGCTCGGCGGCCCGGTCGCCTTCCGTCACCGGATCGAACCCCGAGGAAAGCTTGTTGGTGACATCGAGGCCGGAGCGGAAGCGTGGCAGCGTCTCGGCGCGGGCGGCCTCCGCCAGACGATTGAAGAACGAACGGTCAGGAAGCATGGTGGCACCATTTGGCTGGCGGGAACGGGGTTTCATAGCGAAACGTGACGGGAATGCAAACGCAGCGGGCAATTTCGGACGAATTGCCCAAAGATATCGCAGCGCAATATATTGCTTGACATTTGTGCAATGCAATAGTAGCGTCGTCGGTACAGTCTTTTGACTGTAAATACCCTCCTTGGGTGTTTCCTCCCTAGACTTAGCCGCGCTGACCAGCGCGGTTCTTTTTTGGCCATTGCGAAAGACGACGGCCACACGAATATCGCCAAATTGAAAAGAAGATTATTCGGCGGCCAGCGCCCGGTCGCCGGCGAACTTTTCGACGTAATCGGCCATCTGCTGCATGAAGGCCGTCACGGCCTCGGCCACCGCGGCGAAATCTTCGCGCTTCTCCAGCGTCACCTCGTCGACATAGATCGCCCGGTTCACCTCGATCTGCAATGCATGCAGGCCGCGCGAGGGGCGGCCGTAATGTTCGGTGATGAAACCGCCGGCATAGGGCTTGTTGCGGATCGCCGCGAAGCCCATTTCCTCGAGGATGGCGATGGCGGCGCGCGAAAGTTCGGCCGAAGCGCTGGTGCCGTAGCGATCGCCGATGATAAAATCGGGCCGCCCGGTGCAGCCGGCGACGCGCACATTGCCGGGCATCGAATGGCAATCGATCAGCACGCCGAAGCCGAACTGCACATGGGTACGGGCAATCAGCCGGCGCAGCGCCGCATGGTAAGGCTTGTAGACCGCCTCGACCCGATCCAGCCCCTCCTGCACCGGCAGGCGCCGCGCATAGATCTCCATGTTCTCGGCGACGATGCGCGGAATGGTGCCGAGCCCGCCGGCGACCCTCAGCGAGTTGACATTGGCATAGGGCGGCAGCAGCCCGTCGAACATCCTGGGATCGAGCTCGTAGGGCTCGCGGTTGACGTCGAGATAGGCGCGCGGAAAGTTGGCGGCGAGAAGCGGTGCGCCGAGGGTGACGGCCGAACCGAAGAGCTCATCGACATAGTGATCCTCGGAACGCCGGATGGCGATGCCTTCGAGCCTCGACTGGGCGATGAATTCCGGTGGATAAATGCGGCCGCTATGGGGGGAGTTGTAGACGAAGGGAATGGTCTGCGACACGGGCTCATGGACTTCAAAAAGCTCGTATTCGCGGATTTCCGGCACTTTCTGCCCTCTTTACCATGTCATGAACTGACTGCTTCGGCCATGTTGCCAGTTGCCCGCCCTCAAGTCCATACTATGTAGAAGGGATGGCAATCACGCACAGGCAATTCACCGGTTGTTTACCGGGCAAAGACTAGTGTAAACGGCTGGCACCCACCCAAAACCTATTGATCAGCGGTCTGGATTGATGACTCAGAAGATACTTCTCGCCGAAGACGACAACGACATGCGCCGCTTCTTGGTGAAAGCGCTGGAAAAGGCCGGTTACAAGGTCCTTTCCTACGATAATGGCGCCAGCGCCTATGACCGGCTGCGCGAGGAGCCGTTTTCCCTGCTGCTGACCGATATCGTCATGCCCGAGATGGACGGCATCGAACTGGCGCGCCGCGCCACCGAACTCGATCCCGACCTGAAGGTCATGTTCATCACCGGTTTTGCCGCCGTGGCGCTGAACCCTGATTCGAAGGCGCCGAAGGATGCCAAGGTCCTTTCCAAGCCCTTCCACCTGCGCGACCTCGTCGACGAGGTCAACAAAATGCTTGCCGCATAAGGCTTGTCTGGCGGTGCGTCACAAAACTGAAAAAAGCCTATTGACGGCTCCAAAGGTTTTGTGATCTATGCGCCGCCATCGGATGGGCGTGTAGCTCAGCGGGAGAGCACTACGTTGACATCGTAGGGGTCACAGGTTCAATCCCTGTCACGCCCACCATCCAGATTGCTTGACCTAGAAGGCCTTTCGAGAAATCGAGAGGCCTTTTTACATCGCGGCTTGCGGGTGTGATACACCTGCCCCAGTAGGAGTTTCAGACTTGGCCCAGGTCATCAAACGACGCAAAACTCTTGTGGTTTCCAACGACAAGATTTCACTCGCAAAAGGTGTCAGCCTTCCTGAGGGACGCTACCCCGTCACTGCCGAGTACGTCGTCTCCCATATGCGCGGCAGACCGGTCGAGCAGGCCGGCCGGATCATGCTTCACCTGACGCGTCAGAACCTCCTGGACTACGGTGTCGATCTGACCGGCAGCGCGATGTTGGGCAGTGATATCGATGTGAGCGGCAATGTCGCCCGCAAGGAAGCCACCCTGGAGTGAATTCTTGGGGCACAGGTGTCGTCACCGCGTCAAGGCAGCAATTCAGGCCGAGAACACCGCCCAATCACGTCGCAGCAGCATGCAATGCCTGACCTTCCAGCGCACGGCCGGTTCGCCGGCGCAGACAGAGGGTAGGAGATTTTTCGCCCCGGCAGCCGCCGCACACACGGCAAATTGGTAAGAGGGCAGATAACGAAAGCGTCGCGATTCCTCAGTTTCGCTTGCCACACCCCAATCATGCTCATCGCAGTTACCTATGAGCCAACCCCGGATTCGCCAGATCACAGCGATCGCGCGACAGCATATGAGGACACGCTGCCTGTTCGTGATTGGTCTTCGGCGGTAAGGCGGAGATTACCACATCCCGATAAGCCTCCGCCTGGACCAGGCTCGCTTCAGGTGAGCCGTCGACGTTGTCCTTGAACAGGCGCGGATTAGATTTACCCACCAGCCGGTGGTCTCCGGTTACCTCTCTGCTACTCGTCCTGAATTTTGCTTCGGCCATCCGCGGCGGCATTTGTGCAGGTCCTCCAGACGCCCGTTCGCCAGTCCGTCACGCAGCAGCCGCCGGAGAAAAACGCACATCTTCCTGCCCGTCGAGATTTGTCCCTGGAGTCGGCTCAAGATATCCGGGCAAGATATCGCCCTCCGGCGTGAACAGGAAAGCGTTGTCGTCCCTGATATCCCGACCGACATCGACAACCACCGGCATCCCCAGAATGTTCGAGAGGCGAGACAATTTGCTGGTCACGTCCTCCCTTTCGTACAGATAGATGTTCAGCTTCGTAGCAAACGTTTTGCGTTCGAGCAGCCAGCGCTCCGTCACGGAATACTTGTCGAGGAAGTCGACGAACGACCTGGCCGCATCTCCTCCGTCGAACACAGCCGGGCTCGGCACGCCGAACGCGTCGCAAAACGCAGCCTCCAATTCTGCCAAGCCGGGCTTGCCGTCGACATAGACATCCGCCGCAGGGCCTCCGTAAACCAGAGTTACTTTTTGCATTTGCGCCAAAGCTCCATGACGGTGTCGATTGCGTCCTGATCCAAGATGCCCTTTTTCTTCATAGCCTGGGCGAATTTCTGAGCGTTTTCCGGCGAGTTTCCGTTCAACTGCTGGACAAGCTGGTGCTGGGGACGCGAGAGATCAACAATACCCGGCCCGCTTACGGGATGCAGCGACCCGTTGTGCATGCCGTAGCTGCGGCGGTTTCGGCGGAGCCGGTCGCGGCGCGGGCGGGCGCGGTACAGGCGGACGGCGCACTCCACCCTTCAAAAACTGGAGAATGAGTCTGAGAAGACCGCCCATCAGCCGATCCTGCTCCAGATATTCTCCCAATCATCACCGGCGGCCCGCTCGAGTTCCAGCAATAGGTCGTCAATCGCGTCGTCCGGATGATCGACATCAGATAGGCCCATTTCATATGCGCTCGCTCCGAAGCCAACCCTAGCCGCGTTCCCGATGCCTCATAGGACGGGACCCGGTCCATCAACTCGGCATCGGTCAGTTCCGCCGTCGCCGGATCGACATCGCGTAGATAGGCCGTCACCTTGCGGCGGGATGCCTGCATGCGGGCATCCTCGATCATTGCTGAGGCGAATACGCGTCGTGCGATGACAAACATGATTACTGCTATGACCGCTTGTAGGAAGGTCGCCAGCACGTCGAGCAGTTGGCTCAAAACGATGCGGGCAACTACAAAACCGTTGGGTTTGAAATTCGTCATTCCCAATTTCTTGACGAGGTGGGATCGACATGATCACCGAAGACGCGCCTGAATTTGCTCGTTGGTCATCTGCAGCATTCACATTCGCGGTTCTGTTGAAATCTCAAAAGCCTAGCGAGTGAATTGGACTTGCGAAAACGTCCCGCAGAGCCGAAAGCAGGATGAATATAAAAAGTGCAACGATGAAGAGACCCCACGCCATTAGATCATAACGCACAGTTTTTCTTAGGATAGCAAAGTACGAACTTAGAATTCTCTTCATCTCCGCTTACCGCTTACCGTTCATGGTGTCAGACTGCGCACTTCACCGCGGTAGCCCCAAGGGATTTGCCAGCCAGGAATAAGGGGCTCCGGATTTTGTATTTCGTTCGGCCAGATCGTTGGAAGAGGAAGCTCGTTGGGGATCAACTCATTGATTAGGTAGCCTCCAACTGTTGTCTTCGCTCTTGGCCTCCTGCCCTCCTATTTCGGCGATCAAGCGTTTTGCCTCTGCGACATAATCCATCGCAAACTTGTCGGCCAACCAGCTTAGAAACTGGAGTTCGGGATCCGCAAGCCGGATCGCATCTGGATGATCTCTGAGAATATTGCGAAGGGCCGCCACCTGTTGCGCAACAAGCTCGCTTGTCATCGTCACACCTTCTGCACTTCCGGTTACAAAAGCGTGAATGTAAGACGCCACCTGATTATCATGTCTCTGCTGCCAGTTTTCCGCCTAAAGTGTAGACGGGACCAGAAACGAAAATGCCGCCAGCCAACCGGCTACCAAACCCAACCAAGAACTTACCTCGCAGCTCCGTCTGTTGCCACAGCAGATAAAGCTGCATCTCAATGCGAATTTGCTCTCTCGTCTGACCGTTCCATGCCACGCCGAGAACTTGGTCGATTTTTCCGGCGTGAACTCTTGCCCCGGAACCATAGGTATCGAATTGTCCCTCAAGGGCCATGATCCATAAAATTGCGATCATCACGTCGGTCGGGTGACTTGCAAATCCTTTGACGGCGGCTCCCAGGTACTCGCCAACTTGATCCAAGATTGGCGCGGGCAATCCTCGAGCAGCCTCGAAGATAAAATCGTCACCATCGTAGGTCGTGGTGATCCGCGATCCGTTTTCTCGAACAATCATAATGCCCGACATCGTGGATCTCCTAGTTCAGGTCTACTCTCTTGGCTTGGACGGTATACTCTGCCCCTGCCTTCGACCGGATTGTTTCACTTGCCTCAATCTCAAGATAGGTTTTCTCCCCCGGCAGCTTATTAGCCATCCCCGGATTCGCACAGATTGCGGTTATGGCGTGTGCGCGTATGAGGACATGCTTACGCGAGCACGAATTGCATATTGTTTTCGTGGCTCATCCCACCGTTGTTCACGGCAAGATTTGCGACAGACACGTGACAGATTCGTGACAAAATACGTGTTATTTCAGCAACATAGCTGCGCCAGCCTGCTGTCATGAACAACATCCTTATTGCGACGCAACATCCGCTATGTAACGTCCGCGGCGAGGCAGGCACCTGGTCAAAAAGGCGCCGCTTCGCTCACACGGGGTGAAGGTCGTAGGGACTGCCGATGGCAACGGTCTTCATCCTCTCGCATCTGAACTGGAGGTTATTCCATGAACATCAAGAGCCTTCTTCTCGGCTCCGCTGCTGCTCTCGCAGTAGTTTCCGGCGCTCAGGCTGCTGACGCTATCGTTGCTGCCGAGCCGGAACCGGTTGAATATGTTCGCGTCTGCGACGCTTACGGCACCGGCTATTTCTACATCCCGGGCACTGAAACCTGCCTCAAGATCAACGGTTACGTCCGTTTCCAGGTTGACGTTGCTCCGAACGCCAGCTCGATCGGTGCCAGCGGCGGCGGTTCCGTTGCCAACGACTCGGACTGGGATGCTCGTACACGCGGCCAGGTTCAGTTCACGGCCAAGAGCGACACCGAATATGGTCCGCTGACCGGCGTCATCGTCATGCAGTTCAATGCTGACAACGCTTCGGCCCAGCAAGCCAAGCTCGACTCCGCTTACATCGACATCGCCGGCTTCCGCGCCGGTCTGTTCTACAGCTGGTGGGACGACGGCCTCTCGGGCGAAACCGACGATATCGGCTCGCCGGTCACGCTGCATAACTCGCTCCGTTATCAGTACGAAACCGACGCCTTCTACGCCGGCATCAGCGTCGACGAGCTCGAAGACGGCCCGTTCTACAACGGCGAAACGCCCAACAACGTCGGCGTTGCCGTTGGTCTCGGCGGCAAGGCTGGTATCTTCAGCTACCAGATCACGGCCGGTTACGACACCGACAACGAAGAAGGCGCCGTCCGTGCAATGGGTACGGTTGCCGTCGGTCCGGGCACGCTCGGCCTCGCAGTCGTCTACGCATCCAACCCGAATGCCTACTACAACAAGGCTGAATGGGCGATCGCTGCCGAATACGCCATCAAGGCGACTGACAAGCTGAAGATCACCCCGGCTGTTCAGTACTACGACAACTACGGCGTCACCGCTGGCGAGTTCAACGACGACGTCAGCGCCTGGAAGGCCGGCGTAACGATCGACTACCAGATCGTTGACAACCTCTCCACGAAGATCTCGGTCCAGTACCTCGATCCGGACAATGCCGACGACGTCACCTCGGGCTTCTTCCGCCTGCAGCGCGCGTTCTAATAAAAAGGCTGCCGGCTAGTCTAGACCGGCAGCCGCAAATTCCTGATCCGACTGACCTCCGATCGGGAAGGAATGGGTCTGGACTTCCCTGCCTGGACCCATTCCCCCCTGATCAGACAGTGCAATCAAGGCGGCAGGCGCTCGACGAGTGCCTTGCCACCGTCATATCATGCCGGCTTGTTGTCGATACCTGACAGCTACGCCATTGCCGAGCCTTCCGGCCAGCAAGCCCAACGGGCTTTTCACGTATTTGCCGTCGATCGCTGATCCCCCGCAGCCGGTGATAATCTTATGCCGCGGGAATGGCGGAACCAAATTCGGACACAGAACCATGCCATGGCGAATCGAGGATGAGGCAGTGATTCGCCTCGCCAGCACATGGGGTTTGAAATCGAAATGAACTTATCCGCGCTTGCAGCCGCCGCATTTTTGTCCGCCGCCCTTGCCTTGCCGGCCACCGCCGCGCCGGCCTCTCCCGCTGAAACCTTTCCCGGCGCAGCCGGCGTCATTACCCTGTCCGGCAAATGCGCCAAGCTCGTCGTCGCCAAATTCGACGCCACCAAGGGCTGCAAGAACGAGCTTGCCAGCGTTACGCTGGCCAACGGCTCGGTGACGTTCATCTTCACGTCGGATGGCAAGGCGCTCGGCTTCCAGGGCGACGGCGCCGGGATCAAGCCCGCCTCCAATGGCAATGCCCGCCTGCCCCTCAGCCTCGTCACGACAGGCGTCGGCAACAAGATGACCGGTCAGGTCAAGGTCGCCGGCTTCTGCACCTTCGGCAATCCCTACGCCGGCAAGCCGATCGCGATCGAATGCACGGCCGAAAGCAAGGATTCCTCATTCGCCGGCAGCTTCCGCACTGGCGGCAAGCTGGTGAAAAAGGGCAAGTAGCGAAGATCAGGCGCACCAGGCGCCGCCCGCGCCCGGCTTGCGCGCCAGCCCCTCGTTGATCAGCTGCGCTCCGAAAGAACGGCCATCGCGCGAAACGACGCGCGGGGCGCCGGAAGACTCGGTCTTGCCTGCCGCATTCATGGTGAAGGGTCCGGCGTTCAGCAGCCCCAGCAGCCGCGACTTGGCGGCAAAGGCGATCCTGCGCTCGTCATCGCAGCGCGCCCGGTCGACGATCGGACTTGCCATATCGGCGATGACGATCTTCTCGCCCTTGTACCAGAAGACGCCGCCGTCGCCGACGCAGTTGATATGGGCGCCCTGGCCGCAATAACCGAAGGCGGCCGTTCCCGTTTGTGCAGCCCCGGGAGAAACCGCGGTCGGAACCGCCTTGACCGGCTGGATGGCCGGTGTCGGGATGGCGGCCGGCGGCAACGATTGCGGCGTGACCGGTGCCGTTTTCGGCGTCGGCGCGGCAAGCGCCACCTGCTTCGGCGGAACATCCCTCCTGGCAACAGGCCTCGGCTCCGCCGTTTCCCGCGTGGCCGGCGCCGATTGGCGGGCAAGCAGCGGCTGGATGCTCTTCCAATGATCGTGAGCAAGAATGCCGCCGATCGCGGCAATGCCGATCACCGCCCAGGGCAGCAATCCGCCGCCGCCGCTGCGCGCCCTGCTCTTTCCTCTCGCCGGCGCCTTGCGGCGGCCGCGTGTCGCTGTCTTGGCCATCTGTCCGATTCCCGTGAGGCCGCAATTATCGCCGGCCAATCCTTTCCGAAAGGTTGGCGCGGCGACAGGATGATGCTTGTGCAGCTGATCTTTTCCTGAAACGGCATCGACGCCCCGAGCACATTTCGGCTGCAACTCCGCGCGGGGCGCCGCTCGGGGCGAGCATCGATAGACAGCAAAACGCCCGGCATCATGCCGGGCGCCGGTCTTGCTACAATGGCCCGCCACTCATTCGGAGCGTGCGGCCGAAGGATCGTTTTTCCCAACCGATGCTGAGCCTTGAATGGACGAAGCAAGCGGCGTTTGACGTTTGCCGATATCGATGCGCTCATCCGCCGCCTCGCGTATCGCCTGCCATTCATTTTCATGCCGGATGGCGATATCGCGGGGCACAAAGTTGATCGTCATATGTTTGTCATCCTGTTTCGAAAAATCTGCTGCCAGGCGCCGAAGAAGCCCTTGGAATAGGCGCTATTTCTTGGTCTCCGCGTGGCCCTTGAGGTCGGGACCGCCTTTGGAAAGATCTGCGCCGGTCACATGCGCCGGCACGTGGATGTCATGAATGACGCCAGGCGTCAGCGTCAGATCGACATGATGCGGCGGCAACACCTGCGCCTTCTGCATGCGGTTCGGCTTCGCCCGCTTCATGCGGTCGGATGCCTCCGTGCGTTTGTCGGGAACATGGGTCGAAGTGTGCATCATCGGCCTCCTTTTCAGCTCAACCAGGGTCTAACGAGCGGGCGTCGGGATGGTTCCCAAAAAAACTGACAATCTCCCGGCAATGACCGGCTTGACTGAGCCGGGAAGTTGATTACCTAGAGCCTGTCCGCAGCCTTCCAGACATCGGCTGCGGACAATGTTTGGTGCCGGGCCCCTCTGGCGAGAGTTTTTACGGCGCTCTCGTGATGTCGGTACCGCCTGCAGCTTAGCCGGCGGATTTTTCATCGATGAAAAAACTCACCATGCCTTGCCAGCATGCCCGTTATGGCATGCCGCGTTTTTCGCTCTCCAGCCTCTCCAAAAAGATTTGCGGCTGTGAGGTGCGGCCATGAATCAACCTGCAACCCATGAATCCTCGCTCGGCTATTTCCGCTGGGCTTTCATCGTCACTGCTCTCGGCCTTATTCTCGGCGCCGTGCTCGGCTGGCAGACAACCGGCACCATCGGCGGCATGGCGACCGTCTTCTTCATCTGCACCGTGCTTGCGGTACTCGAGATCTCGCTCTCCTTCGACAATGCCATCGTCAATGCCAACAAGCTGAAGGAGATGACGCCGCTCTGGCAGCAACGCTTCCTCACCTGGGGCATCATCATTGCCGTCTTCGGCATGCGCATCGTCTTTCCGCTGGCGATCGTCGCGATCGCGGCACGGATCGGTCCCTGGGACGCGCTGGTGCTGGCTGCCCGCGAGCCCGCAGAATATGCCCGCATCATGAACGATGCGCATCTGCCGATCGCAGCCTTCGGCGGCACCTTCCTGATGATGGTCGGCCTCAGCTATTTCTTCGACCACGAGAAGAAAATCCATTGGCTTCGCGGCCTGGAAAAAGTGATGGCGCGCTCAGCGACCATCAGGGGCATCGAGATCGCCTTCGTGCTGGCGCTGATGCTTGTGTTCTCCTGGCTGATCGGCGGCGAGGAAGCCAGCGTCTTCGTCCATTGCGCCATCTACGGCCTGCTGACCTTCCTGGCGGTCGAGGTCGTCGGTGAGCTGCTCGATGCCTCGCAGCAGACGATGAGCGCTGCCGCCAAGGGCGGTCTCGGCGCTTTCATCTATCTGGAGGTGCTGGATGCCAGCTTCTCCTTCGACGGCGTCATCGGCGCCTTCGCCCTGACGCAGAACCTCTTCGTCATCGCGATCGGCCTCGGCATCGGCGCCATGTATGTGCGCTCGATGACGATCATGCTGGTGGAGAAGGGAACGCTTGCCGAATACCGCTATCTCGAGCATGGCGCCTTCTATGCCATCCTGATCCTCTCGGTGATCATGTATGCGCAGACCCTGGTGCACATCCCCGAGGTGATCACCGGCCTCGGCGGCGCGGCCCTGATCGGCCTGTCGCTCTGGTCATCCATCCGCCACAACAGGCGCGCGCGGGTGGAAGATCACGCCCCCCGGCAGGAAGAACTTCACGCCTGACGATAGAGCATGCCGCGCAAAAGCGTGCACGGTTTTGCGATGACGACATGCGTGAAAACAAAGGCTTGAAGCGCGACGCGCTTCAAGAAGCCGCAGCGCCTGGCGTTGCGGCCCGTTGAACAAAATAAAGCCCGCGACCATTCGGTTGCGGGCTGTTTCATTCATGCATGCCTTGAAGGTCTTAGCGGGTGACCTGACCGAAGGAGGCCGGGTCGATGCCGAGTTCCCTCAGGTCGCGGGCGCGCGGCCGGCGGCCGGCTTCGACAGCGGCGCTGACCGCGTTTGCGGCGCCGAGCACGGCAAATGCACGGCCAAGGAAACCAGTGCGGATGGAACTGCGGATAGCGGACATTGTGTTTTGCTCTCGTTCTATGATTGACCACCTGCAAATGGGGCCGCCCGTCCTCCAGGACAATGCACGTAAACTCATCTCAGCCATGCAAAAAGAAGAGGCCGGCGCATGTCTCCATGGCCGGCCTTGAGGCAGGGGTAAGTTTGTCTTTTTAGTCTTCGTTTGCCGCCAGCTGCGCAAGCACCTGTCCCCGGCCGCGCAGCCGCAGGATCAGCGGGATGAGGAAGGCGGCCGCTGCAACAATGAGAAGGCCTGCCGCGATCGGTGACATCACAAGCGTCGTGACGTCGCCCTGGCTGATCGCCAGTGCCCGGCGCAGCTGCTGTTCGGCAAGCGGCCCGAGGATCAGGCCGACGACCGTCGGCGCAATCGGATAGCCGAAGAGCCGCATCACGTAGCCGAGCAGGCCGAAAGCCAGCAGCATGCCGAGTTCGAACACCGACGGATTGGCGCCGATCGTCCCGAGCGTCGCAAACAGCAGGATGCCCGCATAAAGCCACGGCTTCGGAATGGTCAGCAGCCGCACCCAGAGCCCGATCAGCGGCAGGTTCAAGACCAGGAGCATGGCATTGGCGATGAGCAGGCTGGCGATCAGGCCCCAGACGAGCTGCGGGTTGGTGGCGAACAGCAGCGGTCCGGGCTGCAGCCCGTATTGCTGGAAGCCGGCCAGCATGATCGCCGCCGTCGCCGTCGTCGGCAGGCCGAGCGTCAGCAGCGGCACCAGCGTGCCGGCCGCAGATGCGTTGTTCGCCGCCTCCGGGCCGGCCACGCCTTCAATCGCGCCATGACCGAACTCCTCGGGGTTCTTCGCCAGCCGTTTTTCGGTCGCATAGGAGAGGAAGGTGCCGATTTCGGCGCCGCCCGCCGGCATGGCGCCGATCGGAAAGCCGATCAGCGTGCCGCGCAGCCAGGCTTTCCACGAGCGCGCCCAGTCCTGCGCGTTCATCCAGAGCGAGCCCTTGACGGCTTCGACCTTATCCTCCGCCCGGTTGCGCTGCGCGGCGATATAAAGCGTCTCGCCGATCGCGAACATCGCCACCGCGAGCGTCGTCACCTCGATGCCGTCAAGCAGGTCGGGTATGCCGAAGGAAAGCCGCGCCTGCCCTGTCTGCTGGTCGATGCCGACCATGGCAAGGGCAAAGCCGATGAACAGCGAGGTCAGTCCCCGCAGCGCCGAATCGCCGAAAGCCGAGGAGACAGTGACGAAGGCGAGCACCATCAGCGCGAAATATTCGCGCGGCCCGAAGACCAGCGCCAGCTTGACGATATAGGGCGCGATGAAGGCGAGCCCGAGTGTCGCGAGCAACCCGGCGACGAAGGAGCCGATCGCCGCTGTCGCCAGCGCCGGCCCGCCGCGCCCGGCGCGCGCCATCTTGTTACCCTCGAGCGCGGTGACGATCGAGGCGCTTTCTCCTGGTGTGTTCAAGAGGATCGAGGTGGTCGAACCGCCATACATGCCGCCGTAATAGATGCCTGCAAACATGATCAGCGAACCGCCGGGGTCGAGCTTGTAGGTGGCGGGCAGCAGCAGCGCCACGGTGAGGGCGGGTCCGATGCCGGGCAGCACGCCGACGGCAGTGCCGAGCGTCACGCCGACCAGCGCATAAACCAGGTTCATCGGCTGCATCGCAACCAGGATCCCCTGCCATAGGAATTCGAATGTGCTCATCTTGATATCCCAAGCGCGTTCCCGGCCGTGCGTTACGCGATCCGGCGCTGCGCAAAAATCAAAAGTGCCGACAGCGCGCGCGCCGTCAGAAGAACAGGCGTTCGAGCGGGCCGGCCGGCAGCGTCAGCTGCAGCAGCTGCGAGAAGATCGCCCAGACGACGAAGCTGAAGACGATGCCGAACGGCAGCGAGATCCAGAGCTTCCGTTTGCCGAAGCCGCGTGCCGTGAATGCAAACAGCAGACCGGTGGCGATCGAGAAGCCGGCAAGGCGCAGAAGCAGCATCTGTCCGACAAGACCGGCAATGATCCAGATAACGGGCGCCACTTCCTGCCGATCGCGTTCCGGAAACTCGCCGCGCCAGGCTTCGGCGACGGTCCAGATCCCAAGACAGAAGAGGCCGAAGGCCACCACTTGGGGCATCGTTGCCGGGCCGATGCGGTCATACTGCGCGATTGTTTTCAGATGCGATGCATCCCAGAACATCACGCCGGCGACAACAAAGAGGAAAGCGGCAATGATGAACGCCGCCCAATCAGGGCGGCGCGTGGTTGCCGAGGAGTTATCCCCGCTCATTGAACAAGTCCGATCTCTTTGAGAATGCCTTCAGTGGCAGCGACATCCTTTTCAAGCTGCGCCTTGAAGGCGTCGCCGGACAGATAGGTGTCGGCCCAGCCCTTGGTCTTCAGAATTTCCTGCCAGGTGGCGGAGCCGTGCAGTTTCTCGAAATCGGAGGTGATGGCGGCGACCTGCTCTGCCGACAGGCCGGGGGCAGCGGCGACCATGCGCCAGTTCTGGATGCTGACGTCGGTGCCGGCTTCCTTCAGCGTCGGCGCATCGACGCCGTCGATACGCTTGTCGCTCGATACGGCAAGAAGACGCAGCGTGCCCGCTTTCACTTGCGATTCGAACTCGCTGTAGCTCGATACGCCGGCCGTAACCTGACTGCCGAGAATGGCGGCAAGCGCCTCGCCGCCGCCGGAAAAGGCGACATAGTTGATCTTGGTCGGGTCGACGCCGGCGGCCTTGGCGATCAGACCGACGGTGATGTGGTCGGTGCCGCCGGCCGAACCGCCGCCCCAGGAAACAGCGCCCGGATCCTTCTTCAGCGCCGCGACCAGATCGGCCATGGTCTTGATATCGGACGAGGCGGGAACAACGACGGCCTCATATTCGCCGGTCAGGCGGGCGATCGGCGTGACGTCCTTAAGCGTCACCGGCGACTTGTTGGTCAGGATGGCGCCGACCATGACATAGCCGCCGACGATCAGCGAGTTGGGGTTGCCGGCAGCCTGGCTGCTGAACTGCGCCAGCCCGATGGTGCCGCCGGCGCCGGGGACGTTCTGGACCTGGACGTTGCCGGAGATCTTCTCCTGCTGCAGCGCGGTCTGCAGCGAACGGGCCGTCTGGTCCCAGCCGCCGCCGGGCGCGGCCGGCGCGATGATGGTATAGTCGGCCGCATAGGCCGGCAGCGCGATGGCGGCTGCGAGAATGGTTGCGATGAACGTATGCTTCACGATTTGTCCTCCGTCGGCGGCTGAGCGCACCGCCTGTTATTCTCCAGGGAATCGGGAGGGGTAGCCGGCCGGCGGACACAGTTGTCCAAATGACGAGCGGAATGCCTCCCAAGGCTTCAGTTCTCCGCCTCCACGGAGAAGAAGTAGCCAAAGCCACCACAACAAGCTGTCATCTAGCTGACATCGGCAAGATATCCAGGAGGAAAGGACACTTTTTTGCCGTAATTGCCCGCGCGGCGGATCCGCCGTGTTGCTTTCAGCGGCTCACCGCTCCCGGCATCACATCCGTCGGGATCGGGCAGATGTAAGGCTTTCCACCGGTCTTCTCCATCCATTCGGCCTTCGCCGCCTTCATCAGCTCCGGTGATTTCACCAGGGAAAGACCGGTCAGGGCGAGAGCCTTGGCTGCATGCGCCATGGCCTTATGCGCAGCCGGCGCCTTTCCTTGCGCAACGACCTGCCATGTATGCGGGTTGGTGCCGATGGCCCAGGCAGGAGCCCAGCATTGGGCCGTGGGGGTCACCCAGCTCACATCGCCGACATCGGTCGAGCCTGCCCGAAAGTGCGAATGGCCCTCGAAATGCCGCAGCCCGAGATGGAGCGGCATCGCGCCATCGATCTTGGCAGCGGAGAAGACGTCGTGCCCGATCTGATACAGCCTGATGCTGCTGGCGATGGCTTCGTCGGTAAACGTCTTCTGGATGCGACGCGCAAAGGCGATATCGGCTTCGTCGAAGGCGACGGGGCCGAGCGCCATCATGTTTTCATGCATCGCCGTTTCCAGCGTAATATTCGGGAGAAGGTTCGTGGAAGCCGTATCGAAGACGATCTCCACGTCGGTCTCCGTCATCATCGCGGCGCCACGCGCGACTTTTTCCACGCGGGCTGCGAGATTGAGAGCCTGTGGCATGTCCGGCGCCCTGATGAGGTAGAGCACCTCGGCCTGCGCCTGCACGACATTGGCAGCCCGTCCGCCGGCATCGGTGATGGCATAATGCACGCGGCAGTCCTGTGGCATATGTTCGCGCAGGAAATTGACGCCGACATTCATAAGCTCCACGGCATCGAGTGCGGATCGGCCGAGATGCGCAGCATTGGAAGCGTGGGCCGCAACGCCCTTGAACCGGTAATAATATTCCAGCACCGCGAGATTGTTTGTGGAGCGGACGCCGTTGAACGGTGCGGGATGCCAGGTGAGAGCCGTGTCCACATCGTCGAACGCCCCCGCACGCACCATGAAGGTCTTGCCCGAGCCGCCCTCTTCGCCGGGGCAGCCATAGTATCGCACAGTCCCGGAAATGCCGTTATCCTTCAAATGGTTGGCGAGCGCGACGGCGGCCATCAACGACCCGACCCCCAGAAGATTGTGGCCGCAGCCATGTCCGGTCGCGCCTGCCGCAAGCGAACGCTGCTCAGCGATGCCCGCAATCTGGCTCATGCCCGCGAGTGCGTCGAATTCGCCGAGAAATGCAATGACCGGCTTGCCCGCGCCAGCTTCTGCGATGAAGGCGGTCTCCATGTCGGCAACGCCGCGACGGACGGAAAAGCCCTCGTCCTCAAGGGCCTTTGCCAGCAGACCGGAAGAACTCTTCTCCTCGAATTTCAGTTCGGCAAGATCCCAAATCCTGTCGCTCAGCACCGCGCAGGCCGGCCGCATACGCTCGATCGACGAAACGATCGCATCCACTGCTTCCTTGCTCATCCCTGATCCTTGCTTCTCCCGGCGGCCAGAAGGCCCCAGGCATGACATATCGGTCCGGCAGGCGAGCCTGCCGGTCCTGTCGTGTTGCCAATCCGAAGTGCAGCGGCGTCTGCGCCTCGGCGCCGCGAGATTCTTCAGTCGACCGAGACTTCCCAGAGGCGGGCGTTCGACTGCCAGACCGGCTGCCCCTTCAACGTCTTCGTCGCACCCCACACGTCGACCATGTCGTAGAGGAAAATGCCCGGCGCCTCCTTCAGCATCAGCTCATGGAACGCGTCGAATATCTTCTGCCGCTTGGCCGGATCGGCTTCGACATAAGCCGCTTTCATCAGTTCCACGGCCTTGGGATCGTCCCACATCAGTGAAGCATTCTTGTCTTTGTTGCCGACATAAAAACTGTACATCAGCGCAGGGTCGAGCCGCGGGGCGACCGATTGCGAAATCACCTGATAGTTGCCGGACCGGCGGCGGTCGACTTGCGTTGCGTAATCGAGAACTTCGATCTGCACATTCAATCCGGCCTGCTGCATCATCGCCTGCGCCATAACCGCGGCGGGAAAGCTTGGAACATTGCCGCGCTTGTTGGCGATGATGGTGATCGGCTCGCCCTTGTAGCCGGCATCGGCCAATTCCTTCTTCGCCGCCTCGATGTCGTAGGGCAGCCTCTGCTTCTGGGTATCGTCAAAATAAACGGAATCCTGCGACACCATCGAGCCGTTCGCCTCGCCGGTTCCATTTGAGGCAGCGGTGACAAGCTCGCCAAGGTCGAGCGACATTGCCATAGCCCGCCGCACGCCGGGCTTGCTCAGCACCTTGTCGCGCGTCTGGATGTAGAACAGGTTCTTGCCGTTGTTGCGGGCGACGATCAGCTGCAGCTTATCGCTCGCCTTGATTTCCGGAATAAGGTCAGGCGATATCTCGGCGGTATCGAGGGCGCCGGACTCCAGTCCTGCCTTGACGGTGGATGCATCGGGAATGACCATGAACTTGATGCCATCGGCCAAAGGTCGTTTCGAGCCGACCATCCCGTCCGGCTTGCCGTCATTTTCGGGAGAGACGTAGTCGGTGAACTTGGCGAGGCGGATGTACTCGCCTTTTTTCCATTCGTTCCACATGAACGGACCGGTCCCGACCGGTTTGACGAAACTACCATCCGCTGCGAGGGAATCGGGGGAAATGATGGCGGTGTAACCGCATTCCGGACGCGACATCAGACCCAGAAAGACGGCCGAGGGCTTTTCGAGCGTGATCTGGACGGTCGATCCATCAAGCGCCTTCACACCGGTCACGGGGGCGGCACCGCCGGGCGCAAAATCGGAAAGGCACGTCCATTTCGTCTCGGGCTTGAGATAACGGTTCCAGTTCCACACGACGTCGTCGGCGGTCAGCGGCTTGCCATTGTGGAATTTCACGTCGCCGCGAAGGCGGAATGTATAGCTAAGGCCATCGCTGGAAGCGTCGACGCTCTTGGCGAGCAGCGGCTTGACCTCGCCGCTATTGTTATAGCCGACCAGGCCCTCGACGATGTGCAGGATAACACCGTCGGTATTGCCGTCGCGATTGACCCCGGGATTGCTGCTGCGCAGATCCGAACTCTGAGCCACGACGATGTCGCGCGCATGCCCGAAACCTGCCATGCCAAGCAGCATCGTGCCGGCGAGAAGAATTTTCTTCATTGTTCTACCCTCTTTGTTTTGTCGATGGATCAAGGTTGAAAATTGTCCCAGCAGGCCCGTGAGAGCCGGCCGATGGTTTCGAGCGCGATCGTGTAGCCCGGCGTGCCGTCCGCCATGGCCTGAGGCACGTCATCGGTGAATACGGCAATGGCATAGAAGGGCTCTTCGCCCAGATAAACGATGCCGGCATTCATGCGGCCGCGCTTGCCCGTGCCGCCCTTGTGCGCAACCACGGTGGCGAACGGCAATCTCGACGGGATCGCATAACGCAAGATCTGGTTCTTCAGGGTTTGAAGCGCGTAGCGGCAGAGCGCCTGCGAGCAGCGCAATCTCTCCGCCGCTTCCTCCGAAGTCTGTGCATCGAGGATCGCCTGCAGGAGAAAAATCTGGTCGCGTGCCGTGGTCGTGGTGACCGACCGCAGCGAATGATCAGGTGATAAGGCCAGCGGTGGAATTAAAAAACGATGATGCGTGGCGTCCATGCCGATCGACTTGCAATAGCCGTCCACCTCCTCGAGCGTCAGCCGCTCGAAGACCATCTTGGTGCAGACATTGTCGCTCAACACCATCATCCCGGTGATCGCATCGCGCAGCGAAATGACAATGCCCGGCGTCAGGTAGCGAAACATGCCGCTTGCCACTTCCTCGGCAAAGCGAGCCTCGTAGGTGATCGGCTCGTCGAGATCGAGCCGGCCTTCATGAACGGCCTTGAGCGCCGCCATCATGATCGATGTCTTCCGGGTACTGGCCGAAGGGGTTTCTTCGTCAGCGCCGCGCTCTATCGTTTCACCGGTGCGCAGGTTGCGCACCATGAACCGGGTGACGAATGGCTGCGCTTCGCAGATTGCATGAAGTTGTTCGGCCGTATCGGCCGCTGTCGTCACGATAGCCACGTTAATTCTCCAAACGCCATTTGAGTGTCACACCACCGCTTGCATTGTGGTCGAGCGCGGGTATGGCCGAGAGGAGACGACGCGTGTAGGGCTCCCTCGGATTGTCGAAGATCGTGCCGCAGTCGCCTTGCTCGACGATGCGGCCCTCCTGCATCACCACCACCCGGTCAGCCACCTGTTCGACCACGCCAAGATCGTGGCTGATGAAAAGGCAGGAGAAGCCGTAGCGTTTCTGCAGATCCGAGAAGAGGTCGAGCACCTGCGCACGGACAGTAACGTCGAGCGCCGACACCGGCTCGTCGGCGATCAGGAATTTCGGCCGGCGCGCAACAGCCCGGGCAATGGCGACGCGCTGCCGCTGGCCGCCTGACAATTCGTGCGGATAGCGGCTGGCATAGTCCTTCCCGAGGCCGACTTCCTCGAGCGTTTCGAAAGCCCGTCGCCGCTTGGCCTCGCCGCTCAGGTTCGGCACCAGACGCAGCGCCTCCTCGACAAGCGCGAGAATGGTCATGCGCGGATCGAGCGAGGAGTAGGGGTCTTGGAACACCATCTGGCAATCCAGCCGGTAGTTCTTCCAATCCTCGTTGCGGGACCGGCCCTGGAACTCGATCGTCCCGCCGCTTTCCCTGACAAGGCCGGCGATGGTGCGGCCGAGCGTCGTCTTTCCCGAACCGGAACCACCGACGAGGGCGACCACCTCGCCTTCATAGACATCGATGCTGACCCCATGCAGAGCCCGCTTCCCCCGCGCCTTTTTGAGGAACGACCGGCGACCGGGATAATCGACGACGATGTTCTGCGCCGACACCATCGGTGTCTTGGTCTTATCGATGGCGCGCGGTTCACCGCGATAGGGGAGCGAGGAGAGGAGCTTGCATGTGTAGGGATGCTGTGGCGCCGCGAGAAGCTTGTCGGCTCTCCCCTGCTCGACAATTGCGCCCTTCTCCATGACGATGATACGGCTGGTGTACCGGGCAACCATCGGCAGATCGTGGCTGATCAGCAGGACGGCCGTGCCTTCCGCGGTCGTCAGATCGACCATCAGCTCCATCACGTCGCGCTGAATGACGGCATCCAGCGCCGTGGTCGGCTCGTCGGCGATCAGCAATGCCGGCTTCAGCAGCATGACGGAGGCCAGCATGATGCGCTGGCGCATGCCGCCGGAAAACTCATGCGGGTAGGAAGTGAGGGCGCCTTCAGGGTTGAGAATACCGACGCGCTTCAGCATGTCGAGGATGCGCGCACGCCGCTCCTGCGGCGCCAGCTTCGTGTGCAGGACAAGCCCCTCCTCCAGCTGACGGCCGATGGTCATGGATGGATTGAGGGATGTCATCGGTTCCTGGAACACGACGCCGATCTCCCGGCCCCGCATCGCCCGAAGATCACTGTTGCTCATCGAAAGCACGTCGCGGCCCTTGTAGCGCACGGTTCCGCCGGTCACGCGAACCGCCGCCGGCAGCAGCGATATCAGCGCCCGGGTCGCCAGCGTCTTGCCTGAGCCGCTCTCGCCGACAATGCCGACAATCTCGCCTGGCGCTATGTCGAAGCCGACGTCCTTGACGACCTGCAGGCCGGTGCCTGCAACCTCAAGCGAGAGACCGCAAACGTTCAAAAGCGTGTCGCCGGTCATTTCAGCCCCCTCATACGCGGATCCAGCTTGTCACGAAGGGCGTCGCCCAGAAGATTGATGCCGAGCAACGTCAGCGCGATGCAGAGGCCGGGAAAAAGGCCGAGCCACACGGCCTGCTGGATGAACGGACGGCCGGCGGCAAGCATGTTGCCCCAGGTCGGCGCCGGCGGAGGCACACCTAGACCCAGGAAGCTCAGGGCGCTTTCCGAGAGGATGGCCCAACCGAACATCGACGTGGCAAGCACGGTGATCGGGGCAAGGCAATTGGGCAGGATGTGACGAACCATCGTGAAAAGCTCGCTGTTGCCCATTATTCTCGACGCTTCGATGAATTCCCGCTCCCGCAACGACAGAACCGCGCCGCGCACGACGCGCGCCATGGACGGGGTGTAGGCAATGCCGAGTGCGAAGATGATGCCGTACTGATTGGCGCCGAATACGGCCAGCAGCCCGAGCGCCAGCAGAATGCCGGGGAATGCCAGCAGCGCATTGTTGATCGCCATGATGACGCCGTCGGCCCAGCCGCGGACATAACCGCTGACAACACCGATCAATGTGCCGAAGACGGTCGCGAAACCGACGGTCAGCGTGCCGATCCACACGCTGGCCCGAGCGCCGACCATCAAGCGGCTGAGAACATCGCGTCCGAACTCGTCGGTCCCGAGCAGATGAGCGCCGCCGGGGGCAGCAAGCCTTACGGCAAAACCAAGTTTCATCGGGTCATATGGGGTCCAGAAAAGACCGACCGCGGCGGTGATCACCAGGATGGCAATCAGAATGCTGCCGATGAGGCCGTTGAAAGTGAACTTTTTCATTCGGCAACCACCCGCGGATCGAAGAAGGGATAGAGGAGATCGACCACCAGATTGACCAGAACATAGGATAGCGCCACGAACAGCAGGCAGCCCTGGATCACCGGGTAATCCCGGGCAAAGATGCTATCGACCATCAAACGGCCGAGGCCCGGAATGGTGAAGACGGTTTCGATCACCGCGATTCCCCCGAGCAGGTTGCCGAGGATCAGGCCGATAACCGTCCATGTCGGGCCAAAAGCATTCTTGAAGGCATGGCGCCAGAGGACCGCGCTTTCCGAAAGGCCCTTGGCGCGCGCATGCGTGATGTAGTCGAGACGCAGGACTTCCAGCGTCGAAGCACGCGCCATGCGGATCAGAACGCCCATTTCGTGGATGACCAGCGTCATGATCGGCAGGACGAGATACAGGATCCCGCTGGCGATATTGTCGCCGACCGAGACATAACCGAGAACCGGCAACCAGCCGAGCTTCAGGCCGAAAAGCAGCAGCAGCAGGAGGCCGAGCCAAAAAGTCGGAATGGAAAGCAGCACCGTCGCCGTGCCCACCAGGGCCAGGTCCGTCAGGCTGTTCTGTCGCCAGGCCGCGATCACGCCGGCGGGCACTGCGATGACGCTCGCCAGCAACACGGCAATGACGACAATTTCGGCGCTGACCAAGAAGCGGGATGCGACGAGCGGCAGCACCGCCTCGCCGTTGACGATGGAGCGCCCGAAATCACCCTGCAGAACGTTCCCTGCCCAGATGACGAATTGCTGGATCATCGATTTGTCGAGCCCGAGCTCGATGCGCATCGCCGCCACTTGGTCAGGCTGCGCCATGTCGCCGAGCATCAAAGCGGCGGGATCGCCGGGGATAAGCCGGATGAGTGCGAAAACGGTGACGGCCACGAGGGCGATCGTCGGCAATGCCATCAACAGGCGGTTAAGAATGAAGCGTATCATGTGTTCCCCACGATTGGCGGCAGAGCCGTGGCCGCCATCGGTTTCGTTAAGGGAGACTATGACGGAATGAAAAAATCTCCGCAATATTATGCGTATTCGTCATATGTTTATGCAGAATGATAGGATGCAGGAAACGCTGCCATTCTGTTGTTATGGAGAAGTAAGCTACTGATTCAAATATCTTTTTGTGAAAGCTGGATCTGCCGTTTCAATGCATCGCTCAGAGATTGCGCTGCAATCGACAAGGGAACCCCTGCAGCACGTGCAAGCCCGAACTGCTGACGTGCATGCGGAATGAACGGACGATGCACGACGGGAAGATGGCGATAGAGATTTGCATAGAAGCTGCTGATGATCGTGACACCGAGGCCGTGGGCGACATAGGAACAAGCGGAGCTGTTCGTATGGGTTTCGATCTTGACGATCTGCTTCACGCCCGCCTGTTTGAAGCTCTGATCGAGCGCCATGCGATTGGGCCTTTGACGGCCGATGAGGATCAGCGGTACGTCGCGCAGGTCCTTGGCCGAGATCTCCGCCAGTTCTGCCAGCCGGTGATCCCTCGGGATGACGCAGACGCTTTCCCCGCTCGCCACCTGCTCGACTTCGATGCCGGGACCGATTTCCCCTTCCATACGCAGGAAGCCGATATCGAGCACACGCTCCTCGACCAGCTTATTGATGGCAATGGTGGTGTCGAAAAACGTCTCGATGCGGACGCTGGGGAAATCCCGCACGTAATCCACCAGCATGGCCGGCGCGAAGTTCTCCCACATGCTGCTTGGCAGACCGATCCGCACGATTTCCGGCCCTGCGGCGCCGCTTCTCAGATCTTGGGCGTGCCCGGACATCCGATCCACGGCCAAGAGAATATTCTCTGCATCCCGGGCGAGGATGCCCGCCTCCGGCGTCGGGATCAGCCGCCCCTTGTCGCGTACAAAAAGGGTGATGGACAAGTCCGCCTCGAGCTGCTGCAGGAGCCGGCTCACCCCCGACTGGCTGAGGCCCATGGCCTTGGCCGTCGCAATGGTCGATCCGGTGGACATCAGCGTCCGCAAGACCTCGAGCTGTCTGATGTTCATCGTGAAGCGTCCTCTGCACCGGCGGCCCAGCGCCAGTCGGCAATGCTTTGCAGAAAAAGGCCCGCGGATTTGGCCAAGGGATATTTCTCGCCGCTGACGAGGCAATAGGTCACCGGCAGTTCCGGCGCCAATGGCACAAAACGCAGCGGCAGGGCAGCGTATTCGCGCGCGATGATGTCGCCCACCAGCGCGATCCCCAAACCATTCGCAGCCAGCGCACATGCACTGGCCACCGAATGTGCCTCGAGCAGCGGGCGCTGGCGTAGGCCGCCCTGGTAGAAAAGCGCCTCCAATTCGTGACGAACAGGCCGCTCCCGGTTGAGGACGATGAGGTCCTGCCCCTTGAGGTTCGATATCGTCAGAGCGCTCTGTTTTGCCAATGGATGATCGGCATGAAGAGCGCAGACGATGCGGGAGAAAAGCTGTTTCTCCTGCCGCAGTCCGGGCGTCGCCAGCGGCAGGCGAGCGAAACCGATATCGGCCTCTCCGTCCGCCACCATCCTCTCGATCGCCAGATAGCTGCCGGAAGCGAGCTCCACGCGCACCGGACCATGGGCGCCGAAGAAGGCCTTGATCATGCGGGGAAGCACGGTGGATGACAGGCTGGCCGGGAAGGCAAGGCGCAGCAGCATGTCGCGTGAACGACCGCTTTCCAATTCCACCGCCGCCGTTTTCAGCTCCCGCAACCGATCCGAAATAGCGCGGATATCCGGCCCGAGCTGCCGGCCTTCGCGGGTCGGAGACAGCCGGTTCTTGTCACGTTCGAACAGACGGACGCCGAGATAGTCTTCAAGCTGCTGCAGCAGTCGGCTGGCATTGGATTGTGAAATGCCGAGCTCCAGCGCGGCGGCGATCGTCGATCCCGTTGCCGCGATCGCGTCATAGGCCTCGATATGTTTGAGGCTGATCCCTGCGCTGACTGCCCTGACCATGTGATGACTTTCCTCGGTAGCCTTATTCGAGAACTGCATAAGATTGCGGCGCTGTCAAAAGCAGAACAATTTCCGGTCTCGACCGAAGACCATGGAAAGAGTTTCGTCAATGACCACCGTTCTGCAGCGCATCGCAGCCCAGCTTTCATCCCGAAAGCATTTCTCTGAAACCGCCATCGAACGGGCAATCGATGCCGTCGCCGATACTTTTGGCTGCATGATCGCCGGCGCCGGAGACCCGGCCGTCACCGGCGTGACCGCGGCTTTTGCAAGCGAAATCGCAGGCGGAGGAAGCGCCTGGCTTGTAGCAGGCGGCGGCGCCCCCTCCTCCATTGCCGCGCTCGTCAATGGAACTGCGGCGCATGCACTGGATTTCGACGACAATTTCCATCCAGCCCGCGCCCATGCATCCGCGGTCCTCGTCCCTGCATTGCTGGCCACGGTTGCAGCAGGTCGCCCGGTGAGCGGCGGCGCTTTTCTGAGCGCCTATCTTGCAGGCCTGGACGCGCAGGCTGCCGTGGGTTTCGGCGTCAATCCCTCGCATTACAACAGGGGCTGGCATGGGACGGCGACGGTGGGCGCAATCGGCGCCGCGGCGGGTGTGGCTCAGTTGCTGGGCGCAAGCGAGGAGGAGACAGCGCAGGCGATGAGCCTTGCAGCGTCGCTCGCCTGCGGCCCCAAAGGTCAGTTCGGTACTCTGGCCAAGCCGCTTCATGCAGGCATTGCAGCCCGAAACGCGGTTGAGGCGGCGCGGCTCGCCATTGCAGGCATCGGAGGCCGGCTCGACATCCTGGAAAGGCCGCAGGGATTTCTGGATCTTTTTGGCGGGGACGACCCGCGGGCATGGACGGATCTGCGACCGGAGCCGGCCCATATCATCGAAAGACGCGGCTTGGTCACCAAGCGACATCCATGCTGCGCATCGACCCACCGGGCAATCGATGCGCTGCTCGAGCTTAAACGAGACTATGGACTGACGGCGGACGACATTTTGTCGATCGACACCAAGGTCGGCGTCTCCGCCTTTCGCAACCTCGCCTATGCGGAACCCGCAGACGAGATGCAGGCCCGCTTCTCGATGCAATACTGTCTGGCGACGGCCTTTCTGAATGGATCCGTCAGCCTTGGCGATTTCACGCGCTCTGCCGTTTCGCGCCCGGATGTGAGGATGCTGGCAAAACGCATAACGATGGAATCCTATTCAGCGGACGAGGAAAAAGGAAATGAACGCTTGCCGCATATTGTCACCGTGCGGCTGTCGGACGGGACGACGCTACGCCGACAACGTCTCCATGCAAAGGGTTCCGTGGAAGACCCGCTGAGCACGCAGGATCGCCGCGAAAAATTTGAAGACTGCCTGAAATGGGGAAATCGTCAACCGGGCTGCGACCTCTACGCGCGCCTCAGAAGACTGAATGAGGCCGCAGACCTGTGGACGGAGCTTGGCATGGCGAACCACAGCCGGAAAGCTGAATTGCTTGCGGGACCTGAGACCGTATAACCCCTGTCAATCCGGGCTTTTCGTGACTTCGCGTTCCGCAGGTTGCTTCAGCCGCGCCGACCTGCTTCGGCGAGGCTGAGACAGGCAGCGCGGATCCGGCAATCCTCTTCCGGATATGGCTGTCCGGCGCTCGCAAGGACAGGTCTTCCTCACTGCGCCCGCAAAACCTCGTTCCAGTGCGCGATCAGCCGCGCCCGCTTCACCTGGTCGAGATAGACCATCAGCCCGGGGCTGACAGGCACTGGCCGAAGTTGCGAACCGAGCAGCTCCTGCAGCGTATTGGCGGTGTTCTCGCCGGCCACCTCGGGGCTGACCGCGGGGATCTGCAGCTCGCGCGCCATGATCGTCTGGCCCTCCTTCGACATGAAAAAGGTAAGGTAACGACGACCGAGCTCCGGCTCGGCGGCCGCCTGCGGGACCAGCCCGATCCGCGACATCACCACCGTATAGTCCTTCGGCAGCACGATCCCGACATCAGGATGCCGCGAAGCCCAGTCGGCGGCGTAGGAGCCGAGGATATTGTAGCCGAGCACGAAGCGCCCGTCGGCGACGCGTTCGAGGATCGCCGAGCTCGTCGAGTAAAGCTTGACGCCGGCCGCGCCCATCGCGCCGATCACCGACCAGATGTCGCCGAACTGCTCCTGGTCGCGCGCCATGAACAGAAAGCCGACACCGGACCTCTCGATATCGTAGGTGCTGATCCGGCCATAGACCGCATTGCCCTTGCGCTTCAGATAGTCGACGAGTTCCGCCCGCGAGCTTGGCACCGGCTCATGCGCGAAGCTCGGCTTGTGATAGACGAAGACCGCCGGCTCGAAAGTCAGCGCATAGGCGGTGTTGCGCCAGTTCGCCCATTTCGGCCATGCGGCGCTCATCGGCAGATTGCTGACCTGCGCATAGCCGTCATTCGAAAGCTTCACCTGCAGGTCCATCGCCGAGGAGAAAGCAAAATCCGCCGTCTTCTTGCCGGCATCCGTCTCCCCGACGATCCGGTCATAGATTTCGCCGGTCAGCATGTCCTCATATCTGACCGCGACATCGGGATTGGCCTCCTGAAAGCCCCGGATCATCGGCTGCGCCAGCGGCTCGTCGAGCGAGGAATAAACGGTCAGCACCGGCGCCTCGGCCTTGCCCGATTTCGCCGGAAAAAAGACCTGATCGGCCAGGGCAAAACCCGGCCAGAACGCCAGCAGCAAGATGAAAATTCTCCTCATGCCGCAACAATGCCCGAGCGTGCGGAAGGGAGCAAGGGCGCCGGATCTAGATAGCGGCCCACTCCATGAGAGCGTTCTGCGCGTGCAGCAGAAAGGCCTTGGCAGCGTGGCTCTGGCAGAGCGAATGCTGCATCGCCTCGACTGTCACTTCTTGCCCGCGCATCACCGGCGGGCACGGCAGGAAGATCGCGTTCTTCCGCAGCAGATCGAGCAGATCGGTCCCAAGCCTGTAATCGGCAAGCACGTCCTCGCTGGCGTCACCCGGCCATGAATCGGTGATTACCACGTCGGCATCCGATAGCTCATCCATATCAGTGCTCCTGCGGAAGCGCCCGCTGAGCAGTGCGGTATCGCGGATATGCCAGCGTTCGGGATAGACCTGAACCACTTCGATCGGCAGCACGATGGACGCTTCGACCCAGGAGCGGAGGATATTCGCGTCCGCCGCCACGCCGACGACCTTCAGCCCGTCGATCGTGCCGCGCCGACCATTGATATAAGCAAGGTCGCCGAGCGTCTCGCAAGGGTGGTTCGAGCGGGTGCGCGCATTGATGACAGGCACCGACGAAGCGGTCGCCACCGCTTTCAGCGTTGCAAGCTCCTTCGTCCGGATCACTAGCATGTCGAACCAGTTTCCGAGGTAGCCCGTAAGATCGCCGGTCTCCTCCCTTGCATTGAAGCTGATCGGCACATGCACGCAGATGCCACCCATCGCCTGGATGCCAAGATCGAAGGCGGTGGTATTGCGCCAGCCGCTATCGTCGGCGATCAGCGCGACGCGCTTGCCCGCAAGACTCTGCGGCATCGCCCGCTCGTCCCAGGACTTGGCGAGCTCGCCGGCCCGGCCGAGAATCCACCGAAGCGCCGCCTCCGGAATACAGTGAAACTCTAGAAAATCTCGAGCTGAACCGGTCATTCTGATCCCCGCCGCATATGAAAACCGCCGCCACAATAACGTGAACCGACCTCACGGCAACCGCCGCCGAACTGGTGTCGAGAGATAACGGGTGATGGTTTGCCCGCGTCCGACTGAAAAGCCAAAACTACGATCGAGCGAGGTCTTATCTCGACCACGGAAATATTGATATGTAGCAACAACAGCCCACTGGCCGGTCATGCCCACAATTATAACCATAAATAATTATGATTTCGCGTCATCCTTCACCTTTTTAGAGTATTGATGAAGACAGGCGACGATATATTGTCGCGCTACCGCGTCAAAACGTCGACGCCGCCCGAATTTCTTTTTCGGGGGACGACTCTGCGCGACCTCTAAAAATCAGCTAGGTTATTCCGGGAAGATCCATGGGAGGGGTCATGGAACGACGACTGAGCGCTATTCTCGCTGCGGATGTCGTCGGCTACAGCCGGCTGATGGGCATCGATGAGTCAGGCACGCTGCAGGCCCTGAACCGCCATCGCTGCGAGCTGGTCGATATCAGGATTTCGGACTATAAGGGCCGGATCGTCAAACTCACCGGCGACGGCATCCTGGCCGAATTCCAGAGCGTCGTGAATGCAGTCGCCTGCGCCGCCGAAATCCAGCGCAGCATGTCGACGCGCAACGAGAACGTCCCGAAGGATGAGCGCGTCGAATTCCGCATCGGCATCAATCTCGGCGACGTCGTCGTCGAAAACGGCGACATCTTCGGCGACGGCGTCAATCTCGCCGCGAGACTCGAGCGTATCGCTGCGCCCGGCGGCATCGCAGTTTCCGCCTCGGTGCGCGATCAGGTCGGCTCGCGCCTCAATCTCGGCTTCGAATTTATCGGCGAACACATGCTGAAGAACATCCGCCAGCCGGTGCAGGTCTACACCGTCACCCTCGCGCCACCCTCTTCCGCCAAGCTCATCGCGCAGAACCGCAATACCTGCTTCATCGCGGTGTTGCCTTTCACCAATATGAGCGGCGACGCCGACCAGGATTATTTCTCCGACGGCATAACCGAAGACATCATCACCGATCTTTCCAAGATCTCCAGCCTGCACGTCGTGCCGCGCAATACGATCTTTACCTACAAGGGCATCTCGGTGAAGTTGAAGCGGCTCGCCCAGGAACTCGGCGTGCGCTATGTGCTCGAAGGCAGTGTGCGCATCTTCGACAAGCGCGTGCGCATCTCCGGCCAGCTGATCGACACCGCCAATGGCGATCATCTCTGGGCCGAGCGCTACGACCGCGACCTCACCGACATCTTCGCCATCCAGGACGAGATCACCCACGCGATCGTCGGCCAGCTGAAGGTGCGCCTGCTGCCGGAGGAGAAGAAGGCGATCGCCAACGAGCCGACCGCCAATGTCGAGGCCTATACCTATTATCTCCGGGGCCGCCAGCTTTCCCACACCTGGACGAAATCCTATCTGCAGCTCGCCAGGCGCATGTTCTGCAAGGCAGTCGAACTCGATCCGGACTATGCCCGCGCCTATGCCGGCATCGCCGATTGCGACGCCGCGATCCGTGACTGGGCGCCCGACGATGTGCCGCTGAGACGCATCCTCGAGATGAGTGCCCGCGCGCTCGCGCTCGATCCCGATCTTCCGGAGGCCCATGCCTCGCACGGCTTGGCGCTGCATCAGAGCGGCTATGATGACCGGGCGGCGGCCGCCTTCGAGCGTGCCCTGACGCTCGACCCGAACCTCTTCGAGGCGAATTTCCATTATGCCAGGTTCTTCTTCATGCACGGAAACTTTGCCGAATCCGTTCAATATTTTACCCGCGCCGCCGAAATCCGCCCTGACGACTACGTCTCGCCGATCCATCTGATGGCCGCCTACCATTCGCTCGGCCGTGGGGTGGACAGGGAAAACTGGGCCCGCCTCGGCTTGCTGCGCGCCGAACGCGCGCTGAATCTCAATCCGGAAAATTCCGGCCCCGCCCATCGCGGTGCGCTGGCGCTTGCCCATCTCGGCGATGTCAAACGCGCACGCGACTGGGCGGCGCGGGCGATCGCCATCGATCCCGACGACATTGTCGCCCAATATAATCTCGCCTGCGTCTATTCCGTCCTCGGCGATGTCGACCAGGCGATCGACCTTTTGGAGAAGCTGCTGCCGAACAGCTCCGTCTACCATATCAAATGGTTCAACAATGATTCCGACCTCGACAATATCCGCGACGACCCGCGCTTCCAGAGGCTGCTCGCCGCCGCGATGACGCAGCGCGAGGAGATGGAAAGGACGGGCAGCTGAGATCGATCTTTATCCGGCCCGTTCACCAATCTTCAAAATCGCTGTGACAACCCGTCTTCACCCCTGTAACGTCGCTTGAAAAACAGGGGAACATCCGTGCGCATCTTGCTCACCGAGGACAATATCGCGCTGGCCGACGGGCTCTCGGCGATCTTGCGCGGCACGGGCCATGCCGTCGATGTGGTCCATGACGGGGCCTCCGCCAATGCCGTCATCGCGGCGGAAAATTTCGACCTTGTCATCCTCGACCTCAACCTGCCCGAGATGGACGGGCTCGATGTGCTGCGCGCCATGCGCGCCCGGCAGAATCAGGCGGCCGTCCTCATCCTGACGGCGCGGGGAGCGCCGGAGGAACGGGTAAAAGGCCTTGATCTCGGCGCCGACGATTATCTGATCAAGCCCTTCGACATCGCCGAATTCGAGGCTCGTGTGCGCGTGCTGCTGCGCCGCCAGGCCGGGCTGCGTTCGGCGACGGTCGGCTTCGGCGGCATTTCCTTCGATCTCAATTCCCGCACCTTCTCCGCCGGTTCCACCCCTCTTGACATTCCCGCCCGAGAACTTGGCCTGCTCGAAATCCTCTTCATGCGGGCCGGCAAGGTCGTGGCCAAGGAGGCGATCATACAGTCGCTGACCGCCTTCGACGACGACATTTCCGCAAACGCCATCGAGCAATATGTCAGCCGGCTGAGAAAGCGCCTTTCGCCGCATGGCCTGACAGTCAAGACTGCCCGCGGCATCGGCTATTATCTCGACAAGCTGCCCGAGGCTTCATGAAGGCCGCCTACTCTCTCCGGCGCCGGCTGCTCTTCTGGCTGCTCGTCTCCACGGCCGTCATCGGCATGCTGGCGCTTGCCGATACCTATCGCGAGGCTGTGCAGACCTCGAACATCGTCTCCGACCGTGTTCTCGCCGGCTCGGCGCTCGCGATCGCCGAACGGGTCGTCGTCGCCGAAGATGGCACGCTGCAGGTCGATATCCCCTATGTCGCGCTCGAAATGCTGACTTCGGCCGCGCAGGACCGCGTCTTCTACCGCGTCGACGGCCCGCCGGGCCAATTCATCACCGGTTACCAGGCTCTGCCGGTCCTGCAGAAGACGCCGAGCGGTGCGGCCGCCTTCGCCGACGACACCTTTCGCGGCGAGCCGATCCGCATCGCCACGCTCGAACGGTCCGCCTCGACCGGCATCCGCTCGGTACCCTTCGTCGTGACCGTCGCCGAAACCACGATCGCCCGCCGACAGTTGACCCAGGCGATCCTCGTGCGTTCTGCACTGCGCCTCGCCGTCATGATCGCCGGAGCGGCGGTGATCGTCTGGATCTCGGTCACGGTGGCGCTCCGCCCGCTCTACAAGCTCGGCGACGCCATCGGCGAACGCAGTCCTGACGATCTGCATCCGATCGAACAAACCGTGCCGAGCGAGGTCGAGCCGCTGGTCGATACGGTCAATTCCTTCATGGTCCGCCTGCAGTCGGCGCTCGATGCCCTGCGCAATTTCACCGGCAATGCCAGCCACCAGCTGCGCACGCCGCTGGCGATTATCCGCACCCAGCTTGCACTTTCGGCCCGCGCCGGCTCGCTCGGTGAAGCCCAGGCGGCAGCGCTGAAGGGCGACCAGGCCGTCGCGCATGCCGAGCGCATCCTTGCCCAGCTTCTGCTGATGGCGAAGATCGACGCCGCCGCGGCCAAGGAGGCGCTGACCGCCTCCGCCATCGATCTCGCCGCCATCGCCCAGGAAATCACCGGCGAACAGATCCCGGCCGCTGCCGTCGCCGGCATCGATCTCGGCTTCGAGGGTGAGAGCCCGGCGATGATCCGCGCCGAGCCGCTGCTGATCGGCGAAATGCTGCGCAATCTTGCCGGCAATGCCATCGCCTATGCTGGCAAGGGGGCTGAAGTCACCGTCCGCGTCATCGCCGCCGCCGAGACGATCCGCCTCGAAGTCGAGGACAACGGCCCCGGTATTGCGCGGGAGAAGCTGGAGGCGGTACGCCGCCGTTTTTCGCGCGGCAATGATTCCGCCGCGCCCGGCGCCGGCCTCGGCCTTCCCATCGTCGAGGAAATCGCCAATCTTTTCAATGCTGTCATGACGTTGGAACCTGGAACGGGCGACCGCGGGCTGAAGGTTGCCGTCACCTTTACCAGGGCGTCGTAAAAGCCGTCGCCACCCCGGCCTTTGCACCTTGCTTTCTTTCGCTGCATTGCACAGACTGGCTTTGGGAACAGCAAGACGCACGACGATGCGCGCAGGATAAAAAGAGAAATATGTCGATCAAAGCCAGTATCTATCACCTGACGCATTATATCTATGACAAGCCGGTTCGCCTCGGCCCCCAGATTATCCGGTTGAAACCGGCCTCGCATTCGAAGACACGGGTGCTCAGCCACTCGCTGAAGGTCACGCCCTCCAACCATTTCGTCAATCTGCAGCAGGATCCCTACGGCAATTATCTCGCCCGCTACGTCTTCCCGGACCCGGTAACGGAGTTCAAGATCGAGGTCGACCTCGTCGCCGACATGACGGTCTACAACCCGTTCGATTTCTTCGTCGAAGAGGAAGCGACCAAATGGCCCTTCGATTATCCCGAAACGATCCGCGAGGATCTGTCGATCTACATGACGCCCGAGCCGGCCGGCCCGCGCCTGAAGGCGCTGCTGCCGACCCTCGACTGGTCGCCCGGGCAGGCGACGATCGATATGGTCGTCGGTTTGAACGCCCGCCTGCAGCGCCAGATCGGCTATGTCATCCGCATGGAAGCCGGCGTGCAGACGCCGGAGGAAACGCTGGAAACAGCCAAGGGCTCGTGCCGCGACACCAGCTGGCTGCTCGTCCAGATCCTTCGCCATCTCGGCCTCGCCGCCCGCTTCGTCTCCGGGTACCTCATCCAGCTGACGCCGGATCTGAAGGCGCTCGACGGCCCCTCCGGCACCGAAGTCGATTTCACCGACCTGCATGCCTGGGCCGAGGTCTACCTGCCCGGCGCCGGCTGGGTCGGCCTCGATCCCACATCGGGCCTCTTGACCGGGGAAAGCCACATCCCGCTGGCCGCCACGCCGCATTACCGCAACGCCGCGCCGATCTCTGGCGGTTACTTCGGCGAGGCCGAAACCGAATTCGCCTTCGACATGAAGGTTTCGCGCGTCGCCGAGCACCCGCGCATCACCAAGCCCTTCTCGGATGAAAGCTGGGAGGAGCTCAACGAACTCGGCGAGAAGGTCGACCGTGTCCTCGAAGCAGAGGACGTACACCTGACGATGGGCGGCGAGCCGACCTTCGTTTCGATCGACGACTTCCAGTCCGAAGAGTGGAACACCGCCGCCGTCGGCCCGACCAAGCGCGAAAAGGCCGACAGCCTGATCCGCCGGCTGCAGGAGCGCTTCGCCCCCGGCGGCTTCCTGCATTACGGCCAGGGAAAATGGTATCCGGGCGAAAGCCTGCCGCGCTGGACCTTCTCGCTCTACTGGCGCCGCGACGGCAAGCCGATCTGGCAGAACCTCGATCTGGTCGCCGCCGAAGGCAGGGATACCGGTGTTGCGGCCGAGGATGCCGAAAAGCTCTTGACGGCGATCGCGAGAGAATTGGCGATCAAGCCCGACATGGTGCAGCCGGCCTTTGAGGATCCGGCCGACTGGATCATCAAGGAAGGCAATCTTCCCGACAATGTCGATCCGGCGAATTCGAAGCTGAAGGATCCCGAGGAACGCAACCGCATCGCCCGCGTCTTCGATCGTGGCCTCACCGTCCCCACCGGTTACATCCTTCCGGTCCAGGCATGGAACGCCAGGGCCGCTGAAAGCCGGGTCTGGGTCAGCGAGAAATGGCGCACCCGCCGCGGCAGGATCTTCCTTGTGCCTGGCGACAGCCCGATCGGCTACCGCCTGCCGCTCGGCACCCTGCCCTATGTCCCTCCGGCACGCTATCCCTATATCCATCCCGCCGATCCGACGATCCCGCGCGAACCGCTGCCTGACGTTTTCGTGCCGGCCGGCCGCGCCATGCCGGAAGCCTCCTTCCACGCCGGCGAGAACAATCGCAGCCGGATCGAACAGACGCTCGGAGAAATCGGCGGCGCCGTGCGCACCGCCATGTCGGTCGAGCCGCGTGACGGCAGGCTCTGCGTCTTCATGCCGCCGGTCGAGCGGATCGAGGATTATCTTGAGCTGATCGCCGCTGCCGAAAACGCTGCCGCCGAGCTCAAGCTTCCCGTTCATATCGAAGGTTATCCGCCGCCGCAGGACGAGCGCATCAACGTCATCCGCGTCGCCCCGGATCCCGGCGTCATCGAGGTCAACATCCATCCGGCATCCAACTGGAAGGATTGCGTCGATATCACCACGGCAATCTACGAGGAGGCGCGCGCCACCCGGCTCGGCGCCGACAAATTCATGATCGACGGCCGTCATACCGGCACCGGCGGCGGCAACCATGTCGTCGTCGGCAGCGCCAATCCGAACAACAGCCCCTTCCTGCGCCGTCCGGATCTGCTGAAGAGCGTCGTCCTCCACTGGCAGCGCCACCCCTCGCTCTCCTACCTCTTCTCCGGCATGTTCATCGGCCCGACCAGCCAGGCGCCGCGCATCGACGAGGCTCGCCACGACAGCCTCTACGAGCTGGAGATCGCCATGGCGCAGATCGCGGCGCCCGGCCGCGGTCAGCCGCCGCTGCCCTGGCTCGTCGATCGCCTGTTCCGCAATCTCTTGACCGATGTCACCGGCAACACCCACCGCGCCGAGATCTGCATCGACAAGCTGTTTTCGCCCGACGGCCCGACCGGCAGGCTCGGCCTCATCGAGTTCCGCGGCTTCGAAATGCCGCCGAACGCACGCATGTCGCTTGCCCAGCAATTGCTGGTGCGCGCGCTGATCGCCCGCTTCTGGGTCAACCCGGTCGACGGCAAGTTCGTCCGCTGGGGCACGACCCTGCACGACCGCTTCATGCTGCCGCATTTCGTCTGGGCCGATTTCCTCGACGTGCTCGCCGATCTTCGCGAAAACGGCTTCGACCTCAGCCCGGAATGGTTCAAGGCCCAGCTCGAATTCCGCTTCCCCTTCTGCGGCGAAGTCGAATACGAGGGCTCGAAGCTGGAACTGCGCCAGGCACTGGAGCCTTGGCATGTCATGGGCGAGGAAGGCGCGGTCGGCGGCACCGTGCGCTACGTCGACTCCTCCGTCGAGCGCCTCCAGGTGCGGTTCGAAACCAGTAATACGGCCCGCTACACGGTGACTTGCAACGGCCGCACCCTGCCACTGACGCCGACCGGCACCTCCGGCGTATCGGTCGCCGGCGTCCGCTACAAGGCATGGCAGCCGGCTTCGGGCCTGCACCCCGTCCTGCCGGTCAACACACCTTTGACATTTGACATTTATGATACATGGTCGAAGCGTTCGATCGGCGGCTGCATCTATCATGTTGCCCATCCGGGCGGCCGGACCTATGACACCTTCCCGGTCAACGGCAACGAGGCGGAAGCAAGGCGGCTCGCCCGCTTCGAACCGTGGGGACATACGGCAGGCGGGTATATCCCGCGCGCCGAGACGGGTTCGCTTGAATTCCCGCTGACGCTGGATCTGCGGCGGCCCGCCGGAATTTGAGCCGGGATCGAGGCCAAGGGCTGAGGCCGGGGTTGGGATGTGAGTTTTGATGGGTAAAAGGCCCGCAGCGGAGCGCAAGGGTGAGGCAGAGGTTCGCATCGGCAAGGATGCGGCCTTCGACTATGCGCCGCTTCCCGGCACTGCCGACGAGATGGTCGACAACAATGGCGTCGTCCGCCCCGTCTGGCAGCGTTTCCTCTCGCATCTCGGCGCAATGCCGGAAAAGGATCTCGCCGAGCGTTTCGCTCGCGCCGACCGCTATCTCAGGGATGCCGGCGTCTTCTACCGCGCCTATGGCAGCAAGGGCACCGGCGAACGCGCCTGGCCGATCTCGCATATCCCGGTGCTGATCGACGAGCGCGAATGGCAGGCGCTGTCGGCGGGCCTGGTCCAGCGCGCCGATCTGTTGGAAGCGATCGTCGCCGATATCTATGGCGACAACCGGCTGGTGGAGGAAGGGGTGCTGCCGCCGGCGCTGATCGCCGCCAATCCCGAATTCCAGCGCCCGCTCTCCGGCATCCGGCCGGCATCCGGCCACTATCTGCATTTCTGCGCTTTCGAGATCGGCCGCGGGCCTGACGGCAATTGGTGGGTGCTCGCCGACAGGACGCAGGCGCCATCGGGCGCCGGTTTCGCGCTGGAAAGCCGCGTCGCCACCACCCGCGCCTTCTCGGATATCTACGCCGAAACCCCGGTCCACCGCCTCGCCTCCTTCTTCGGCGCCTTCCGCGATGCGCTGCAGAGCATGAAACATTCCGGCGACGACCGCATCGCTGTGCTGACGCCAGGCCCGGCCAACGAGACCTATTACGAACACGCCTATATCGCCCGTTATCTCGGCTTCATGCTGCTCGAGGGCGAGGATCTGACCGTCGTCAAGGGCCGCGTCATGGTGCGCACCGTCGCCGGCCTGAAGCCGATCGGTGTGCTCTGGCGCCGTCTCGATTCCGCCTTCGCCGACCCGCTGGAGTTGAACCAGAATTCGCATATCGGCACGCCCGGCCTCGTCGAAGCCTTGCGCACCGAAAGCGTCACCATCGTCAATGCGCTCGGCACCGGCATTCTCGAAACCCGGGCGCTTCTGGCCTTCATGCCGACCATCTGCCGCCGTCTGTTGGGGCAGGATTTGCGGCTGCCCTCGATTGCGACCTGGTGGTGCGGCCAGGAGGAAGAGCGCGAGCACGTCGCCAAGAATATCGAGAAGATGGTGATCGGCCCGGCCTACTCCCGGGCGCCCTTCTTCGACGACGACGGCGAATCCGTGCTCGGCTCGTCGCTGCGGGCGACCGCCAGGGATTCCATCACCGATTGGCTGAGTTCGGACGGCCCCAAGCTGGTCGGCCAGGAGGTCGTCACACTCTCGACGACGCCCGCCTGGGTGGACGGGAAGCTGGTGCCGCGGCCGATGTCGCTGCGCGTCTTCGCCGCCCGCACCGCCAACGGCTGGCAGATCATGCCCGGCGGTTTTGCCCGCATCGGCTCCGGCGCCGATGTCGCGGCGATCGCCATGCAGTCGGGCGGCGCGGCCGCCGATGTCTGGATCGTCAGCGACAAGCCGGTCGAGCGCCACACGCTGCTGCCGGCCGAAGGCAGCTTCACCCGCAACATGCCGGGCAGCCTGCCGAGCCGGGCAGCCGACAACCTGTTCTGGCTCGGCCGCTACATCGAACGCGCCGAAGGGGCGTTGCGCATCCTGCGCGCCTGGCATGCGCGTTATGCCGAGGCCGCCGATCCGAGCCAGCCGCTGCTCGCCGACGTCTCGGCCTATCTCGCCGCCGTCGATATCGATACTGCCGAGGCCGTGCCGGAAACGCTCTTACGCAACATCGACAGCGCGGTTTATTCGGCGAGCAATATCCGCGACCGTTTTTCGCCGGACGGCTGGCTGGCGCTCAACGATCTCGCCAAGACCGCCCGCCGTTTCCGTGTCACCGTCACTGCCGGCGACGACGCCAGCCACGCGATGACGATCCTTCTGCGCAAGCTCGCCGGTTTTGCCGGCCTCGTGCACGAGAACATGTACCGCTTCATGGGTTGGCGCTTCCTCTCGCTCGGCCGCTATATCGAGCGCGGCCTGCACATGACCCGCCTGCTCGGCCACATGTCCGGCCCGGAAGCGCCCGACGGCGCCCTCGACATGCTGCTGGAGATCGGCGACAGCGTCATGACCCACCGCCGCCGCTACAACGTCAATACGGCGCGGCTGACGGTCACAGACCTCTTGGCGCTCGATCCGCTCAACCCGCGCTCGGTGCTCTTCCAGGTGAACGAGATCCACCACGAGGTCGAGCAATTGCCGAATGCCCTGATCAACGGCCAGATGTCGCCCTTCTACCGCGAGGCGATGCGGCTTCATTCCGGCCTGGCGGTGATGACGCCGGAGGGCATGGGGCCTGAGGTCTATCAGCGGTTCGAACGCGAACTGGAGCAGCTTTCCGACCTGCTCGCCCAGACCTATCTCGGGTGACGGCAGTGCTTTACGACCTCTCGCTCCGCATGGGTTACATCTACGACGTCCCGGCGTCCGGCGCTCGCCATATCATGCGCCTGATGCCGCTGTCGCTCACCAACCGGCAACGCCTGGTCGCCGGCTCGATCACGATTTCGCCGACGCCGGACGAGCAGTCGCATTTCGTCGATTTCTTTCAACACCCCGCCACCTCCTTCATGTTGCGCGCGCCGCACGAGGCGCTCGACATTCGCATGCAGGCCCGCGTGCAGGTCGAAAGCCAGCCGATCGCCGCCGATTTCTCGCCGCTGCTTGCCGACCTGCCCGAGGAGATAGCAGGCATCTGGTCGCTGGCGCCGGATTCGCCGCACCACTTTCTCGGCGACAGCCCGCGCCTGACGCAGACGCGCGAGATCGCCGACTATGCCCGAAGCTGCGCCAAGCCCGATCTGACGGCGATGCAGATCGCCCATGCGCTCTGCACCCGCATCAACAAGGATTTCACCTACGATCCCGACGCGACGACGGTCGACACGACACCGCTCGAGGCTTTCAAGCTGAAGCGCGGCGTCTGCCAGGATTTTACCCACATCATGATCATGGCGCTGCGAAGCCTCGGCATTCCGGCGGGTTACGTCTCCGGCTTCCTGCGCACCATTCCGCCGCCCGGCAAGGAACGGCTGGAAGGGGCCGATGCCATGCATGCCTGGGTCAGGATCTGGTGCGGCGAGACGATCGGCTGGATCGAGCTCGACCCGACCAACGACATCCCCGCCGGCACCGACCATATCGTCGTCGCCTATGGGCGCGATTATTCCGACGTCGTCCCCGTTATCGGTGTGTTGAAAAGCTATGGCGGCCAGCGCGCCGTCCAGGCGGTCGACGTGATCCCGCTGAAATAAGCCAATCCCAAAACTGGAAAAAACCGGCGATTCGTTAAAATTCTATTGACGCCGTAAGGTCGGCGTAAAGAACCAGCATGCGTTAATCACCTGACAGGGTTTCCAGTTGGGTGAACATGATGAGCACCTTCTCTTTGCATCCCTGCCTGCGTCGCATGTTCAGCGATCGAGGCGGTAATTTCGGTATCATGACGGCGATTTTGGCGCCGGTTCTTCTCGGTGCTGCCGGCATGGCGGTCCATGTCGGCGATATGCTGCTCTCCAAGCAGCAACTGCAGGAAGCAGCCGATTCGGCGGCGCTTGCCACCGCCACCGCGCTGGCGAATGGCACGATCCAAACCTCTCAGGCCGAGGCCTTCGCGCGGAATTTCGTCGCAGGGCAAATGGCGAATTATCTGCAAAGCGGCGTCGACATTAAAAGCGCGACGGGCGTTACCGTGCAGACAAACACATCGGGAAATTCGACATCCTACCAGGTGACGGTTTCGCCGAGCTACGACCTGACGGTCAATCCGCTGATGCAGGCGGTCGGCTTCACCACGCAGCACCTTTCGACATCAGGCACAACGGTTGGCGGCCATTCCCAGACCCAGACCCAGGGCTCCATCTCGATGTATCTGGCGCTCGACAAATCAGGATCGATGGGAGAGGACACGGCGACCGTCAACGAGGAAGATCCCACGGAATCATATACCTATGCCTGCAATCCCCACTATAACAAGAAGGGCAAGGAGGTCTGGGACACCTGCACGGGCAGTCGCGCGAACTACTACACGAAAATAGAAGCGCTGAAGATGGCCGCCGGCAATCTCTTCGCCCAGTTGAGCACCGCCGATCCCAACGCCCAATACGTCCGCACCGGTGCGGTCTCTTACGATATCGTTCAATACGCACCCAGCAGTCTCGCCTGGGGAACTGTTGGTGTTTCGAGCTATGTCAATGCGCTTCAGGCGAATGGCGGTACGAATTCCAGCGGCGCTATGAGCACCGCCTATTTGTCCCTGACGGCAAAGAATGCTGCGGGGAACGACGCCGAAGACTCCGCCCACCAGCTGAAGAGCGGGCAGATACCCAAGAAGTACATCGTCTTCATGACGGACGGCAACAATAACGACGACAGCAGCGGCGGCCGTTCATATGACACGCTGACCAAGGCGACATGCGACACAGCCAAGTCCAAGGGCATTGTGATCTATACCATCGCCTTCATGGCGCCCGAGGGCGGACAGGCGCTGCTGCAGTATTGCGCCTCAGACGCCTCCCACTATTTCCAGGCGGAAAAAATGGAAGACCTTTTCGCCGCGTTCAAAGCGATCGGAGCGAAGGCGTCCACTCAAGTGACGCGCCTGACGAACTGACGATACTGCCAGCCGAAAGCCGATCAAAAAAGCCGCGCCGGAACAAACCGGCGCGGCTTTTCGTTATCGCTATCCCATCCATCTGATCGGGAAAAGCGTTTGAAATCAATCCCCTCGAACCCCGTGAATATGAAGGTTTCGCAAATTTTTCGTTTGTCCAAATCCTTTGTTGCAAGTGCTTCCTAACGATGCATAAACTGTGGTCCGCGCAAGCGACAAATCGATTAAATCAGGCATAACACCCTGAAACCAAATTAAAATTGGCGAGATCTGACCATGAATACCGTTTCCAAGCCGGTTATCCCTTCTCCCGCTCCCCGCAGTTCAAGGCCGGAAATTCTCGCTGAAGAAATCATCGAACGACTGACCTACCGCATCGGCAAGGACGCCAAGGTGGCGAAGCCGCATGACTGGCTGACCGCGACGATCCTGGTGGTGCGCGACCGCATCATCGACAAGTGGATGGCCTCCACCCGCGAGGTCTATGCGACCGGCGCCAAGCGCGTCTATTATCTTTCCCTCGAATTCCTGATCGGCCGCCTGATGCGCGACGCCGTCTCGAATCTCGGCCTGATGGAAGAGGTGCGCGATGCGCTCGCCTCGCTCGGCGTCGATGTCAACGTCATTGCCGGGCTGGAGCCGGATGCCGCACTCGGCAATGGCGGCCTCGGGCGTCTCGCCGCCTGCTTCATGGAGAGCATGGCGACGGTCGACGTCCCGGCCTATGGCTACGGTATCCGCTATGTCCATGGCCTCTTCCGCCAGCAGCTGGCCGACGGCTGGCAGGTGGAACTGCCCGAAAACTGGCTCGCCCACGGCAATCCCTGGGAGTTCGAGCGCCGCGAGAGCTCCTATGAAATCGGCTTTGGCGGTTCCGTCGAATTCATCACCACCCATGACGACCAGCCGCGCTACGTCTGGAAACCGGCCGAACGCGTCATCGCCGCCGCCTTCGACACGCCGGCCGTCGGCTGGCGCGGCAAACGCGTCAACACGCTGCGCCTCTGGTCGGCGCAGCCGATCGATCCGATCCTGCTCGATGCCTTCAACGCCGGCGACCACATCGGCGCGCTGCGCGAAAGCAACAAGGCCGAAAGCCTGACCCGGGTTCTCTATCCGGCCGACGCCACGCCGGCCGGCCAGGAACTGCGCCTGCGCCAGGAATTCTTCTTCTCGTCCGCTTCGCTGCAGGACATCCTGCGCCGCCACCTGCAGCAATATGATGATTTCACCTCGCTGCCGGACAAGGTGGCCATCCAGTTGAACGACACCCATCCGGCCGTCTCGGTCGCCGAACTCGTGCGTCTGCTCTGCGACGTGCACGGCATGGATTTCGAACAGGCCTGGGAGATCACCCGCCACACGTTCTCCTATACAAATCACACGCTTCTGCCCGAAGCGCTGGAAAGCTGGCCGGTGCCGCTGTTCGAGCGCCTGCTGCCGCGTCACATGCAGATCGTCTATGCGATCAACGCCAAGATCCTGCTCGATGCCCGCAAGACCAAGAATTTTTCCGACAGCGAAATCCGCTCGATCTCGCTGATCGAGGAAAGCGGCGACCGCCGCGTGCGCATGGGCAACCTCGCCTTCATCGGCTCGCATTCGATCAACGGCGTCTCGGCCCTGCACACCGATCTGATGAAGGTCACGGTCTTTGCCGACCTGCACAAGCTCTATCCCGACCGCATCAACAACAAGACCAACGGCATCACGCCGCGCCGCTGGCTGCAGCAGTGCAATCCCGGCCTCACCGGCCTGATCCGCGAGGCGATCGGCGACGAGTTCCTCGATGATGCCGAAAAGCTGCGCCCGCTCGAGGCGCATGCTTCCGATCCGAGCTTCCAGCAGAAGTTCGCGGCGATAAAGCGGGCCAACAAGGTGGCGCTCTCCAATCTCGTCGCCAGCCGCATGGGCGTGAAGCTCGATCCGTCGGCGATGTTCGATATCCAGATCAAGCGCATCCACGAATATAAGCGCCAACTGCTGAACATCATCGAAGCCGTTGCCCTCTACGACCAGATCCGCTCGCATCCGGAGCTGGACTGGGTGCCGCGCGTCAAACTCTTCGCCGGCAAGGCGGCGCCGAGCTACTACAACGCCAAGCTGATCATCAAGCTGATCAACGACGTCGCCCGCACCATCAACAACGACCCGTCGGTGCGCGGCCTGTTAAAGGTCGTCTTCGTGCCGAACTACAATGTCTCGCTCGCCGAGGTCATGGTTCCGGCCGCCGACCTCTCCGAGCAGATTTCGACCGCCGGCATGGAGGCATCCGGCACCGGCAACATGAAGTTCGGCCTCAACGGGGCGCTGACGATCGGCACGCTCGACGGCGCCAATGTCGAGATGCGCGACAATGTCGGCGAAGACAACATCGTCATCTTCGGCCTCAGGGCCGACGAGGTTGCCAAGGTCCGCAGCGACGGCCACAATCCCCGCGCCATCATCGAGGGCTCGCGCGAACTCTCGCAGGCGCTCTCCGCCATCGGCTCCGGCGTCTTCTCGCCCGATGATCGCAACCGCTACACGGCGCTGATCGACGGCATCTATTCGCACGACTGGTTCATGGTCGCCGCCGATTTCGACGCCTATGCCCAGGCTCAGCGCGACGTCGACCAGATCTGGACCAACCAGTCCGACTGGTACACCAAGACGATCAACAATACGGCGCGGATGGGCTGGTTCTCTTCCGACCGCACGATCAGGCAATATGCAGACGAAATCTGGAGAGCCGGATGAAAACGCCGAAAACCATCCCTGAAGTAAAGCTTTCCTGGGAAATTTCGGCAGATGAAATCACGGCGATCCTTGCCGGCTCGCATTCCAATCCCTTTGCCGTCCTAGGTGTGCACCAGGCCGGCGACGCCTTCGTCGCCCGCTGTTTCATTCCGGGCGCCGAAGACGTGACCGCCATGACGCTCGACGGCGTCGTCGTCGGCGAACTGAAGCAGCTGCATGCCGACGGCTTCTTCGCCGGCCCCGTTTCGCTGACCAGGCTGCAGCCGGTGCGCTACCGCGCCCGGCGCGGCGATGCCGAATGGGCCGTCACCGACCCCTACAGCTTCGGGCCGGTGCTTGGGCCGATGGACGATTATTTCGCCCGCGAAGGCTCGCATCTGCGTCTGTTCGACAAGATGGGCGCTCACCTCATCCGCCATGACGGCGCCCAGGGCATGCACTTCGCCGTCTGGGCCCCGAATGCGCAGCGCGTCTCGGTCGTCGGCGATTTCAACAATTGGGACGGCCGCCGCCACGTCATGCGGCTGCGCGCCGACAGCGGCATCTGGGAGATCTTTGCCCCTGATGTGCCGATCGGCGCCGCCTACAAATTCGAGATCCGCGGCCATGACGGCGTATTGCTGCCGCTGAAGGCCGATCCCTTCGCCCGGCGCAGCGAGCTGAGGCCGAAGACCGCCTCGGTCGCCGCCGCCGAGCTGGAGCAGGTCTGGGAGGACGAGGCCCATCTGAAGCATTGGCGCGAGACCGACAAGCGCCGCCAGCCGATCTCCATTTATGAGGTTCACGCCGCCTCCTGGCAGCGTCGGCAGGACGGCACCATGCTGTCCTGGGACGAGCTCGCCTCCAGCCTCATCCCTTATTGCGTCGACATGGGTTTCACCCATATCGAATTCCTGCCGATCACCGAACATCCCTACGATCCCTCCTGGGGCTACCAGACGACCGGCCTCTACGCGCCGACCGCCCGCTTCGGCGAACCGGAGGGTTTTGCCCGTTTCGTCAACGGCTGCCACAAGGTCGGCATCGGCGTCATCCTCGACTGGGTGCCGGCGCATTTCCCGACCGACGAGCATGGCCTCGGCTGGTTTGACGGCACGGCGCTCTATGAGCACGAAGACCCGCGCAAGGGCTTCCACCCCGACTGGAACACGGCGATCTACAATTTCGGCCGCACCGAGGTCGTTTCCTATCTCGTCAACAACGCCCTCTATTGGGCCGAGAAGTTCCATCTCGACGGACTGCGGGTCGATGCCGTCGCCTCGATGCTCTATCTCGATTATTCCCGCAAACACGGCGAATGGATCCCGAACGAGTATGGCGGCAACGAGAACCTCGAAGCGGTCCGCTTTCTGCAGGACCTCAATATCCGCATCTATGGCCTGCATCCCAATGTCATGACCATCGCCGAGGAATCGACCTCCTGGCCGAAGGTCTCGCAGCCCGTCCACGAAGGCGGCCTCGGCTTCGGCTTCAAGTGGAACATGGGCTTCATGCACGACACGCTGAGCTACATGAAACGCGATCCGGTGCACCGCAAGCACCATCACAACGAGCTCACCTTCGGCCTGCTCTATGCTTATTCCGAAAATTTCGTCCTGCCGCTGTCGCATGACGAGGTCGTCCACGGAAAGGGCTCGCTGATCGCCAAGATGCCGGGTGACGACTGGCAGAAGTTCGCCAATCTGCGCGCTTACTACGCCTATATGTGGGGCTATCCCGGCAAGAAGCTGTTGTTCATGGGCCAGGAATTCGCCCAGTGGAGCGAGTGGAGCGAGGCGAAGTCGCTCGACTGGAACCTACTGCAATACCGTATGCACGAGGGCATGCGCCGCCTGGTGCGCGACCTCAACTTCACCTACCGCAGCAAACAGGCGCTGCATGAGCGTGACTGCGAGGGCGAAGGTTTCGAATGGCTGGTTGCCGACGACGGCGAGAATTCCGTCTTTGCCTGGCTGCGCAAGGCGCCGGGCCAGAAGCCGATTGCCGTCATCACCAATTTCACGCCCGTCTATCGCGAGAATTATTCGATCCGCCTGCCTCTGGCGGGCCGCTGGCGGGAGATTCTGAATACCGATGCCGACATCTACGGCGGCAGCGGCAAGGGCAATGGCGGGCGCGTGCAGGCCGTCGATGCCGGCGGCAACATCACCTGCTCGATTACGCTGCCGCCTTTGGCAACGATCATGCTTGAACCTGAAAATTAAGACTGGTGGGAGGAGAAAATGGTAGAAAAGCGTATTCAGCCACTTGCCCGCGATGCAATGGCCTATGTTCTGGCGGGCGGCAGGGGGAGCCGTCTCAAGGAACTCACCGACCGGCGCGCCAAGCCCGCCGTTTATTTCGGCGGCAAGGCCCGCATCATCGATTTCGCTCTGTCGAACGCGCTGAACTCCGGCATTCGCCGCATCGGCGTCGCGACGCAATACAAGGCGCATTCGCTGATCCGCCACATGCAGCGCGGCTGGAACTTCTTCCGCCCGGAGCGCAATGAGAGCTTCGACATCCTGCCGGCCAGCCAGCGCGTCTCCGAGACCCAATGGTATGAAGGCACGGCCGACGCCGTCTATCAGAACATCGACATCATTCAGGATTACGGTGTCGAATACATGGTCATTCTGGCCGGCGACCACGTCTACAAGATGGACTATGAATGGATGCTGCAGCAGCACGTCGATTCCGGCGCCGACGTCACCATCGGCTGCCTGGAAGTGCCGCGCATGGAAGCGGTGGGCTTCGGCGTCATGCATGTCAACGAGAAGGATGAGATCATCGCCTTCGTCGAGAAGCCGGCCGATCCGCCGCCCATTCCCGACAAGCCGGATTACGCGCTGGCCTCGATGGGCATCTATGTCTTCCACACCAAGTTCCTGCTCGATGCACTGCGCCGCGATGCCGCCGATCCGACCTCGAGCCGCGATTTCGGCAAGGACATCATCCCCTATATCGTCCAGCATGGTAAGGCGGTCGCCCACCGCTTCGCCAAATCCTGTGTCCGGTCGGATTTCGAGCACGAGCCCTATTGGCGCGACGTCGGCACGATCGACGCCTATTGGCAGGCCAATATCGACCTGACGGCGATCGTGCCGGAGCTCGATATCTACGACAAGTCCTGGCCGATCTGGACCTATGCCGAGATCACCCCGCCGGCAAAATTCGTCCATGACGACGAGGATCGCCGCGGCTCGGCCACGTCTTCCGTCGTCTCGGGCGACTGCATCATCTCCGGTGCCAGCCTCAACAAGAGCCTGCTCTTCACCGGTGTCAGGGCCAATTCCTTCTCCAAGCTGGAAGGGGCGGTCATCCTGCCGAATGTGAAGATCGGACGGCGCGCGCAGCTCAAGAATGTGGTGATCGACCACGGCGTCGTCATTCCGGAAGGTCTTGTTGTCGGCGAGGATGACGAACTCGATGCCAAACGCTTCCGGCGGACGGAAAGCGGCATTTGCCTGATCACGCAACCGATGATCGACAAGCTGGATATCTGACGTATGAAAGTTCTTTCGGTTTCGTCCGAAGTCTTCCCTTTGATCAAGACAGGGGGCCTGGCCGATGTGTCAGGCGCCCTGCCGATTGCTCTGAACGCCTTCGGGGTCGAGACCAAGACTCTCCTGCCCGGCTATCCTGCCGTCATGAAGGTCATTCGCGACCCCGTCGTCAGGCTCGAATTCGCGGACCTGCTCGGAGAAAAGGCGACCGTGCTCGAGGTCCGGCACGAGGGCCTCGATCTGCTCGTCCTCCATGCCCCGGCCTATTACGACCGGCCGGGCGGCCCCTATCTCGATCCGCTCGGCAAGGACTATCCCGACAATTGGCGCCGTTTCGCCGCCCTGTCGCTCGCCGCCTCCGAGATCGCCGCCGGTCTGCTGCCCGGCTGGCGGCCGGATCTGGTCCACACGCACGATTGGCAAGCGGCGCTGACCTCCGTCTACATGCGCTATTATCCGACGCCGGAACTGCCGAGCGTGCTGACGATCCACAACATCGCCTTCCAGGGCCAGTTCGGCTCCGAGATCTTTCCAGGCCTGCGCCTGCCCGATCATGCCTTCGCCATCGACGGCGTCGAGTATTACGGCACGACCGGCTTTCTGAAAGGCGGCCTGCAAACCGCCCATGCGATCACCACTGTCAGCCCCACCTATGCCGATGAGATCCTGACGCCGGAATTCGGCATGGGGCTCGAAGGCGTGATTGCCACCCGCATCGACAATCTGCACGGCATCGTCAACGGCATCGACACCGATATCTGGAATCCGGCAACCGATCCCGTCGTCCACACCCATTACGGCCCGACGACGCTGAGGAACCGCGACGAGAACCGCCGCTCGATCGCCGAATTCTTCCATCTCGACAATGACGATGCCCCGATCTTCTGCGTCATCAGCCGTCTCACCTGGCAGAAGGGCATGGATATCGTCGCCAACGTCGCCGACGAGATCGTCGGCATGGGCGGCAAGCTCGTCGTCCTCGGTTCCGGCGAAGCCGCGCTTGAAGGCGCGCTGCTCGCTTCCGCCAGCCGTCATCCCGGCCGCATCGGCGTCTCGATCGGCTATAACGAGCCGATGTCGCATCTGATGCAGGCCGGCTGCGACGCGATCATCATCCCCTCACGCTTCGAGCCCTGCGGCCTGACCCAGCTTTACGGTCTGCGCTATGGCTGCGTGCCGATCGTGGCGCGCACCGGCGGGCTGAATGACACGGTGATCGATGCCAATCACGCCGCCCTTGCGGCGAAAGTGGCAACCGGCATACAATTCTCACCCGTGACGGAAACGGGCATGCTGCAGGCAATCCGCCGTGCGATGCATTTTTACGCGGACCGAAAACTCTGGACCCAATTGCAAAAGCAGGGCATGAAATCGGATGTCTCCTGGGAGAAGAGCGCCGAACGCTACGCTGCCCTCTATTCAAGCCTCGTCTCGAAAGGCATGTGACCTAAAATGATCAAGTCCGTACCCACCACGCCCTACCTGGACCAGAAGCCCGGCACCTCAGGCCTGCGCAAGAAGGTTCCGGTCTTCCAGCAGCCGAATTATGCGGAGAACTTCATCCAGTCGATCTTCGATTCGCTGGAAGGCTACCAGGGCAAGTGCCTCGTCATCGGCGGCGACGGACGCTATTACAATCGCGAAGTCATTCAGAAGGCGGTCAAGATGGCCGCGGCCAACGGCTTCGGCAAGGTGATGGTCGGCAAGGGCGGCATCCTGTCGACGCCGGCCGCGTCCCACATCATCCGCAAGTACAAGGCTTTCGGCGGCATCATTCTGTCTGCCAGCCACAATCCCGGCGGCCCGACCGAAGATTTCGGCATCAAGTACAACATCAACAATGGCGGTCCGGCCCCGGAAAAGATCACCGACGCGATCTATGCCCGCTCCAAGACGATCGACAGCTACAAGATCGCCGATTTCGCCGACGTCAATCTCGATCGCATCGGCAAGGACGAACTTCCCGGCGGCATGATTCTCTCGGTCATCGATCCGGTCGAAGATTATGCCGCGCTGATGGAAGAGCTGTTCGATTTCGGCGCCATCCGCAATCTGATCAGCCTCGGCTTCCGCATCGCCTTCGATGGGATGAGCGCCGTCACCGGCCCCTATGCCAAGGAAATCTTTGAAAATCGCCTCGGCGCTCCCTCTGGATCTGTGCGCAATTTCATGCCGCTGCCGGATTTCGGCGGTCATCACCCGGATCCGAACCCGGTTCATTGCAAGGAACTCTTCGATGAGATGATGGGTGATGACGCGCCCGATTTCGGCGCCGCTTCCGATGGCGACGGCGACCGCAATCTGATCATCGGCCGCGGCATCTTCGTCACACCCTCCGACAGCCTGGCGATCCTTGCCGCCAACGCCAATCTCGCCCCCGGTTACTCCGGCGGCCTCGCCGGCATCGCCCGCTCGATGCCGACCTCGGGTGCTGCCGACCGTGTTGCCGAAAGACGCGGCATCGGCATGTATGAGACGCCGACCGGCTGGAAGTTCTTCGGCAACCTGCTCGACGCCGGCATGGCGACGATCTGCGGCGAGGAAAGCTCCGGCACCGGATCCAGCCACGTCCGCGAAAAGGATGGCCTCTGGGCGGTGCTGCTCTGGCTGAATATTCTTGCCGTGCGCGGCGAGAGCGTCGCCGATGTCGTCACCCAGCACTGGCAGACCTACGGCCGCAACTATTATTCGCGCCACGATTACGAAGGCCTCGACACCGATGCGGCGAACGGGCTGATGGACAATCTCCGCAGCCAGCTTTCCACCCTGCCCGGCAAGAGTTTCGGCAGCCTGAAGGTCGAGAAAGCCGACGATTTCGCCTATCACGATCCGATCGACAAATCGGTGAGCGAGCACCAGGGCATCCGCGTCCTCTTCGAAGGCGGCTCCCGCGTCGTCTTCCGTCTCTCCGGCACCGGCACGTCTGGCGCAACCTTGCGTGTCTATATCGAGCGTTACGAGCCGGATTCGACTCGCCACAACATCGAAACGCAGGAAGCGCTCGCCGATCTCATCGCGGCAGCCGACAGCGTTGCCAGCATTCGGGAACGCACGGGACGCGACGCGCCAACCGTGATCACCTGATCCGGGGGAAACATGCGCGGGAACAATGCGGCGCAGGCCGGCGCGATCGTCTTCGATACCGGCGTCGAATTTGCCGTGTGGTCGCATCATGCCGCGCAGGTCGAGCTCTGCCTGTTCGACAATGACGGCAACAGGGAATTCGCGCGCCTGCCGATGGCGCGCGACGGCAACCAGGTCCATCGCCTCTTCGTCGATGGCCTCAGGCAAGGCGCCCGCTACGGCTATCGTGCCGACGGTATCTACGCGCCGGACAACGGCCTCTGGTTCGATCCGTCGAAATTGCTGATCGACCCCTATGCCAAGGAGATCGACCGGCCGTTCCGCTATGATCCCCGCCTCGGCATCTACGGCGAAGACAGCCAGGATCTGATGCCGAAGGCGATCGTCACATCAGATACACGCGCCGCCGTCGCCAAGCCACTCTTCAAACCGGGCGGCTTCATCTACGAAGTGGCGGTGCGGCCCTTCACCATTCTCCATCCCGACATACCGGAGCGCCAGCGCGGCACCATCGCCGCCCTCGCCCATCCCTCCGTCATCGCCCATCTGAAGCGGATCGGTGTCGATGCCGTCGAGCTGATGCCGATCACCGCCTGGATCGATGAACGCCACCTGCCGCCGCTCGGCCTCACTAATGGCTGGGGCTACAATCCGGTCGCCTTCATGGCGCTTGATCCCCGGCTCGCCCCCGGCGGCATGACCGAGCTGCGCGAGACGGTCGCCGCCCTCCATGCCGAGGGCATCGCCGTTATCCTCGACCTCGTCTTCAACCATACCGGCGAGAGCGACCGCTACGGCACGACGCTGTCGCTGCGCGGCCTCGACAACCTGCATTATTTTCGCCATGCGCAGAATTGCCCGGGCGAACTGGTCAACGATACGGGAACCGGCAACACGCTCGCCTGCGACCATCCCGAAGTTCGCCGTCTCGTCATCGACAGCCTGCGCCATTTCGTGCTCAACGCCGGCGTCGACGGTTTTCGCTTCGATCTCGCGCCCGTCCTCGGCCGAACCGCGACCGGCTTCGAGCGCGATGGCGGAACACTTGCCGCCATTCTGGCCGACAACGTGCTCGCCGACCGGATCATGATCGCCGAACCCTGGGACATCGGTCCCGGCGGTTACCAGCTCGGCAACTTCCCGCCGCCCTTCCTCGAATGGAACGATCGGGTCCGCGACGACCTGCGTTGTTATTGGCGCGGCGATCAATGGAAGACCGGCGCGCTGGCAACCGCGCTTGCCGGTTCTTCCGACATCTTCGCCCGCATTGACGGCAAAGGGACGCGCAGCGTCAATTTCCTTGCCGCCCATGACGGCTTCACGCTGATCGACCTCGTCTCCTATGCCGGAAAGCACAACGACGCCAATGGCGAGCACAATCGCGACGGCCATAATGAGAACCACTCGTGGAACAATGGCGTCGAAGGCGAAACCCTCTACCCCTCGATCCGCAAGCGCCGGATAAACGATGTGATGGCGCTGATATCAACGCTCTTTGCCACCCGCGGAAGCATCATGCTGACGGCCGGCGACGAAGGCGGACGCAGCCAGCGCGGCAACAACAATGCCTATTGTCAGGACAACGAGATCACCTGGCTCGACTGGAAGACATTGAATGAGGATCTCATCGCCCATACCGCCTTCGTCGCCGGGCTGCGCCGCCGCTTCACCGCCTTTTCCGAAACGGATTTCCTGTCGGGAAATGGCGACGTCGAATGGATCTCGGTTTCGGGCGAACCGATGACGGTCGCCGAATGGGAGACGCCGTCGCTCGCCGTCCTCGGCATGCTGCTGGCAACCGGCGACCGGGCCTCACGAGGCAAACGCACCCGGCTTGCCGTGCTCTTCAATCGCTCCGAAAGCCGCGAGCTCTTTACGCTTCCGTCGGAAGGCGAAGCTTGCTGGCGTCAATTGACGCCGGCGGGCGTGAAAAAGGCCGGCGCCCGAGTCACCGTCGAGCCACGCTCCGTCGGCTTTTTCATAGAAAAGTGACCGGCGCCTCCCATTGGCGCAAATCCTTGTCGCAATCGTCATAAATGCACGATAAGGCTTTGGCGCGGCGGGCTTATCTGACGGGGAAATGCATGGGCACGGAAATTTCACTCTCCGACGTGCGGGGATTGATCGGCATGGAAACGGGCCTTTCGGATTGGATCACCGTCGACCAGACGATGATCGATGCCTTTGCGGGGGCAACGGATGACCACCAGTTCATTCACGTCGATCCCGAGCGCGCCGCCGCCGAAAGCCCCTTCGGCGGCACCATCGCCCATGGCTTCCTGACACTGTCTCTGCTCTCGGCGATGAATTACAACTGCCTGCCGAAAGTGCGCGAGCAGACCATGGGCATCAATTACGGCTTCGACCGCGTCCGCTTCATGACGCCGGTCAAAAGCGGCGCCCGCGTGCGCGGCCGCTTCCTGCTCTCCGACGCCCGCTTCCGCGGCGGCGGCATGCTGATGACCACCTACGACGTTACGATCGAGATCGAAAACGAGAAGAAGCCGGCCCTGACGGCAAAATGGATCACCATCATCCAGTTCGACCCGAAGGATCGTCCCGAGGACGTGTAAGCCGGATGCGGCTATGATTTCACGGAATTAACGACCGCTTCAAGCGCGTGGCCGTCCGGATCGATGACGAAGGCGGCATAATAGTGCTCGCCATAATGGGGTCGAAGACCGGGACCGCCATTGTCACGGCCACCATGCGCGATTGCCGCGGCATGAAACGCATCGACCGCCTCACGGCTCAGCGCGGCAAAGGCCAGATGAAACCCCGGGCCGGCCGGACGCTGGCCCTCTGGCCGATGTTTGATCGCCAGCTTGTCGCCGCCGCCGGGAGGGCCGTAGCCGACCGCCTGCCCCGTCTGCCCAGGCCTGATGTCATCCCAGACCCTGACATAACCGAGGGCACCAAGGGCGGCATCGTAAAATGCCGCCGACCGCTCTATATCGGAAACGCCGAGGGAGGCATGATGCAGCATTCTTCCTCCCTCGAACGGGCGCCCTAAACAGGCAGGACTGATCCGGGCTCAATGACCGGCATCATGAGCCGCCTCGTTGAGCAGCCCGAAGACGAAGTCGGAAAACGACCGCCAGCATTCGACCCGGAACGTCTGTTCATCCGTGCGCAGAAGCACGATTTCCGCCTTGCCCAAGATGGTCCGCGATGCGGCCCCGACCGGAAACGAAGAAAGCGACAGGTCCTGCGGGCAGCCGGCGGCAAGCGTCTTTTCCGCGCCCGGCCCCGAGACGATGATCGCGACATTGCGGTGGGAAACGTCGGTCGCCGAATGCACGGCACGGAGGCCGGAAAGCAGCGCCATCAGATCGGCGCCATCCTCATCGATTACCAGCCATTCGTCCGGCCCGATCCAGAGCGCTGAGCGCGCACCGGCTCGACTGGAGGTCTTCGGAGCGTTCGGCACGGTGAGACCGAGCGCTTTGGACAGCGCGGCAAGCGATTCCGCCGGCGCGCGCAGTGCCACCCGGCTCGCTGCCGGTGCCACCGTCAGCCGTACCGTTGCGGAGCCGCCGAGACGGCCGGCAAGCACTGGCTTGCGAATTGCGACATCAGCCATGGATGCGGCCTCCTTCCTTGTCAAAGAATACCAGATCCGCCACCTCGACGGCGATCGTCCGGTCCGGCATCGGCACGTAGAGCGTCTCGCCCATCCGCGCCCGGCCGCCGGCGACGAGCGCGAAGGCGATCGACCGGCCGCAGCTTTCCGACCAGTAGGCCGAGGTGACGTGGCCGAGCATCGTCATCGGCTTCGGCTCGTTCGGGTTCGCGACGACCTGCGCGCCTTCTTCGAGCACCAGCTTCGGATCCTTGGTGACAAGCCCGACCAGCTGCTTGCGTCCCTCTTTCACGAGGTCCGGCCGCTGCAGGCCGCGAATGCCGACAAAGTCCTTCTTCTTCTTCGAAACGGCCCAGGCAACGCCCGCGTCGTCGGGCGTAACCGTCCCGTCAGTATCCTGGCCGACGATGATATAACCCTTCTCGGCGCGCAGAACGTGCATCGTCTCGGTGCCGTAGACGCAGGCGCCGAGCGGTTCGGCATTGGCCCAGACGGCTTCGAGCACCGACTGGCCATAATCGGCCGGCACGTTGATTTCGAAACCGATTTCGCCGGTGAAGGAGACGCGGAAGAGCCGCGCCGGCACGCCGCAGACGGTGCATTCGGCAACGCTCATATGCGGGAAGGCCTCGTTTGAGAGGTCGACCCCTGTGACCAGCGGCTCGACGATCGCGCGCGCCTTCGGTCCCTGCACGGCAATGACGGCCCATTGTTCGGTGACCGAGGTCAGCCATACCTTCAGGTCCGGGAATTCCGTCTGCAGGTAATCTTCCATGTGGTGAAGAACGCGCGGCGCTCCGCCGGTCGTCGTCGTGACATGGAAACGGTCCTCGGCCAGTCGCCCGACGACGCCGTCGTCATAAACGAAGCCGTCTTCGCGGGTCATGATGCCGTAGCGGGCCTTGCCCGGCTTCAGCGTATCCCAGGCATTGGTGTAGATGAGGTTGAGGAACTTCGCCGCATCCGGCCCCACCACTTCGATCTTGCCAAGCGTCGAAGCGTCGAAGATGCCGGCCGACTCTCTGGCTGTGCGGCATTCGCGCGCGACCGCCTGATGCATGTTCTCGCCGGCACGCGGATAGAACCAGGCACGTTTCCAGTTTCCGACATCTTCGAAAACGGCACCGTGGGCTACTTCCCATTCGTGCAGCGGCGTCTTGCGCGTCGGATCGAATAGCTCTCCGCGCGAATGGCCGATCAGCGTGCCGTAGGTGACCGGCGTGTAGGGTGCGCGGAAGGTGGTGAGACCGACCTGCGGGATTTCCTTGCCGAGCATTTCGGCGGCGATCGCCAGGCCATGCATGTTGGAAAGCTTGCCCTGGTCCGAGGCCATGCCGTTCGTCGTAAAGCGCTTGATGTGCTCGATCGAATGCATGCCCTCGCGCACGGCAAGGCGGATATCCTTGGCACAGACATCGTGCTGGAAGTCGATAAAGGCCTTGGCGTTGGTTTTCGGTCCGGCGCCTTCGGCGGCACCGATCATACCGCCCGTCCATTCAAAGGCCTGCTCGGCCGAAATTGCGATCTTCTCGCCGCTGCTTCCGCCGGTGGCCTGCGCCATCAGCTCGCCGGCGGCAAGCGATTCCTCGATCGTCCGCTGCAGGTCGTCGGTGCCGTTGCAGGCGCCGACCGACAGGCAGTCCTGCGCGTAGGAGCCGGGCAGGAAACGCTGGCTTTCAGCGTCGAAGGCGACTTTGCCGCGCGACTGCGAGAACAGATGCACGGACGGCGTCCAGCCGGCCGAAACCAGCAGCGCATCGACGGCGATCTTGCGCGGCGAACCGCCGCCGTTGCGCGCCACCGTCATCGACGAGATGCGCAGCCGCCCCGCGGTGTTGATGACCGACTGGCCGGCCAGGACGTCGATGCCGAGCGCGCGCGCTTCCGCCAGCACCGCCGCGCCAGGCGCCTGCCGGCAATCGACGATGGCAGCGATCGAAACGCCCGCGCGCTTCAGATCGAAGGCCGTTTCATAAGCCGAGTCATGCGCCGTGTAGATGCCGACATTCTTGCCGACGGCGACGCCGTAATGGTTGAGATAGGTCCGCGCCGCCGAGGCCAGCATGATGCCGGGCCGGTCGTTGTTCGGAAATACCATGTGCCGTTCGATCGCGCCGTTGGCGAGGATCACCCGCTTGGCCCGGACCTGCCAGAGCCGTTCGCGCGGCAGATCATGGGCGGGATTGGCGAGATGATCGGTGACGCGCTCGGCCAGGGCGACAAAATTGTGGTTGTAGTAGCCGAAGGCAGTCGTACGCAGCAGCACTTGGACATTGTCCATCGCCTTCAGCTGCGCCACGGCCTTTTGCGCCCAGGTGAAGCCGTCCTGCCCGTCGATCTTGGCGCCGGCATCATAGCGCAACGCGCCACCCGCCTCCGCCTGCTCGTCGCAGAGGATCACCCTGACGCCGGTCCGGGCCGCGGCCAGCGCCGCCGAAAGCCCGGCAACGCCGCCGCCAACCACCAGCACGTCGCAATGCGCGTAACGGCTGGCATAATGGTCCGGATCGCCTTCCGTCGGGGCAACACCGAGGCCGGCGGCGCGACGGATGAGCGGTTCATAGACATGCTTCCAGGCGGCGCGCGGCCACATGAAGGTCTTGTAGTAGAAGCCGGCGGCGAAGAACGGCGACATCAGATTGTTGATGGCCCCGACATCGCGGGCAAGCGAGGGCCAGCGGTTCTGCGAGCTGACGATCATGCCGTCGAAGACTTCCTGCACGGTGGCGCGCACGTTCGGCTGCTTGCGTGCTGCATCCCGAGCGACGTCGATCAGGGCGTTCGGTTCTTCGGCGCCGGCTGACAGAATGCCGCGCGGCCGGTGATATTTGAACGAACGGCCGACGAGGTGCACGCCGTGGGCGATCAGCGCCGAGGCGACGCTATCGCCTTCGAGCGCCGCATAGGTCTTGCCGTCGAAGCTGAAGCGCGCGGTTTTGGCCGGCGTCAGGCGCCCCTTGCCGGCGATACGGTTGACGCCGCTCATTGCGCCTCTCCTTCCAGGGCTTCATATGTCTCGACAGGCGCGTGCTTCTCGGCCGCAGCCCCGATCTCGGGCTTCGGCTCGCCTGCCTTGTAGGTCATGATGAACTTGTCGCTCACCGTGTCGCGCGCGGCGTTGAAGAAGCGCCCGCAGCCGTGAATATGCCGCCAGCGTTCGTAGATCAGCCCCTTCGGATTGTCGCGCAGAAAGAAATAGGCCTCAAATTCCTCATCCGATATCGAGGCCATGTCGGTGGGCCGCGCGATATGCGCGTCGCCCGCGCCGCGGAATTCGAGCTCGGAGCGCTCTTCCTGGCAGTAAGGGCAATGGATCAGCAGCATGTAGGATTTCCTTCTCCTCCACTTCTCCCCAGCGGGGAGAAGGTGCCTGAAAGACGGATGAGGGGGTGAGCGACAAAAGCAGCGAGCATGAGCACGAAAACACCCATCGTCAGTGCGCCACCGCCGCCGCTGCAGCCTCGTCGATCAGCCGGCCGCTGCGGAAACGTTCCAGCGTCAGGCCGGCGCTGAACTTGTGCGGTTCGTCGCGGGCGATCAGATGGGCGAAAAGATTGGCCGAGCCCGGCGTCGCCTTGAAGCCGCCGGTGCCCCAGCCGCAATTGACGTAAAGCCCGGGAACCGGCGTCTTCGACTGGATCGCCGAACGATCCGGCGTGTTGTCGACGATGCCGCCCCATTGGCGCATCATCTTGACGCGCCGGAACATCGGGAAGAGTTCGCAGATGGCATCGAGCGTATGGGTGATGATCTGCAGCCCGCCGGTCTGCGAGTAGGAATTGTACTGGTCGGTGCCGGCGCCGATGACGAGTTCTCCCTTGTCGGACTGGGAGATATAGGCGTGCACCGTGTTCGACATGACGACACAGGGGAAGATCGGCTTCAGCGGCTCGGAAACCAGCGCCTGCAGCGGGCTCGATTGCAGCGGCACCCGCACATCGGCCATCTTCATGATCGTCGTCGTGTGTCCGGCCGCCGACACGCCGACTTTTCTGGCGCCGATGAAACCGCGCGTGGTCTCGACGCCGGTCACGCGCCCATCGGGCGCACGGCGGATGCCGGTCACTTCGCAATTCTGGATGATGTGGACACCGCGGTCCGATGCTGCGCGCGCATAACCCCAGGCGACCGCATCGTGCCGCGCCGTGCCGCCGCGCCGCTGCAGCGCCGCGCCGTTGATCGGGTAGCGCGCGCTGGCCGAGATATCGAGCGGCGGACAATAGGCCTTCGCCTGCTCCGGCGTCAGCCATTCATTGTCAATGCCGTAGAGCCGGTTCGCATGGATATGGCGCTTGAACGACTGCTGGTCGTGAATATTGTGCGAGAGCATCATCACGCCGCGCGGCGAATACATCACATTGTAGTTGAGCTCCTGCGAAAGCCCCTCCCAGAGCTTCATCGAATGCTCGTAAATGTGCATGCTCTCTTCATAGAGATAGTTCGAGCGGATGATGGTGGTGTTGCGCCCGGTATTGCCGCCGCCGAGCCAGCCCTTCTCGATCACCGCCACATTGGTGATGCCATGCTCCTTGGCGAGATAATAGGCGGCCCCCAGGCCGTGCCCGCCGGCGCCGATGATGACGACGTCGTATTCGGCGCGCGGTTCTGGTGAAGTCCACTGCTTCTCCCAGCCTCTGTGGCCACGAAGGGCCTCTCGCGCCACGGCAAAAACCGAATATTTCCGCATCCGCCTTCTTCTCCTTCGGGCAAGGACTATTCTCCGTGCCCATACAAATCGCAAATCCAAATGCGGCACAACGGCTCTTTTGCGACGCGCGAGAGCTTTGGTTTTGACACTGAGCGACATGATGTCGAAAAGCGCCCGGTTTTCCAGAACGCGCGCTCCGCTTCCTCCGGCAACCAGCAACCGATCGGACCGCCGGCCAGCCCTCACCCAAGTGGGCGAGAAGACAAGCAGTTACCAAAATGTTAATTCTCCCCTGTTGCCGGGGTCTTATATGATGTGGGGTCGGCGTTCATTCTTCCACGCGCTTTTCATCGCGTTTTTGAGCGCCCAGGCGTCGCCCGCCGCCGAGCCGGTCGGCCAAGCCGTCCTCATCAAGACCGAAGTGACCGGACAGGCCGGCCCCATAGAGGTGAATAGCAGCGTTCACCGCGACGAGCGAATCCGAACGTCGCAATCCGGACTTGGCCAGTTTCTGTTTCGTGACGGCACCAAGCTTGCGGTCGGCTGGGGTTCCTCCGTCGTCATCGACAAATATGTGTTCGACGATACGCAATCGGTCAGAAAGCTCACCATCAAGGCCGCCAAGGGGACTTTCCGCTGGGTCAGCGGCAATTCCAATTCGTCGGCCTATCAGATCCTGACGCCGGCCGGCACGATCGGCGTGCGCGGCACCGCATTCGATTTCTACGTCGGCCCCGACGGCACCACCGCCGTCGTTCTCTTGAACGGCGCGGCCAGCTTCTGCGGCCCCGGCGGCTGTCGCCAGCTGCAGCAACGCTGCGATTGCGTTGTCGCCAAACCGAATGGCGATATGACGGCGGCCGGCCGGGTCGATCGCAACGTCCTTGACAGACTTGGAAACCAGCGTGCCCTGCCCTTCCTGTCCGGCAACCAACGGCTCTCGGGCGGCCTCGGCATGCTCGGCGGCTGCAATATGGCCTCCGTTATGCCGGAAAGAAAAGACAGAACACGGCCTCCGCCGGCAGTTGCGCCTGCTCCGCAGAGGCAGGATCCGCCACAGAGACAGGCCGAGCCACAAAAGGAGCGACCGAACAAGCCCGACAAGCCTCATCACGACAAGCCTCATCACGACAGGCCGCACCATGATAAGCCCCACCATGACAAGCCGGATAGACCCGACAAGCATGAGGGCCATGGGAGCCACGACGATGACGGAAAGCCCGGAAATCACGGTTTGGATCATCGGGACCCCGAGCGCCACCATGATGGAGATCGCGACCATAAGAATGATCGAAACCACGACAGAAGTCGGAATTTCAATCGCGGTCGGTGAGGCTGTTTTCGGGATCCTCGCAAGTCAAGGCGTCAGCACTGCTATGTCCGCCAGACGATGGCGTAGTGCGTCGACGAGCAGTGCAAAGGCCGGCGAGGACCGTCGGCGTGTCGGACAGTGAAGGGGATACCCCCAAGAAGGGCACCGCCCTTCGAAAATCGCTTCTACTTTTCGGCATCGGCGGCGCTCTTTTCGATCCCCGCCGGCAATTCCCGAAAATGGTCGGTCCTGCTGGGTATCCGCCGATAGAATTCCACCAAACCGCCCACCACCTCATCCGCCCTGAGCTTTGCCGTATCCATAAGTTTGCGGGTATTCTTTGAATGCGCATGCAGGGCTTGCATCAATTGCCGGTGAACGGCATTGAGCGCGGCGAATTCCCGGGATGCCGCCACATGCTCATCGCCGAGGACGGCAAGGATCTTAGTGCGGCTGCTCTTTCCCTTCAGTGGAATGGCGCCGGCGTCGATCAGCGCCATTCCTTTCACTGAACGTGCAGCGCTGTCGGAGATGAGGATATCGAAGCCTACCTCTTTGCACGACGACTCGATGCGGGCGGCGACGTTGACGGCATCTCCGACAGCCGAATAGTTGAAGCGGGTCTTGGCGCCCATATTGCCGACGCAGGCAATGCCGGTATGGATGCCGATGCCGATGCCGACCTCCTGATCGGGACCGAAGCCGAAGGCGTCGCCGGCGTTCAGTTCGGCGAGTGTCGCGCGCATGGCCAAGGCTGTGCGAACCGCCTTGGTTTCGTGATCCGCAACATCAACCGGCGCATTCCAGAACGCCATGATCGAATCGCCGATAAACTTGTCGAGCGTGCCTTCATTGGCCACGACATGACGGCTTAGCGCGTCGAGCAATGTGTTCAGGAAGGCGACGACAGCCGTCGGCGCCAGCCGTTCACTCATCTCGGTGAAGTTCCTGACGTCGACGAACATGACCGTCAGCTCGCGGTCATCCCCACCCAGGCGCAATGCATCGCGGTTATGCTCAATGCGATGGAGCAGCGACGGAGACAGATAGTGTCCGAAGGCGCGCCGCACCTCGCGCCTTTCCCGATCAATCACCAGAATGCGGAACGAGGTTGCGGCAAAATGGGTGATCGATCCGCTGACGATCGGCGCCAGCGGATCGAGAAGAAGTCCCCAATAGAGAAACGACAACCACGACGCCACGAGCGCCATTGCCGTAATCAGCAGGCCGCAGACCAGGGCGACGGCGGGACTGACGAAGGTCGTCACCACGACGAGCAGGCATCCGAGCACCGCGATCGTGAGGATTTCCAGCCCGTCCGCCCAGTCGGGCCGCGACAGGAACTGGCCGGAGAGAATCTGCTCGACGGCCTGCGCATGCAGCGAAACGCCAGGGACATTCTCGCCGAGCGCGGTGACGCGAATGTCCTGCAGGCCCGCGGCCGAAGTCCCGACGAAAATGACGCTGCCGTTGATGGCGGCTGCAACGTCGGAGCTGGCGCCTGCACCGGTGAGCACCTGGCGCGCAGAGATATAGCGCTCGGCCCGGTCCGGCGTGACATAGAGCCAGAGTTCGCCGGCCGCCGTCAGCGGCACGACGAAGTCGCCGATCTTTGCCGATGTCATAATGGCGGCGCGGTCGGGCGCGCCCGACAGCACATAGGTCGACACCCCCTGCGCGACCCGCAGCGCCTCGATCGCCAGATTCGGATAGAGCTGCTCGCCATCGGTCAAGAACAGCGGAACCGCCCGAACCACAGGCGAGGGATTGCCCGGATTGAGGCTGATATGGCCAAGCCCCGCTGCATTGGCCTCCAGTTGCGGCCTGAGCGGCGTCGAAGCGTGCAGAAAGGGCGGGGCCGAGACCGGACTTTCGCCCGTGAAGGCGAAGCCCGCCTTGACGGGCGGCCGGTAACCGCCCTCGTTGGACAAGCCGAAGCCGAGGACGACGGGCTTGCCGGCAATCGAGCCGGCGAATATCTCGTCGTTGTCGGGCAGTTTCTCGGCAAGCGAAGGATCGACGCCGGCGACCTCGCGTACGACGTTGCGCGGCGATAGCCGGTCCGGCTCGGCGAAGAGAACATCGAAGGCGATGGCCGCTGCCCCCATTTCCGAGAGCCTGTCCACCAACAGCGCCAGCCTGTCCCGCGGCCACGGCCACTGGCCGAATTCGCGCAGCGAGGCTTCGTCGATGTCAACCACGCGGACCGGCATCGGTTCGAAGCTTCTCGGAACCAGCCGCTGATATTCGTCGAAGGTCACCCCGCGGATCAGCTTGAAAATCCCCGGATCGTCCGCCCGCAGGATCGTCAGCGCTGCCACGATCGCCAGGCCGATAACCACACCGATTTGCTGCACGCGTGTCATCATCTCACCGGCTGTCCCTCCCGCGGCCGACGGAGCGGCCTGCGTCTGCCGACAGACAGGCTACGCCGCTTTCGGCCCGAATGCCATTCGCGCACGCGTCCTGGACGCTCCGTTTTCGACCTCTTGCCCTTCGTCTTTCCATCCGGCCGATAAGAAGCGCCGTCAATGAGCCCACGGCTCCGATTTTGGCCAGGCTTTTGCTGGGATGACAAGGCTTCGACCTTGCCGGGCGCCCGGCGAAATGTTCTTGTAGCGATCGAAAATCGCACGCTTTTTCAAGAGAAGGGTAAGGGTCGCCGTGATTTCCGAATCCGCCGCGCGCCGAAGCGGCTACTGGCTGATCGCCGTCGTGCTGGCCATGCTGGCCGGGCTGCCGCTTGCCGTCTGGCTCGACATCAGCGATCTCTCGGGAAATACCTTGCGGCGACAGGCGCGCGACATGAGTTCGCTGATATCGAGCATTCGCTCCTATTATTCGGCGAACGTCGTCGGACGGGTTTTGGCCGCACATGCCAGCGGCGCGACCGCCGGCACGGTCGTCTCCCACAACTATGCCAATATTCCAGGCGCCATCCCGCTGCCGGCAACACTTTCGCTGGAGCTCGGCGACGTCATCAAGGAACAGCAGGCCAATATCACCTATCGTTTCGTCTCCGATCTGCCGTTCAAGAGCCGCGCATCCCACGAGCTCGACGACTTCGAAAGACAAGCGCTCGCGGCGCTGCGCGCCAATCCGCAACAGACGCTGAACGACCTCACCCGTGTCGGACTGACCGATACCCTGCGGTTCATCACCCCCGTCGTCATGGGCCAGGCCTGCGTTGCCTGCCACAACAGCCACCCGGAAAGCCCGAAGACCGATTGGAAGGTGGGCGATGTGCGCGGCATCCAGGAAGTGATCATCCGGCAGCCCTATGCGAGCAACGTCTTCGCCTTCAAATACCTGCTCTGCTATTTTCTGTTTGTCGCCATCATCGGCCTCAGCTTCATTCTGCTGCAGCGGCAGCAGGCGCGCGCGATCCATAACGCCAACCAGGATCTGGAAGCGGCCAACGAATTCCTCGCCAGCGTCTCGCTGAAGATTTCACGCTACCTCTCGCCGCAGATCTACAAGAGCATTTTCAGCGGGCAGAAGGACGTGGTGGTCCATACCGAGCGCAAGCGCCTGACGATCTTCTTCTCCGACATCAAGGATTTCACCGCGACCACCGAGCGGCTGCAGCCGGAAGCGCTGACGGAGATGCTCAACGAATATCTGACCGAAATGTCGAACATTGCGCTCGCCCATGGCGGCACGGTGGACAAGTTCATCGGCGACGCCATGCTGGTCTTCTTCGGCGACCCGGAAACGAAGGGCCCGGAGGAGGATGCGAAAGCCTGCCTGCGCATGGCCGTCGACATGCAGCGCCGCCTCGGCGAACTGAAGGACAGATGGCGCAGAAACGGCACCGAAGAGCCTTTCGTCGTGCGCATGGGAATCAACAGCGGCTATTGCAACGTCGGCAATTTCGGCAGCAGCGACCGCATGGACTATACGATCATCGGCGCGGAGGCCAATCTCGCCGCCCGCCTGCAATCGATCGCCCAGGGCGGAGAGATCGTCATCAGCTACGAAACCTATGCGCTGGTCGACGAGATCGTCGATGCCCACCCGCTGCCGCCGATCACGATGAAGGGCATACAGCGCGAGATCGTGCCCTATGCTGTGGACGGGCTGACGCTCGGCGCGGATCATAAGAGCCGCGTTCTGAGCGAACATCTCGCCGGCCTCGACCTGCATCTGGATATGAGCCGGGTCGAGCCTGCCGACCGCCTTCGGGTCAGGACGGCGCTCAAGGAGGCGATTGCAGCTCTGGATGAAGCCCTGCCGGAGTCGGCGCGATCGAGACAGGATACCGGGCCGGCGTGATTTTTCCGCCTGCCTCCCATATCCGTCTGGACTTCCCCGACCCGATCTGCTATCCCGCATCACCAATCGCAAGGCTGCTGCCGCGCGAACGTTATTTTTTTGCCCCTGGCGCTGCGCCGCCTCAGGCATCAACCAAACCAAAGGAACGTGATTCTCGTGCAGGTACTTGTCCGCGATAACAATGTCGATCAGGCTCTCCGCGCTCTCAAGAAGAAGATGCAGCGCGAAGGCATTTTCCGCGAAATGAAGATGCGCGACTACTACGAGAAGCCGTCGCAGAAGCGTGCCCGCGAAAAGGCCGAGGCTGTTCGCCGCGTTCGCAAGCTGGCCCGCAAGCGCGCCCAGCGCGAAGGCCTGGTCGCACGCTAAGCGTTGCCGTCGTTTTTTCGACGTTTTCAGATGCATTGTGGCGGGGGCGATTGGTTCGCCGCCGCCTTTTTAGTTTGCCGCTGAAGATCGCATATCCCAATATCGGATATGCCGCATGGGGAAAGCGAGCCCGAATGGCTGTTACCACCTTCAATCCGTCCCGCGCCTGGCGCTTGCAGAAAACCGCATTGCTGCCCGCTATGGCGCTGGCCGCCATGTTCGGCCTTGCCGGCTGCGAAACGACCAATACCACCGACGCCGTGATCCGCATCGACAAGGCGCAGGGTTCGGAGGAGAACATCGCCTCGCTGACGGCGGTTATCAACGCCAACCCCCGGGATCCCGAAGGCTATAATGTCCGCGGCTCCGCTTACGGCCGCGGCGGCCAATTCCGTCCGGCGCTGAACGATTTCAACACGGCGCTGCAGATCAATCCGCGCTTCTTCCAGGCCTATGCCAACCGCGCCCTCGTCTATCGCAACATGGGTCAGCAGGCCCAGGCGATCGCCGACTATAACGCCGCGCTGCAGATCAACCCGAGCTATGACGTCGCCTATATCGGCCGCGGCAATGTCTATCGCATGGCCGGCCAGGACGACCAGGCGTTCAACGATTTCGACCGCGCGATCCAGCTCGGCACCACCGATGGCCGGGCCTATCACAATCGCGGTCTGATCTATCAGAAGCGCAATCAGCAGGACAAGGCGATCGACGATTTCTCGAAAGCGATCTCGCTCGCGCCGAACTCGGCCGAGCCCTATAACGGCCGCGGCATTTCCTATATCGCGCTGAACGACGACGACAACGCCTTTGCCGATTTCAACCATGCGATCGAGCTCAACGGCAACATCGCCGAATCCTGGGCCAACCAGGCGCTCGTCTACGAACGTCGCGGCGACAAGGCCAAGGCCGCCCGCTCCTATCGCCATGCGATCGGCCTCGATCCGAAGTACCAGCCGGCTCGTGACGGCCTTGCTCGCGTTGGCGTCGCCCCAGCCGGCTAAGGATGTGCATTGGGGCGGCCGGACCATCGGATGCTCCAGATCCTTGCCGTTGCGAGAAATCTCCGGCGGAGCCGCCTTATCTGTGACCGGCCCGATGCGCGTGCAGCGACCGCCGATGACGTCGACGCTGTCATGAAGGCGGCGGCATCGCCTTGAAAAGAGAGGCGGAAAAAACATCCGTCGTCTTCGATGGCATGTCATACGATGTTGCAACCGGCTCCTGCTCCCCCTAACATGTCGCTGCTTCGATAGCCCGCTATCGGGCGTTGGAAAAACGTGTTGAGGGCGTTTTGCGAGAGATACGGATCTTTGCGTTCCTGACCGCGAGCGAAAACTGTTGCGGGCAGCGCCCGCCCCAGCGCCGCGCATCGTCCGAGCGACGCAAGGGATGCGGCCATGTTTTGTGCCCCGGGATTTTATCCTTCGCTCGATGGGACTCGATGGAGTGTGCGATGGCGCAGGCGGCGTGGCGCATTCAATGAAGATCGTTGCGCTGTTCTTCCCAAAGGCTTCGATCGGCACCTATCTCGTTGCCATGGCGGTGGCGATTGCGCTGCCGATTTTCGCCTTCGTGGCGCTGCTTCTGCTGCAGCTGGAGGACAACCAGCGTTCGGCGCTGCGGCGCGAGACGGTGCAGGACGCACTTGCCCTTTCGCGCATCATCGACCGGCAGCTTCAGGACATGGCGACGACGCTGCGGCTGCTGTCGAGTTCGCCGGAACTTGAAAACGGCGATCTCGCCTCCTTCCACGAGCGCACGGAAACGGCTCTGCGCAACAATTCGCTTTACGTGCTTGCCGTCGACCGCACCGGCCAGCAACTGCTGAATACACGCCGGCCTTTCGGCACGCCGCTCGGAGAGATGGCAAACATCGCCTCCCTCGATGCCGCCATGAAATCCGGTCGCATCGAGGCTTCCGATGTTTTTCGCGGCAGAACCAGCGGCGATTGGGTCTATAACGTCACCCTCCCGAGGACAACGGATGATCCGGTCGCCGCCCTCATCATCACGCAGGATGCCAGGGATCTCGGCAGGCTGGTGACGACTCAGGGCCTTGCTCCCGGCTGGTCGGCCGCCGTCATCGATCAAAGCGGTCACGTGGTCGTTGCCGCCGGCCCCGCAGCCCTGGAACCCGGTACGCCCTTCGATCCGCGCATCCTGCCGGCGCTTGGTTTCTCCCGCGGCGTCTTCGAAGACAAGACGATCCTACCGCACACGCTTCTCGGTTATGCTCAAATTCCCGGCTGGTCATGGAAGACGGTGATCTGGGGGCCGGTGGCACAGGCTTCGATCCTCAGCACCTGGCGCTTCCTCATCATCGGCGGCGTGGCGCTTGTGCTCGTCGCGGTGCTCGCCGCCTATGCCGTCGCGAGACAGGTGCGCACCACCATCCGCGATATCGCCGAAATGGCAAAGCGTATGGGCGACGGCCACATTGTCTCGCCGGTCGAGACCAGCGTCATCGAGGCGAACCAGGTGGCGATCGCGCTGTCGAATGCCTCCTTCGACCGCAGCCAGACCGAGGACCGGCTGCGTTTCGTCATGCACGAACTCGTCCACCGCACGAAAAATCTTCTGACGCTTGCCCAGGCAATGATGCGCCAGCTCGCCAAGCAGGCCGACAGCGTCGAGACCTTCCAGGCCGCTGTCGCCGATCGCCTCGACGGGCTGGGGCGTTCGATCGAGCTCCTGACCAGCGAGCAATGGGGAGGCGTATCGCTGCGGCGGGTCGTCGATATCCATCTGCAGGCCTTCCCGCAATCGCGTGAACAGATCGAAATCACAGGTGAGGATTTCGTCCTGAAGCCGGATGCGGTGCAGAATCTCGGTCTGGCGCTGCATGAGCTGGCCACCAATTCGGTGAAATACGGCGCGCTTTCCGTTCCGCAGGGCCGTGTCCGCTTCGAATGGCGCGATGTCAGGGAGGAAGACAAGCCGGATGCCCTGCTCCGCTTCACCTGGGAGGAGCGTGGCGGCCCGCCGGTGACAGAGCCCTCACGCACAGGCTTCGGCACGACCGTTATCAAGGCCCATGCCGCCGCCGCCTTCCGCGGCACAGTTGAGATCGATTTCCGGCCTGAAGGCCTGTTATGGGTGTTGACGGCGCAGCGCGCCGCGCTGGAGCGGGACTGACGCATGTCGCCCGGTAGGGCGGAGCGTTTCCCCGGAAATCCTGGCGCCAGAGCGCATCCCATGAATCACGTTTGATACCGCGTGCTTCAGCCTCCCGGAACAATCGCCACCTGCACCCGTTTCGAACAGGTCGTTCCCAAGGAGAAAGACCATGTTCAAGCAAACCATCATCGCAGCCGCGGCTCTGACGGCCGCAGCCTGGGCAAGCCCGGCCGGCGCGGAAAACTATGTCACGCTTGGCCGCCTGGTCTGCGGATCGAATGGCGGCCAGGGTCTGATCATCACGTCGCAGAAGAACCTGATCTGCACCTACACGCCGGCATCCGGCGGCGCCAAGGCGGTCTACGCCGGCAAAATCGAGAAGTTCGGCCTCGACATCGGTCAGACCGGCAAGAGCGTGATGATTTGGCAGGTGCTTGCGAAAACCGGTACGGATATGCCGCAATACGCCTTGGCCGGTGAATATTATGGCATCGGGGCGGATGCGAGCATCGGGGCAGGCGCCGGCGCCAAGGTGATCGCCGGCGGCACCAACAAAGCGTTCATGCTGCAACCGTTGAACGTCCAGGCTCAGGAAGGACTGAACCTGGCGATCGGGGTCGAGAAGATGACGCTGGTGCCAGGCGAGACATAAGAAAGCAGCAGGAGGGCCGCTGCATTTCACTCGATCAATGCGAAATCGCCTTGTTGATATCCTCGGTCATTTTCTTCGCATCGCCGAGCAGCATCATCGTGCCGTCCTTGTAGAACAGCGTATTGTCGATGCCGGCATAACCGGAGCCGAGCGAGCGCTTGACGAAGAGGCAGGTCTTCGCCCGGTCGACGTCGAGGATCGGCATGCCGTAGATCGGCGAGGTCTTGTCGTCGCGCGCGGCCGGATTGGTGACGTCGTTGGCGCCGATGACATAGGCGACATCGGCCTGGGCGAATTCCGAATTGACGTCCTCGAGTTCGAAGACTTCGTCATAGGGAACATTCGCTTCGGCGAGCAGCACATTCATGTGGCCGGGCATGCGGCCGGCAACCGGATGAATGGCATATTTCACTTCGACGCCGTTCTTCTTGAGATTGTCGGCGAGTTCGCGAAGCGCATGCTGGGCCTGGGCAACCGCCATGCCGTATCCCGGCACGATGAGGACCTTCGAGGCATTCGCCATCAGATAGGCCGCGTCCTCGGCCGAGCCGAGCTTGACGGTCCTGTCCGAGGTATCGGGTCCGCTGGCCGCCGTCTCGCCGCCGAAGCCGCCGAGGATGACGGAGATGAAAGAGCGGTTCATGCCCTTGCACATGATGTAGGAAAGGATCGCGCCGGAGGAACCGACGAGCGCGCCGGTGATGATCAGCGCCAGATTGCCGAGCGTGAAGCCGATGCCGGCCGCGGCCCATCCCGAATAGGAGTTCAGCATCGAAACGACAACGGGCATATCGGCGCCGCCGATCGGCACGATCAAGAGAACCCCAAGCGCCAGCGACAGCGCCACCACGGCCCAGAAGTCGAAATGGCTTTCGGTGGCGGCAAGTCCGATGATGAAGAGCACGATCAGAACCAGCAGGGCCGCATTGATCAGATGCCGGTAGGGCAGCAGGATCGGCTTGCCGGACATGCGCCCGTCGAGCTTCAGGAAGGCGATGATCGAGCCGGTGAAGGTCAGCGCTCCGATCGCCACGCCGAGCGCCATCTCGACACGCGCCTCGGTGTGGATATGACCGATCTCGCCGATGCCGAACGAGGCCGGCGTATAGAGCGCCGAAGCCGCGACCAGGACGGCCGCAAGTCCGACCAGCGAATGGAAGCCGGCGACGAGCTGCGGCATCGAGGTCATGGCGATGGTGCGGGCGACATAGGCGCCGACGCTGCCACCGATGGCAAGCCCAAGGATGATCAGCACAAAGCCGCCGAAGTCAGGCGTCGCCAGCACCAGCGTCGTCAGGATCGCGATCCCCATGCCGACCATGCCGTAGAGATTGCCCTTGCGGCTGGTGGCCGGATGCGACAGGCCGCGCAGCGCCAGGATGAACAGAACGCCGGAGACGAGGTAGAGGAAGGCTGCGATATTGGTCATCGGTCGCTCACCGGTCCTTCTTGCGGTACATCGACAGCATCCGCTGCGTGACGAGGAAGCCGCCGAAGATGTTGACCGAAACCAGCACCAGGGCGACGAAGCCGAAGCCGGTCGCAAGTCCGCTCGTCGAGATGCCGACCGCCAGCAGCGCGCCGACGACGATGACCGAGGAGATCGCATTGGTGACGGCCATCAGCGGCGTATGCAGGGCCGGCGTTACCGACCACACGACGTAATAACCGACGAAGATCGACAGGACGAAGATCGCGAATTGAAAGACGAAGGGATCGATCGCCCCGCCGGTGGCGGCACTGGCCGCTTCCGGCGCCTGGGCCGCCGCCGCAATCACCGCGGTCACCGCCTGGTCGAGCTGTTCCAGCGCTCTGTCCATTGCTTCACTGGCCATCAGTTGTCCCCCTTCTTCGCGCCGCCGAAGGCGGGATGAACCACGTCGCCGGCATAGGTCAGCATCGTCGCCTTGACCAGCTCGTCGTCGAGGTTGACGATGACGCTGCCGGTTTCCTTGTTGACCATGGTCTCGAGGAAGGTGACGAGGTTCTTGGCGTAGAGCGCCGAGGCGCTGGCCGCAACCCGGCCCGGCATATTGGCAAAACCGATCACCTTGACACCGTCGACATCGGCGACCTCGCCGGCGACGACGCCCTCGATATTGCCGCCGCGCTCGACCGCGAGGTCGACGGCAACGGCACCCGGCTTCATCGAGGCGAGCATGGCGCGTGAAACCAGCCGCGGCGCGGCGCGACCGGGGATTAGCGCGGTGGTGATGACGATATCCTGCTTGGCAATATGCTCGGCCACGAGTGCAGCCTGCTTGCCCTGATAGTCGGCCGACATTTCCTTGGCATAGCCGCCGGCTGTTTCCGCCGCCTTGAACTCGTCGTCCTCGACGGCGATGAACTTGGCGCCAAGCGAGGCGACCTGCTCCTTGGCGGCCGGGCGGACGTCGGTGGCCGAAACCGCCGCGCCGAGACGGCGCGCGGTGGCGATCGCCTGGAGGCCGGCGACGCCGGCACCCATGACGAAGACCTTGGCGGCCGGCACGGTGCCGGCGGCCGTCATCATCATCGGCATGGCGCGGTCATAGACCGCCGCCGCCTCGATGACGGCCTGGTAACCGGCGAGATTGGCCTGGGACGACAGCACGTCCATCGATTGGGCGCGGGTGATGCGCGGCATCAGTTCCATCGCGAAAGCCGAAAGCCCGGCACTGGCCAGAGCCGCGATCGCTTCGTCATTGCCGTAGGGATCCATGATGGCGATCACCGCGGCGCCGCTTTTATAGGATGAGATTTCCTCTTCGTTCGGGCGGCGGACCTTCAGTACCACGTCGGCGGAGGCGGCATCGGCAAAACTGCCGATCCTGGCGCCGGCCGCCTCGAACTCTCCATCCGGAATACGTGACGCCGCCCCGGCACCGGCCTCGACGACGACGTCGAAGCCGAAACTCTTCATTTTCTTCACGGTCTCGGGGGAGGCCGCGACACGCGTCTCCCCGGCATTTTCCCTTGCAACGAAAACGATATTGCCCAACTGCCCCCTCCTCCGGGTCAGCCAGACCGCCGCAGGCTTCCCTGCGCAGGCCAAGCACCTAAGCATGTCGCGCAAAACTGTCCGGCGGTTCTGCGATAACGATATGCGAGAAAATAAAGACCTGAAGCACGAACAGCGAATCTGAACGATCGCAACGCGCTTCAGTCACAAGCTTCGGCGAAGCCCTCCCTTTGCCGCGATCAGCGGACCAGGAAGACGCCGGCAGCGAGAAGAATGATGAAGACGAAGAGGCCGCCGAGAAGGCCGGCGCCGCCGAAGAAACCGGCAGTCATCGCAAGCAGGAGGACGATGAGAAGCATCGAGCCGTATTTCGTGGCCGCGATGAACATGTCGTAGGTCTTTTCATGTTCCCGGTAATCCATCGGCGCGCCGGTCTCGACCGGTCCGGTATGATGTTCGGCCATAAATATCGTCTCCCTGAAATGCCTCTGCACTGCCTCATCCCTCGCCCACGCGAGGGAGGCCCCTATTTGCAGGGATTACACAATGACAGGCGAAAGCGCAATGCATGAGAATGCCGCAGCCGCGCTTGGCAACCCCTTCCTCCCGCTGGAAAGATGCGCAGAGACGCCCACGGCGAAGCTTATATCTCCGCTCGTCGCCGACCCGCCCCGATCCGGGCTGCAATCGCTTCTCCGCCGGGGACCAGAAATCATAGCGGCAGGTCGGTGCCGAGTTCGCCTTGCGGCACGAAGCGCGCCGTCGGAATGATGGTTAGCGGCGGCAGCGTGTCGTTGGGATTGCGCGAGAACATCATGCGTTGCTCGCTGGCGCTGGAGATGAAAAAGGGATAGCGCGTCAACAGCTTGCGCCCGACCTCGACCACATTCGTCGCCATCAGCGTCATGTCGATCCCGTAATTCTTCGCCAGCCGGCCGGGGACGATCGTGTCGGCATAGAAGACCCGCTTGTAGAAAGCGGCATGCGGCGGTCGAACGAACTGAAGCACACGGTCTGCGCGGAAATAGGCGGCCGCAACAATGGTGGGTCTCAGTGTCAGATAGGGAACCCAGGGCAGATCGGCCGTGAGTTCCGGATCGGCCGCGAAACGCGCCGGATCGATCAGGGTCAACCCTGCATCCAGGAGTTCGTCCATCGCTTCGGGAAAGGCGCCGCCGGACTGACTGAGGCGGTGATCAGGTGTCACATAATGAACTCGGATCGTGCTGATCAGCTCACCATAATAGTACAACCCGAAAATATAGGCGTGGCTGTCGAAATCGCTGTCATCAAGCAGCCCTTTCGGAGCGAGCGCCAGGACGTCATGGGCCTTGTAAGCCTTGTAACGCAGGCGTTCCACCTGTTCCATGTCTTCGCTGCTTTCGACGCGACGATATTCGACATGATCCAGAATATCCAAAATTTTCGTGCTGAAATCACCACGCTTGAACAGTGTCTCTGACATTCTCTCGATCCGCTCGTTAACGGATCATTAATCATACGCCGGTGAAATTTAGGCAAGGAAATCCGATAATTCGGCCCGTATATAAACTATTAAGGTTAACGGTGCGGGGGACTGTCAGCGGAAGACTTGGCGCTCACAGAGCGCTCAGGCGACCTTGTTGCGGCGACGTTGCACGGGCCGGCGGCCGATGCCCTGCTGCAACAGCGGGATGTTTTGGGAAGGCACCGGCTGCGAGAAAACATAGCCCTGCACCAGATCGGTGCTGCGGTGCTTGTTGAGCAGCGCAAGCTGCTCCTCGGTCTCGACGCCCTCGATGACGATCTTCAGGCCGAGTTCGCGGGCGAGATGGACCGTGCCGCGCAACAGCTTGAGACGGCGGGTATCCTCGACGATGTTGCGCACGAAGGAACGGTCGATCTTGACGATATCGAGCGGCAGCGTATCGAGATAGCTGAGGCTGGAGAAACCGGTGCCGAAATCGTCAATGGCGATGGTGATGCCGCGGGCCCTCAGCTCCGCCAGGATGGCGCGCACGGCCTGCGGCTCGTCGATCAGGCAGCTTTCGGTGACTTCGAGATGCAGCCGCGCCGCATCGAGGCCGGAATGAGCGAGCGCATCGGCGACCACGGAAAGGATATCGGCATCGCGCAGGTCGCGCGCCGAGAGGTTGACCGAGACGGCGATATGGTCCGGCCAGCTCATGCACTCGGTGCAGGCCTTGAACAGGACGAAACGGGTGATGTCGGAGATAATGCCCATCTCTTCGGCAAGCCGGATGAACACGTCGGGCGGAATCGAGCCCTTCTCCGGATGCACCCAGCGGGCCAGCGCTTCGGCGCATTCTATCCGTGTGCCATCGGCCCGGAACATCGGCTGGAAGACGAGATGCAGCGCCTGCGCCGAAACCGCTTCGCGCAGGTCAGCCTTCAGCTTCTGCTGCTCGATATAGCGCCCGTCCATCTCGCGCTCGAATCCGGATATGCCGCCCTTGAGGCGGGACTTGCTTTCGAACAGGGCAAGATCCGCCTTGACGCTCCACTCATCCATTGCGAAGGCCGAGCTTTCGAGGATCGCGTAGCCGGCGCTGAGCGACACCAGGAAGGTCAGCTCGTCGACCTCGTAATGGCCCTGGATCGCGGCGTGCACGCGGCGAATCGAGAGCTCGAGCGATGTGGGCTCCTTCGCATGCGGGAAGAACAGGATGAACTGATCGCCCATCAACCGGCCGAGGATGGCATTGCCGCAAGCCTGCTTGATGCGGGCGGCGATGGCGCAAAGCAGATGGTCGCCGGTGACGTGACCACGCATGTCGTTGACATGTTTGAACTCGTCGATATCAAGAACCATGAAGCCGAGCGGTCCTGATTTGCGCGGGTGCCTGGCGAGATATTCCTGGACCAGTTGCCCGAAATACTCGCGGTTCGGCAGGCCGGTCAGCGCATCGAAGCGGACCATGTGCATGATCTTCTGCTCCGCCTTCACACGGCTCGACACGTCTTCGAAGATCAGAACGGCGCCGCCGTCGGCCCTCCGGCTGGCGGAGAATTCGAGCGACAGGTCCTCAGGGAAATGAATGAGCGTACGTGACAGGTTGCCGTCGGCGACCTGAGTGAGCTGGCGCAGGATGAGCTCCGGCTGCGAGGCATCCATGAAGCTGTAACGCGCGCCATAACGCAGCACGGCGCCGAGGTCGCGATCCTTCAGCCGCTCCGGCGCACCGATCCTCAAAAGCTCGCAGGCCTTGCGGTTGACGACCTGGATACGGTTTTCGGCATCGACCATCACCAGGCCATGCGGCATGTTGTTGAGCGCCGTATCGAAACGGTCGGCGATCATGGTGATTTCCCGGCGCGCGATGACGTTCTCATAGAGGAACTCGCGCACGCCATTCGCCATTGCCCGTGTCGTCAGCCAGAAGGGAATAAGGAAGATCGACAGGAGACCGCGGTAGAAATCCAGCGCCAACAGGCTGCAGACGATCATCGGCAGGCAGCAGGAGAACGTCTGAAGGTCGACCGCGAGGCGCGAACCGTAGTTGCGGCCGACGACCGAAACCATGGTTGCCATAGTGACGGCAATGCAGGCAAGCTCGGCAAAGGAATCGCGCACGACGAAGATCGCGTAGCCGCTGGCGATACCAAGCAATGCCGTGGTGCAGGCAGCACCGGCAACCAGAATCCGCTCCCAACGCTCGATTCCGGCGTGCGACAGCCTCTCCTTGTCGACACGGTCAAACTGCCGGAAGATGGCCATGCGCACGCTGAAGACCAGAAGGAAGGCGGCAGAGAGGAGAATGTAAACGGAAGACTGTGTCTTGGCGGCGACGGCGAGGCATGTCGCCACGTGGACGATTACGCCAGCAAGAAGCGTCATGCGGTTCCCGGAAAGGGAACTCACAAACGACAGATACACATCTAAAGGGACCCTGTTCGGGCTATCTGGCTTCATCCACACTTTCCCTGTGCGCGGGAATTCTAGAGGCAACCCTTTAAAAATTGATTTCAATCGAATCAAACATTTGGTCAAATTTTCTAAAACCCCAGGATGAACACCACAGCCTTGGCGTGATAATGCAGCCTTATCGCGAGATTGTTGAAATAATCATCCACGCCTGGGTTGTTAAAATGCTTTACCGGCCATGCGGGCCGGCCGTCTTGGTGCCGCCTCAACCCCGAAAATCGGAATCGTTTTCGGAAAAATCCGAAGTCCGCGCAAGAAAGGAGACGGCGCTATACGACTATGCCCCAATGCGCGGCATTTATCCTTCCAATTTCGAAGGCCGTGGTCTACACCGATTCCAAAGAGGGTAAGCTGCCGAATAACGGCAGGACAAGAATAAGGGAAACGAATGTCGGGACTTCTGGCGGCAAGCCGGCTGATCGATTCGGTCAGTCAAATCATGGGCAAACTTTCCGAATATATGGTGCTGTTCTGCTGTCTGATCAGCGCCGGAAACGCCATCGTCCGTTATGCCTTCAACTACAGTTCGAACGGCTGGCTGGAAATCCAGTGGTATCTGTTCGCCTTCGTCGTCATGCTCGGCGCCTCGCATGCGCTGCGCAACAATGAGCATGTCCGCGTCGACCTGATCTATGGCGCCGTGTCCGACAAGGCGAAGATCTGGATCGACATCGTCGGCCTCATCCTGTTCCTCATCCCCGTCTGCATCTTCCTCACCTGGCTCTGCTGGCCCTTCTTCGCGCTGTCCTACCGGCAGGGGGAAATATCGGGCAATGCCGGCGGACTGATCCGCTGGCCCGTCAAGCTGATCCTGGTCGCAGGCTTCGGGCTGCTGTCCCTTCAGGGCGTTTCCGAGCTGATCAAGCGGATCGCCGCCCTCACCGGCTATATCAGCATCGACACAAAATACGAAAAGCCGCTGCAATAGCGCCCCGGGAGGAACGGATTTGTTTGATTTCGGCATTATTCCGCCGGCCATGTTCCTGGGCATGGTCCTCTTCATGCTCTACGGCTTTCCGGTCGCCTTTTCGCTCGCCGCCGTCGGCCTGTTCTTCGGCATCATCGGCATCGCCACCGGCCATTTCAGCGAAGCCTTTCTGCAAGCGCTGCCCCTGCGCTTTTTCGGCATCGTCTCCAACGACCTGCTGCTCGCCATTCCCTTCTTCACCTTCATGGGCGCGGTGCTGGAACGCTGCGGCCTTGCCGAGGATCTGCTCGAAGGCACCGGCAAGCTCTTTGGCGGCATTCCCGGCGGCCTCGCCTATGCCGTCATCCTGGTCGGCGCCGTCCTCGGCGCCATCACCGGCACGGTGGCCGCCTCCGTCATCACCATGGGCGTGATCTCGCTGCCGATCATGCTGCGCTACGGTTACAACCCGCGCCTTGCCACCGGCGTCATCGCCGCCTCCGGCACCATCACCCAGGTGATCCCGCCCTCGCTCGTCCTCGTCGTCCTCGCCGACCAGCTCGGCAGATCGGTCGGCGACATGTATCTCGGCGCGATCGGCCCCTCGATCCTGCAGGTGGCGATCTTCGTCCTCTTCATCCTTGTCATGTCGATCATCCGGCCGAAATCGATGCCACCGCTGCCGAAAGAGGTGCGCGGCAACCTTGACTGGGCGCTGCTCGCCAAAGTGCTGATGGGCATGGTGCCGTCGATCGTGCTGATCTTCCTCGTGCTCGGCACGATCTTCATGGGGCTTGCGACGCCGACGGAAGCCGGCGCGCTCGGCGTGGTCGGCGCCATGGGGCTCGCCGCCCTGCATCGCCGTCTCACTTGGCCGCTGATCCGTGAGGCGATGACGTCGACCACCCATATCACCTCGATGGTGGTGATGATCCTGATCGGCTCCACCTGTTTCAGCCTGGTCTTCCAGGGCATGGACGGTTCGCGCTGGATCGAGCACATGCTCTCGGGCATCCCTGGCGGCCCGGTCGGCTTCCTGATCTTCGTCAACATCTTCATCTTCGTGCTCGCCTTCTTCCTCGATTTCTTCGAAATCGCCTTCATCGTCATCCCGATGCTCGCCCCCGTCGCTTCCAGTCTCGGCATCGACCTGATCTGGTTCGGCGTGCTGATCTGCGTCAACATGCAGACGAGCTTCATGCATCCGCCCTTCGGCTTCGCGCTCTTCTATCTGCGCTCGATCGCCAGCAAGGACGTCAAGACCTCCGATATCTATATGGGCGCGCTGCCCTGGGTCGGCATGCAGATCATCCTGGTGGCAATCGTGATCTTCTGGCCGCAATCGGTCACCTACTGGCTGGATCACGGCCCGAAGGTCGACCCGAACTCGATCAAGATCGAAGTGCCGGGCTTCGGCGGCCAGCTCGGCCTGCCGCCGGTGGGCGGCGGCGGCAATGGCACGCCGCAGATCCCCGGCCTGAACCTGCCGCCGCTCGGCTTGCCGGGAGCCCCGCCGCCACCTGCGAAATAACTCCCCCAAAATAACAGGGCCAAAACAAAACCCCGGACCAAGCGATCCGGGGTTTTGGTATGCGTTCGTGTCAGGCGCCGATGGAAGCGCTTAAAGCGCGTCGCGTCAAATTTGATTCACGCAACGCACTTTAGCTCTTTGTTTTTATGCATGTCGTTGCCCCGGAACCGCGCACACTTCCGGGCGACATGCATTAGAGCTTGCCGGCCCGCTGCTGGATCATCATGAACGTATCAAACGTGTATTCCGAGAGCTGCATCCACAGATAGGCGTCGCGCTTGAAAGCGGTCTGGTCGTCGTAGATCTTCTTGAAATACTGGTTGTTGGCCGAGATTTCGCCGTAGATGCCCATGGCCGCCTGGAAGCAGGCCTCCATGATCTCCTGGCTGAACGGGCGCAGCGTCGCGCCTTCGGCGACGAGCTGCTTCAGCGCCGTCGGGTTCTTCGTGTCGTATTTCGCCAGCATGTTGGTGTTGGCGAAGGCGCAGGCGTCGGTGAGCGCTGCCTGGTAGTGCTTCGGCAGGTTGCTCCATTTGTCGAGATTGAAGAACGCATGCACCGTCGGGCCGCCTTCCCACCAGCCCGGATAATAGTAATATTTCGCCACCTTGTGGAAGCCGAGCTTCAGATCGTCATAGGGACCGACGAATTCCGCCGCATCGATCGTGCCCTTTTCAAGCGCCGGGTAGATGTCGCCGCCGGCGATCTGCTGCGGGACGACGCCGACCTTCTCCATGACCCGGCCGGCAAGGCCGGCGATGCGCATCTTGACGCCCTTCAGGTCATCGAGCGTATTGATTTCCTTGCGGAACCAGCCGCCCATCTGGGCACCGGTATTGCCGGCCGGCAAAGCATACATGCCCTGCGTGGCATAAAACTCGTTCATCAGCTTGTTGCCGTTGCCGTCATTAAACCAGGCATTGGTCAGGCGGCTGTTGAGGCCGAAGGGGATCGCCGTTCCGATGGCGTAGGTCGGATCCTTGCCGACGAAATAATAAGAGGTGGTGTGGGCTGCCTCGACCGTACCGGCAGCCACCGCATCGACGGCCTGCAGACCCGGCACGACTTCACCGGCCGCGAAAGGCTGGATGGTGAAATTGCCGTCGGTTGCGGCGGCAACATGCTTGGCGATGTCTTCGGCACCGCCATAGATCGTATCCAAGCTCTTCGGAAACGACGACGTCATGCGCCACGCGATCTTCGGATTCTCCTGCGCGATCGCAGGCGCTGCCAATGCCGTTGCGGCAACCGCGCCGGCCCCGGCGGTTCCCGCCTTCTTGAAAAACGAACGACGATCCATCAAAAACCTCCCGTATAGATGGCACTGCGCGGCCAATCTTCACCCCTACCCGCAGCGAGGGCAGAGCTAAGCATGGCGAGGGCCGCGATTCAAGCTTTAGTCTATTAGCCTTTGGCATCAAGACGGCAATAAGGCAACACCCAGGCACCCATCAAAATCAGCAGCTTAGCCGCGAGGACAGACGCCACGGCGAGGCGCTGGCGGAAATCGGCCGCCAGCTGCAGCCAAACGTTGACTTCGCGGCCATTCTGGCGGCAGAAACGACAAGCAGAAGATTTCACCGGGGCGAACATGACGAAACCGATCGTTGCCATTCCTGCCGATATCCGCAGCTTCGACGGCGCGACCTGGCACGCCGTGCAGCATCAATATCTCAGTGCCGCGTTGAATGCGGCCGGCGTCATGGCCTTTGTCATCCCGGCTTTCGAGGCGGGCTTCGACACAGACGCAATCCTCGACCGCGTCGATGGTCTGCTGGTATCGGGCTCGGCCAGCAATGTGCATCCTTCGCTTTACGGCGCCGAGGCGAATGACAAGGACGGTCCCTTCGATCCCGCCCGCGACGCCACAAGCCTGCCGCTCATCCGCCGCGCCATCGATCGCGCCATCCCGCTGCTCGCCATCTGCCGCGGCATTCAAGAGCTGAATGTCGCTCTCGGCGGCTCGCTGGCAAGCGAGATCCACGAGCAACCCGGCATCTGGGACCATCGCCGGCCGGAAGGAGTCGACCGTGACGGCATGTACGCCATCCGCCAGACTGTCCACGTCAAGGAAGGGTCCTGCATTGCCGGCATCCTCGGCCCGGGCGATATCCGCGTCAACTCGTTGCATCGTCAGGCGATCGCCAGGACCGCGCCGCGCCTGCAGGTGGAGGCCACCGCCGAGGACGGCACCGTGGAGGCCGTTTCCGTCATCGATGCCAAGGCCTTCGCCGTCGGCGTGCAATGGCATCCGGAATATTGGGCCGAAACCGACAAGACGTCGAACCGGCTGTTTGCCGCCTTCGGCGACGCCGTCCGCAGTTACGCCGCCGCCAAACTGCCCGTGACCGCGGCGCAGGCGATCGCCTGACCACTGGCCAGGTCAAGCGCGCCCGCTTGAACCATCGCGTCTAAACCTTTTGCGGTGTCTCCGGCACCGGCGTCAGTGCCGTCCCCTTCTCGAACCAGGCGATCAGATTGTCGGCCACCAGATCGGCCATCGCATTGCGCGTGGGCACGGAGGCCGAGGCGACGTGCGGCAGCAGCACGGCATTGGCCGGTTCCATGAGCGTCGCCGGCACGGTCGGCTCTTCATAGAAGACGTCGAGGCCGGCCGCGCCGAGCGCGCCTGACGCCAGAGCCGCACTCAGCGCCTCTTCATCCACCGTCCAGCCGCGGCCGACATTGACGAGGATGCCGTTCGGACCGAGAGCGGCGAGGATATCGGCATCGATCGTCTTATGCGTCTGCGGCGTCTTCGGAACGATAGCGATCAATGTGTCCACCGCCTCGGCCAGTCCTTTCAACGTCGGGTAATAATCATAGGGCGCGTCGGCATGGCGCGACCGCGTGTGATAGCTGATCTTCACCTTGAACGGCTCCAGCCGTTTGGCAATCTCGAGCCCGATGCGGCCGAGGCCGTAGAGCCCGACATGACGGCCCTTGAGCGAGAAACGCGACAGCGGATAGGCCGTGCCCGGCTTCCAGTTGCCCGCGCGCAGCCAGGCTTCGGCCCGCGGCAATTCGCGGATCGTGTTCAAGAGCAGGCCGATCGCCGTGTCGGCAACCTCGTCGTTCAGAACGTCAGGCGTATTGGTGACGATGATGCCCTTTTCGGCTGCCCGTTTTACATCCATACCGTCATAACCGACGCCGAAGCTGGCGATCACCTCGACGTCAGGCAGCTGGTCCATCCAGGCGCCGGGAAAAGCGCCGGAGACGGCGACGCCGCGGATGCGGCCGGCTGTCTCGCCGTCGAGTGCCAGCTTCTCCTCGCGGGCGACGGCAATGATCTCAAAACGATCCTTCAGCCTTTCGAGAACACGCTCGTGTATCTTCCCAGGAACGAGAATGGCGATGCGGGACATGGCTTTTCCTCTTGGACGGGGTCTGGTTCAGGCGCGTGGCCGATGGGGACTGGTCGACTGGCGGATGCGCATTTCCGGCTTGATGAGATGCATGCCGTCAGGTTCGTGGCTGCCGGCGAGACGATCGAGAAGCGCGCGCGCAGCCAGACGGCCGACTTCGGTCTGGCCGTTCCAGACGGTCGTCAGCGCCGGTGTGGCGATCGAAGCTTCCTCGAGATCGTCATAACCGGTGACGGAAATGTCGCGCCCCGGCACCAGTCCGGCACGGGCAATGCCGTTCATCAGGCCGATGGCGACGAGATCGTTCCAGCAGACGGCGGCCGTCGGCTTCTGCGGCAGCGAGAGGAAATGCACCGCGGCCTCGAAACCGCCCTGCTTCGAGCGCGGACCGGGAATACGCAGGTTCGGATCGACCTCGATGCCGGCCTTGCGCAGCGCATTGACATAACCCTGGTAGCGGTCGCGGCCGGTGGACGTCTGGTCCGTGCCGCCGATCATCGCGATCGAGCGGTGACCGAGGCCGATCAGGTGGTTGGTGGCAAGAGAAATGCCGTAACTGTCGTCACCGCGATAGGTCGGCAGTTCCAGACCGTCCATCGAGCGGGCGACAAGGATTGCCGGCATGCCGTTTTCCTCCGCCAGCTGCAGATCTTCCGGCGGCGTGCCGATCGCCGGCGACATGATGACGCCGTCGCCGCCGAGCTGCAGGAGCGTTTCGATGAAGGTGCGCTGCTTTTCGACATTGTCGTAATGGTTGGAAAGGATGAAGGTGTGGCGGCTGCGATCGAGCTCGCTTTCGATCGCCTTCAGGATCTCGCCGTAGAAGGGGTTCATGATGTCGTGCACGACGACGCCGATGATGCCGGAGCGCGAGGTGCGCAGGCTGGCGGCACGGCGATTGTAGATGTAGCCGAGCGCGCGCGCCTGTTCCTTGATCTTCTCCCGCGTATTGCCGGCAACCAGCGGACTGTCGCGCAAGGCGAGCGATACGGTCGCCGTTGAAATGCCGAGCGTTTCGGCGATTGTCGAAAGCTTGATCTTCTGGACCACGTGTCCTCCTCCAGGCAGCACGCAAGACAGCAGACCGCGTCGGAAAACCGGCGCGGTCCCTTAAAATGTTTAATTAAAAGATTTAACAGGCGGAAGCAATTCGTCTTTTCAGCGAAATTTCAGTCTTCATCAGGTTCTTCCAAAGGAAGCGCTTCGGCCTGCAGATTGGCGTCGATCGCCTTCAGCAGACGCACGAGATTGCGGATTTCCTTTTCTGAAAATTCCAGCGTCGCCAGCCGGTCGCAGGCCGAGGCCGCCATCTCGATCGCCCGCACGCTGTCACGGCCGAGCGCCGTGAGATAGACCTTGGTCAGGCGCGCATCCTCGGCATCGGGCTTGCGCTCGAGGAAGCCCTGCGCCTCCATGCGGCCGATCGTGCGGGTCATCGTCGGCGCCTTGACGCCGAGCTTTTGGGCAAGGCCGCCCGCCGTCATGCCGTCGCTCTCGGCGAGCGAGAGAATGACGCCGTCCTGGCCGGCATAGAGGCCGCTTTCGAACAGGTTGCGCGACAGCACCGTACGCATGGAACGAGCCGCCTGGGTCAGCGCCGGCGAGAGATCGACGAGCGTATACTCCGTCTGGTCCTTCTTCTTGGACTTGCTCTTCTTGCCGTCCTTATGCTTCTTTCCCATAGCCATCCCTTTGATCTTTAAGCCCCGACGCCGCTGCGATATGACATTGCCCAGGATCTCGTCATAAACAAGAGGCAACGACCGGATGATGACGCCTTCGCCCCGCTTCGACGAAAGCCGCCCGGCCTCGACCCCTGCCCCGCGCCGCCCGATCGCCGTGCTGCCGCTTGGTGCTCATGAGCAGCACGGCCCTCACCTGCCCTTCGAAACCGACACGCTGATTGCCGAAGGCATCGCCCAACGATTGAAGGCGGCCCTGCCCGCCGGTCTGCCGGTCACCTTCCTGCCCGCCGAATCGGTCGGCTACTCCATAGAGCATATGGATGTTGAAGGAACAAAGACGCGCGCCTTCGACGAGGCGGTCCACCGCTGGCTCGGCATTGCCGAAGGCCTGGCCAAGCAGGGTACCCGCAAATTGGTGATGCTGAACGCCCATGGCGGCAACTCGCCCCTGATGACCATCGTCGCAACCGAGGCGCGGGTCCGCTTTGCTATGCTGGCCGTGGCGACGAGCTGGACCCGCTTCGGCCTGCCGGACGGGGTGATCCCGCCGGGGGAAAAGGCGATCGGCATTCATGGCGGCGACATCGAGACCTCGGTCATGCTGGCGCTTCATCCTGACAGGGTTGATATGGCGAAGGCCGCAGATTTCCCTTCGCGACAGACGGAATTTGCCGAACGCTTCAAACATCTGCGCGCCTACGGGCCGCACGCCTTCGGCTGGAAGATGTCGGATCTCAATGCCGAAGGCGTGGCAGGCAATGCCATGGCGGCGACGGCTGAAAAGGGCGAGGCGCTGATTGCCCATGCGGTAAGGGGCCTGGTGGAACTGCTGGAAGATGTCGATGCCTTCGACGTCGGCGAGTTCCGGTGAAGACGGATCCGCACCGGCAGATGATGTGATCTTATAACATTATAAAACCCTTTGAACTGCCGCGCCCATGCCATTATATGAGACCAACCGTTTAAGCAGCCGATCCAAAACGCTCGGCCCACGCCTAATCCTAGAGGTTCTCATGACCGACGCGACAGCCACCCTGAAGCCCATTCCCGTCACCGTGCTCACCGGTTATCTCGGTGCCGGCAAGACGACGTTGCTCAACCGCATCCTGTCGGAAAATCACGGCAAGAAATATGCGGTCATCGTCAATGAATTCGGCGAGATCGGCATCGACAACGACCTGATCGTCGAGTCGGATGAAGAGATCTACGAGATGAACAATGGCTGCGTCTGTTGCACGGTGCGCGGCGACCTGATCCGCGTCGTCGAAGGCCTGATGCGCCGTCCCGGCCGCTTCGACGGCATCATCGTCGAAACGACGGGCCTTGCCGATCCGGTGCCGGTCGCCCAGACCTTCTTCATGGATGACGACGTGCGCGCCAAGACCGAGCTCGACGCCGTCATCGCTCTCGTCGACGCCAAGCACCTGCCGCTGCGCCTGAAGGACAGTCGCGAGGCCGAAGATCAGATCGCCTTCGCCGACGTCGTCGTCATCAACAAGAGTGACCTGGTGACCACCGAAGAACTTGACGTGATCGAAGACATCGTCCGCGCCATCAACCCGGCCGCCCGCGTTTACAAGACCAGCCGCTCGGGCGTCGACCTCGCCCGTGTGCTCGACCAGGGCGCCTTCAACCTGGAGCGTGCGCTCGAAAACGATCCGCATTTCCTCGAGCACGGCCATGACGATCATGTCTGCGGCCCGGATTGCGATCATCATCACCATGATCACGATCATCAGCATGATGATCACGACCACCACCATCACGACCATGAGCATCACCATCATGGCGCGATGTCGGCGATTCACGATGTCACGGTGCAGTCGGTGTCGCTGCGCGGCGGCGAGATGAACCCGGAGCGCTTCTTCCCCTGGATCCAGAAGGTCACCCAGATTCAAGGCCCGAACATCCTGCGCCTCAAGGGCATCATCGCCTTCAAGGACGACCCCGAGCGTTACGTCGTTCAGGGCGTGCACATGATCATCGAGGGCGATCATCAGCGGCCGTGGAAGGACGGCGAGAAGCATGAAAGCCGTCTCGTCTTCATCGGCCGCGATCTCGACCGTGAAAAGCTCGAGGCCTCCTTCAAGGCATGCGAGGCAGCCGCCTGATGCCGACAGTTGCACCGCTTGATCTCGACGGCCACGTTCTGGCCGTCGAATTTTTAGGTGACATCCCCTTCTTCGCAAACGCAAACGGCACGTTTCATCGGCTGGACGGCGGCGAGAGGGTTTGCGAGGCCCATCAGGGCATGCTCACCGCCATCCGCGATCCCTATAGCGACAGCCTGATCTCGGGCGGCGAGGACGGCAAGGTGCTGCGCATTGCCGCCGACGGCAGCGTCAGCGAACTCGCGACGGCGCCGCGCAAGTGGATCTCGCAGGTCGCGGCCGGCCCGCAGGGCGCCGTCGCCTATTCTCATGGCAAGAGCTCGCTCGTTCGCCTCGCTGACGGCACCACCAAGGAATTCCCGGAGGAACGCACCGTCGAAGGCATCGCCTTCGCGCCGAAAGGCCTGCGCATCGCCGCCGCCCGTTACAATGGCGTGTCGCTGCATTGGGTCGGCACGAGCGCCAAACCGGTCGATCTCGAATGGAAGGGCGCCCATACCGGCGTCACCTTCTCGCCTGACGGCAATTTTCTCGTCACTTCGATGCAGGAAAATGCCTTGCACGGCTGGAAGCTCGACAGCAAACCCGGCGCCGAGGCCCGGCACATGCGCATGACCGGCTATCCCGCCAAGGTGAAATCGCTGTCCTGGTCGGTGAAGGGCAAATGGCTCGCCTCATCGGGCGCGCCCGCAGCCATCGTCTGGCCCTTCCAGGGCAAGGACGGGCCGATGGGCAAGGCGCCGCTCGAACTCGGCACCCGCGCCAATATCATGGCGACCTCGGTCAGGTTCCATCCGCTGGAGGACATCCTTGCCATCGGCTTCATCGACGGCATGATTCTGGCCGTACGCATCGCCGACAGCAAGGAAGCGCTGCTGCGCCGCCCCGGCAAGGGCGCGATCACGGCGATGAGCTGGAGCGCAAACGGCAAGCTGCTCGCTTTCGCCTCCGAAGCCGGCGATTGTGGCGTCATCGATATTTCGGCGTGAGTTCCTGTTACCGGCAATGGGCGACGCCGTGACCGAACCGGAGATCGTGGCGCTTGGCGCCGAGCATATGCAGGCGGCGGCGGCAATCAGGCGCGTCGCCCTGTGGCGGCGATTGCCTTGGCTGCCGGATCTGCATACGCCTGAGGAGGAAGAGCAGTACTGGCGCACGCATCTCCTGCCGAATTGCACCATCCTCGGCGCCAAGATCGGAAACCGGCTGGTCGGCGTTATCGCCTATGGTGACGGCTGGATCGAACAGCTTTACGTTCTCCCTGATTTCCAGAATATCGGCATCGGCTCCCTGCTGCTCGGCTGCGCCCGGGAGGAGATGGATGAAATCAGGCTCTGGACGTTCCAGCGCAACAGCGGCGCCCGCGCTTTCTACGAGCGGCACGGTTTTTCCGTCGAGGAAAAAACCGATGGTCTCGACAACGAGGAAAAGGAGCCCGACGTGCTCTATCACTGGCGCCGGCTTCCGGAGCTGACGCCTGGCCTACAGCCGTCTGATCCAGGGCCGTAGAACATCGGACTTGCCAAATGCCCTAGAACAGGATGATTTTAGGCCCGGTCGGCCTAAAATCATCCTGTTCTAAATTAAAGAGTTAGAGCATGATGTCGTCCGAAAACCGCTCACACTTTTCGGCATCATGCTCTAGCCAGGCGAAACATGAACCGCGCGCAGCAAGTGGCTGCGCTGTCGCTGACAGAGGAAACGGGAATGCCGAAATCGACCGGCCTCGGTTTGGCCGAACAACAGCCGCCGTCCCCGGACAATGCCTCCGTCTGGGCGGTGATCCGCGCCGAGGCGGCCGAACTTGCCGTGCGCGAGCCGATCTTGCGACGGCTGCTGGCCACAGAGGTAACGGATGCCACCGGCAACAATGAGATCATCGCCCGGGTGCTGGCGGCGCGGCTTTCGGTGACGCAGGTGGAAACAGGCAATCTGTTCGATCTTATCCTCTCCACCCTCACCGACGATATCATGCGGAAGATCGAGGCCGATCTCGCAGCCGTGCGCGAGCGCGACCCGGCCTGCACGACGTTCCTGCACGCGCTCCTCAACCTTAAGGGTTTTCATGCGCTGCAGACGCACCGCATCGCCCACGCGCTCTGGAATGCCGGCCGGCCGGAAATCGCCACCTGGCTCTCCAATCTTGCCTCGCTGGTCTTCGGCCCGGATATCCATCCGGCCGCACGGATCGGCGCTTCCATCATGCTCGATCATGGCTCGGGCATTGTCATCGGCGAAACCGCAGTGATCGAGGACGAAGTATCGATCCTGCAGAATGTGACGCTCGGCGGCACCGGCAAGGAAACCGGCGACCGCCACCCGAAGATCCGCCACGGCGTGATGATCGGCGCCGGCGCCAAGATTCTCGGCAATATCGAAATCGGCGCCTTCAGCAAGATCGCCGCCGGCAGCGTCGTGCTAAAAGCGGTTCCCGAACATTGCACGGTCGCCGGCGTGCCGGCCACGGTCGTGCGCATTCACCGCGCCGATGAAATCCCGGCCGAAACGATGGATCAGAATATCTAGATGTTTCGCTACGCCGCCTGCTGACTTTCCCAGAAGGCTTCGACGCGGTTGCGGCCTTCGCGCTTCGAGCGATAGAGCGCTTCATCCGCCTTGTGGACCAACTGCCCGAAATCCCCGTCGCTTTGCGCGCGCGTGGCGACGCCGATGCTCAGCGTCGGAAAGACGGCCAGATCCGGCCGTTGCATGACGGCGGCTGCGAAAGTGAGACGAATGCGCTCGGCGATCGCTACCGCCTCTTCTTGGGAAGCCTTTTTCAGCACCGCCAGGAACTCATCGCCGCCTTGCCGGGCGAGCAGATCATGGGGCTGCATGATGTTTCTCGAAACATTGACAAAGAGCCGCAGGATCTCGTCGCCGGCGGCGTGGCCGTGCCTATCGTTCAGCTGTTTGAAATGGTCGATATCGATGATCAGCAGCGAAACCGGCTGAGAGCCGAGAGCGGGCAAACGCTGGGCAAGTCCCCCGCGATTGAGCGCACCGGTCAGCGGATCGTGATGGGCGAGTTCGGTCAGCTGATTTCGGCTACGCTCGGCCGCCATCAGCACCATCGCCATGCTGCGCAGCATGATGAAGGCGACGGCCGACACCGCCATCCAGCTATGAGCCGCGCTGGCGCCGAAAGGATCCGGCCCGCCGATCTCGCCGGTTGCCGCAAGAATGCTGCGCGCGGCAAAAATCATCGCTGTGCAAATGTAAAGACCGACAAGCAGGGCTGCCGAATACAGCCTTTCGCGCCGGACGATGCTGACGGCTTCCCTCGCAATGGCAAGATCGCAGAGGCAGCAGATGACGGAGACATAGAGGAGCCTTGCCGATACCGCGGTGGGGTCGCTGACGATAAGCACGACAGGCACGCTGACGAGGAGGATCGCAAGCCAGAAATAGCGTTGGTCGAGACCCCGTCCGGAAAAGATGCGCACGGCAAAGAACATCAGCATGTAGCCAGCGATGGTGACGATATTGCCGCCGTCGACCGAAACCGAATAGGGAACGATACCGCGCAGCGCGACGAGGAAGGATCCGACGCCGACAAGCAGGTTGCTTAAACCCCAGCAGAGCGGCCACCTGTCGAAGCGGCCAGTGGCATAGGCTGCAAGCTGGAGAATGCCCAGCACGAAACAGCTCACGGCAACAATAAAATAGATCGTCCTGAGATCCAGCAGCATGACGCTTTCCCGAAATTCTCGCGGACCCTACAGGAAGCCTTTTGCGGTTTGATTGGAGGCTTTGCTAAAAATTTATCGATCACCGTTTTTTCAAGCGGCCCGCACCGCGCCGATGATATCCGCCAGCAGGCCGTGCAGCAGATCTCTGTAGCCGTTTCGCGCCGAGGGGCCGCTCTCCTCGGAAGTCATGACGACCGTCAGATCGAGCGACGGCACGATATAGAGCATCTGACCGCCGTAACCCCAGGCAAAATGCACCTGCTCGCCGCCGATCTGCCGGGTGAACCAGCCATAGCCATATTCATCGCCGGAGAAACGTGAGTTGGTCTGATGCTGCCATGACTGGGAAATCCAGTCCCCGGGGACGACCTGGCGGCCTTCGGCGGTCTTGCCGCCGTTGCGATAGAGTTCGCCGAAGGCAAGCAAGGAGCGCGCGCTCATCGCCATCTGATTGCCGCCGAGATAGATGCCCTGCGGATCCTGCTCCCATGCACCGATGCGAAAACCCTCGACCGGGCCGAGCCAATCGCGCGCCAACGCCAGCGTCGAGCGGCGGCCGACCCTGGTGAGAATGGCCGAAAGCAGATGCGTGGATGCGGTGGAATAGAGCATTTCGCCGCCGGGCCGATCGACGAAAGGCTGCGAAAGCGCAAAACGCACCCAGTTGCGCGAGGAGACCCAGCGGCCGTAATTCGGTCCGGACATGCGATCGAGCCCCGTCTGCATGGAGAGAAGATTGCCGATCGTGATGTCGTTGAGACGCGGATCCGGTGTTTCAGGCAGATCGGCTTTCAGGATCGGCGCGATCTTCTGATCGGGTCCCTCAAGCAGGCCTTTGCCGATGGCGATGCCGACAAGCGCCGAAACGATCGCTTTCGAAGCGGATTTGATATTGGCCGATTCCGCCGGAGAATGTCCGCGGAAGCCGCGTTCGGCAAGCACGCGTCCGCCGCGCGCGACGATCACCGTTTTGAGCGGCCGCATCGCCGGGTCGCTGGCCGCCCGATCGAGACGCGGACCAAGCCCGGTGACGGCGCGGGCCGTGCTCTGGGCGGCAGCCGGCGCCGCTGCGGCAAGCGACAGAAAAAAGAAAAACAGCAGCGAGAGAGCGCGGACCATGCGGGGCAAGATAAGGTATTGCCGCGACAGGGTCGCGGGCCGACCGCATTTTTCACGCGATTGTGTTGCCAGTGCACCGGTGGCCGCGGTGCCCGCTTCGCCCACGCCGCCGGGCGGGAAGACAATCCGCGCCGCGACCACGGCAGGCCCGCCTGCCTGCATGGTCAAGCGGCGCGGATATTGCCGGCCGGAGGAAGGATATCCGACCCCGGCCAGCCGATGGGTTAGGCGGCGCGGCGAACCGGCGCGCTGGCCAGCAGGCGCCCGGACGGGACGATCATGCCGGCCGCGCAGTCAAGCCAGCCTTCCGTAAGCTCGAGCGCAAGAAAGCGCGAGCGTTCGAACGGACCGGGCATGACGAGATGGCGAGCCTTTTCGGCAAAGAAGCCGAAACGCTCGTAATAGGCGGCGTCGCCGACGAGCAGGACGGCGCCATGGCCGCGGTTCTTTGCTTCGAGGATCGCCGCACGCATCAGCGCCGCGCCGATGCCCTTGCCGCCGTGACGGGAATCGACGGCGAGCGGACCGAGCAGCAGCGCGTTGATCGGCGTGCCTGCATCGTTGACGCCGGCCTCGACGTTCCAGAGCCGCACCGTGCCGATGACATGACCGTCGCGGTCACGCGCGACCAGCGCCAGGCCCTCGGCCGGAACACGGTTGCGGCGGATCTTCTCCGACGACTTCTTGCGGCGATCCGGCCCCATGACGCGGTCGAGTAGGTTTTCACGGGCAACGACATCCGAGGGATTTTCGGCGTCGATGGCAAAGGTGGTGGGCGCAAAGAATGCGCGGACAGAATCAAGAACAGCGGCCATCTTGGCCTCCCGTACCCAATACCGTTATCAGCGGCGATGAAGGAAAATTGTGAAGTTGCCGCCCCGGCTGGTTACGGGGCCGGCGGAAACGACCTTAGATGACGTAGGCCTTCAGCGGCTCGAAACCGTTGAAAGCGACCGCCGAATAGGTCGTCGTATAGGCGCCGGTGCCTTCGATCAGGACCTCGTCGCCGATCGAAAGGGAGATCGGCAGCGGATAGAGGTTCTTCTCGTAGAGCACGTCGGCCGAATCGCAGGTCGGGCCGGCGATGACGCAGGGCTCCATCTCGTCGCCGTCGTGCTCCGTGCGGATCGGATAGCGGATGGCTTCGTCCATCGTCTCGGCGAGACCGCCGAACTTGCCGATGTCGAGGAAGACCCAGCGGGCATCGTCATTGTCCGACTTCTTCGAAATCAGAACGACTTCAGCCTTGATGACGCCGGCATTGCCGACCATGCCGCGGCCCGGCTCGATGATCGTCTGCGGGATCTGGTTGCCGAAATGCGTGCGCAGCGCCTGGTAGATCGACTTGCCGTAAGCTTCTGCGGACGGAACGTCGCGCAGATACTTGGTCGGGAAGCCACCGCCCATGTTGACCATCTGCAGGTGGATGCCCTGCTTGGCAAGCGAGACGAAGACGCGCTTGGCATCGGCAAGTGCCGAATCCCAGGCATCGACCTTGGTCATCTGCGAACCGACATGGAACGAGACACCGTAGGACTGCAGGCCGAGCTGATGGGCGTAGACGAGAACGTCGACGGCCATCTGCGGAACGCAGCCGAACTTGCGCGACAGCGGCCATTCGGCGCCTTCGCCATCGGTCAGCACGCGGCAGAAGACGCGGGCGCCGGGAGCGGCGCGCGAGATCTTCTCGACTTCCTCGTGGCTGTCGACCGCAAAGAGGCTGACGCCAAGTGCATGCGCGCGGGCGACGTCGCGTTCCTTCTTGATCGTGTTGCCGAAGGAGATGCGGGCAGCGGTCGCGCCGGCTTCGAGCGCCATTTCGATTTCGGCAACGGATGCGCAATCGAAATTGGAGCCGAGGCCTGCGAGCAGCTTCAGCACCTCAGGAGCCGGGTTGGCCTTGACGGCGTAGTAGATGGCGCTGTCCGGCATCGCGTGACGGAAGGCGTGGAAATTGTCGCGAACGACGTCGAGGTCGACCACGAGGCAGGGACCGTCGGGACGTCGGGTTGCGAGAAAGTCGCGGATGCGCTGGGTGGTCATATCGATTCCCTCTTCCAATTCCAGAGCTCCGGCATGAACCGGAGGACAAAGGGCATACGAGAACTCGCATTGGAACCAGCCGGTGGAGACCCCGGAACCATAGCAAGCGCTCGATGCGCGGATAGTGAACCAACGCCGCGGACGCGGTGTAAGTTCGGCTTTGTCTGCCATGGATTGGAGGGAGAATCCCAACCGCACTTCCGGCAATGATGGTGTGCCTCTTCAGTAACCCCCGCTGATGGAAAGCAGGGAGAGAACAAAAAGGCCCGCACCGTCGTTGCTTCAGGCGTCCTCGCATTTTCCGGTTGGCCGGAATAGCGACTGGAGGGGTTAATTCCAGGTACCTTACCGATTTCCTCACCAATTCGAGGGTTCGGCGGACACCCATGGGCACGTGCGACTTTGGGCTGAGGTGGAAATAAGAATATTCGCCTTCACAATCAAGCGTTTTTTTGATCTGGAGGTCAAAAAAATAATTGAACAGGTCGGGCCAATTTGTTCAATGTTTCGAAACAGCTTGGGGAAGCGCCATGGACACTCTGACCCGCATACGCGCCTTCATCGATGTCGTCGAGGCCGAAGGCTTTTCCGCCGCCGCACGGCGCACCGGCCGCTCGAAGGCGCTGCTTTCCAAATATGTGCGCGAACTGGAAGACGAACTCGGCGCTCTGCTGCTCAACCGCACCACCCGGCAGTTCTCGATGACCGAAGCCGGCCACACCTATTACCGCAGCGCCTCCGATATTCTGAAGGAGATCGACAATCTTGCCGATCTCGTGCGCGAAAACAACGCCCAGTTGAAGGGACGGCTGCGCATCTCGGTGCCCCGCACCTTCGTCGACGCCGACGTCGGCCAGTCGCTGATCGATTTTGCCGCCGAGAACCCGGACCTTTCGCTGGAGATCGCCGCCGATGACCGATTCGTCGACCTGATCGAGGAAGGCTTCGACGTGGCGATCCGGATTTCCAAGCTCGAAGATTCCGGCATGATCGCCCGCAAGATCTCCGATTTCCGCGTCCATCTCTGCGCCACCCCGGATTTTATCGAGCGCCATCCCGATCTTGAGCATCCGAGCGACATCTCCAATGTCCCCTTCATCGTCGATACCAATTCGCGCACCCAGGGGAGCATTCGCTTCTACAACCCCGATAACACAACCTTCACCGTCGCCGTCTCCGGGCCGATAGAGGTCAACAGTCCGCATGCGACATTGCGCGCCGCCCTCGCCGGCATCGGCATCGCTCTCATCCCCGATTTCGTCGCCCGCAAGCCGATCGAGAGCGGCGAACTGCTGACGCTGTTTAACGATTACATCCCGACCGACCGCGGCATCTATGCCGTCTACCCGCACCGGCGCTACCTGCCGGCCAAGGTGAGGATCTTCGTCGACTACCTGCACAACTGGTTCAAGAAGCATCCGTGAGGCTGGGCCGAAAGAACCCGCCCGACTGGGCGATCGGACGTCGACGATCGGCATCGGCCGCAAGCCGGTCCCAATTCCGTCCCAATTTCTGGCAAGAACTCGGGTCGAGCGAATAAGGCAGCGGGACGCATGAAAAAATCCATACCATTGATAGCCGCGCTTCTTTCGCTGGCGCCGGCCGCCGCCCTTGCGCATCCGCATATCTTCGTGGAGGCGCGGCTCGAAGTCGTCGCCGGCGCCGACGGCAGCATCGAGGAACTGCGTAATGTCTGGCGCTTCGACGAGGTCTTCTCCTCCTCGGTCGTCATGGATTTCGACAAGAACACCGATCTGAAGCTGGAGCCGAACGAACTCGCGCAGGTCGGGAAAACGGTGAAGCAGTCGCTTGCCGATTACGACTACTACATGAATCTGACGGTCAACGGGAAGAACGTCACCGTCCAGCAGCCTGACATCATCCATGTCGATTATAAGAACGGCCAGCTCCTGATGTTCTTCGCGGTCAAGCCGGCGGAGAAGATGCCACTCAAGGGCAGGCTCACTTTCGGCGTCTACGACCCGACGCTCTATACGTCGATCGACTTTCCGACCGACAACGAACTCTCCACGGTCGGCGACAACTTCAAGGCCTGCAAACACCAGGTGGTGAGACCGGATGCCGACGAGGTGATCTCGCAAAACAAGCAGTCGCTGACGGATGCCTTCTTCAACGATCCGACCGGCACCAACATGTCCAAGCTCTTCGCCACGCGGCTGGAGATCACATGTTGATGAAACGCCCCCTCATCCTTTCCGCAGCACTGCTTGCGCTCGTGACGGCGGCAAGCCTTGCCCACGCGCAATCGCCGCTCGGCATCGGTACGGCCGAACCGAGTTTTCAACCGACCGGCGGGCCGTTCGCACCGCTTCTGCTCTATGTGAACTATGAACAGCAGGCCTTCTACCGGGCGCTGACGGATGCCTTGAAGGGCATGCGCGAGGATCCGTGGCAGCTGACATCGCTGATCGGTCTTTCCTTCGCCTACGGCGTCTTCCATGCCGCCGGCCCCGGCCACGGCAAGGCGGTCATCTCCTCCTACATGATCGCCAACGAGGTCGAGCTGAAGCGCGGCGTGGTGATTTCCTTCATTTCGGCCTTCATCCAGGGGGTCGTCGCCGTCGCCCTGGTCGGCGGCGCCTGGCTGGTGCTGCGCGGCACCGGCATCACGCTGACGGCCGCGACCCATGCGATGGAAATCGCAAGCTTCGTCATGGTCATCCTCTTCGGCGGCTGGCTGCTGTTTCGCAAACTGCGCTCGATGGCGGGCAATTTGCCGCGCCGCCGGCTGATGGCCACCTCCGCCGGTCCGGTCAGCATGATGCTCGATTGGAAGGACAACGCCGCCGAACGCCAGGCCTATGCCTTCAATGGCAAGGCGCAGGCCGTGGACGCCGGCCACACCTTCGTTCCGGGCATGGTCTGCGAGACCTGCGGCAATGCACATGTGCCGGATCCGGCCCTGCTCGCCGGCGACAAGTTCAGCGTCCGCGAAGCCTGGTCGGCGATCGTGGCCGTCGGCCTCCGCCCGTGCTCCGGTGCGCTTCTGGTCATGACCTTTTCGCTGCTGAACGGTCTCTATCTCGGCGGCATGCTGTCGGTCGCCGCCATGTCGCTCGGCACGGCAATCACCGTGTCGCTGCTTGCCACTCTCGCCGTCACCGCCAAGGGTGCTGCCATCCGCCTCTCCGGGCGCGGCTCGACCACCTCGGTCTGGATCGGCAACGCCATCGAAATCCTCGGCGCCCTGCTGGTCATCCTCATGGGCGTCCTGCTGCTCGGCGCCTCCCTGCAAGGCTGACCTTATTTTTTTCGGCCGCGCTGGTAACGCGCCCTGAGCCAGAAGACCGCGAAAAACGCCATGATCAGGCAGACGCCGACGGCAATTCCCAGCACCGGCGAGAAATTGCCGATCCATAAAACGATGGTCGGCAGAAAATAGATGACGAGGCCGGCGCCGAGCAGGATGATGGCGGCGGCAGTCGCCTGCGAGCGGCTCTCGGGGGTCACGCGAGCCTTTCCTTCTCCAGATCGGCACGAATGTCGTGCAGGCGTCGGATCTGTTTGCCGGCGACGTCGAAATTATCGGGCGAAAGCCAGGCCTCGAAAGCATCGTTGATCAGCGGCCAATCGGCATCGATCATCGAGAACCAGGCGGTGTCGCGGTTGCGATGCTTGGAGATCATGTGCTGACGGAACACCCCTTCGAAGCTGAAGCCGTACCGCACCGCCGTCGTCTTGCTCGCCTCGTTGTTATTGTCGCATTTCCATTCGTAGCGGCGGTAGCCGAGATCTTCGAAGACATGTTTGGCCATCAGGTAGTGCGCCTCGGTGGACAGCGGCGAACGGCTCATATCGGACCCATGCGCCACGCCGCCGATCTCGACGACACCATTTGCCGGGTCGGCGCGCATATAGTTCGCCATGCCGACAATCTTGCCGCTGGCGTTGTCGCGGAAGATATGAGTGAGCCAGCCCGACTTGGTGTGGACGGCCTCCAGCCAGTTGGCGAAATCTTCGATACCGGAGAAATCGTCCTGCGCGAAATAAAGCAGCAGCGGGTTGATGCCCATGCCGCCGAGCCCGTCCCACAACGCCTCGAGATGTTCCGCGCGCCGATAGGGCTCGACAGTGACGAAACGGCCCTTCAGCGTGACCGGCTTCGGCGCCGGGCAGCCCTTGAAATTTGCAAGATCGCGCATGTTCACTCCCCTTGTCTAGGAGTGGATAGGCCAGCCGCCCGACAAAGGCAACCGGCCGAGATGTTACTGTGACAAGGTGGTCTTGGCGGACGACACCGTCGCCTCGATATGGTCGACCAGCTGGTCGGCGAGACCGAGCCGGCCGGCAAGCAGATCGAGGTAGCCGCGTTCGGCGCGCGAATCCGGATCGATGGTGAGCCGCGAGGCGGTGTAGAGCTCGACGCGCTGCTCTTCCGTGACGGCAGCGGCGACGAGCGCATCGATATCCGTCGGCGACGCGAGTTCGCGCTCGATGAAGGCGGCGGCCTCGCCACTGACGTCGGCGGCGGTGATCTTGTCCATGATGAGCGCACGTTCGGCGGCGTCGATATGGCCGTCCGCTTTGGCGGCGGCAATCATCGCGCGGATCAGGACCAGTACGAATTCATTGCTGCCGGCAGGAGACGCCGGCCCGAAACCGGATTCGACAGGCGGCGGCAGAAGTACCGGATTGTTTGCCGAGGGTGCATCCGAGGGGGCTGCGGGCGCCTGCCCCGCCTGATAATTCTTGTAGGCCTGGTAACCAAGGCCGGCAATGGCGGCAAGACCGCCGATCGCCAGGGCATTGCCGGCAATACTGCGGCCGGTCTTGGTGCCGAGAAGCGCGGCGGCGATCGCACCGGTCTTCATCGGATTGTTCTTTGCCGTCTGGACGGCATCGCCGGCCCTGTCACGGACCGAACCGCCGAGACCCGGCACCTGCGAACCCAAGAACTGGTCGAGAAGCTTCTTTGCGTCGAACATTCCTCGTCATCTCCCTGTTTGAAGCTGGAGGAGTACATAGGTTTGCGACGGTTGAAATACAAATGTGAGGGCTCGCCAAGAGGCGCACCCCCTCTGCCCTGCCGTGCATCTCCCCCACAAGGAGGGAGATTGGCTGGGCGTGAGGGCTTCCCCAAACAACTGACAGCCACGATGGGGAGGAAAGGCTAACCTCCTGCCGATCTCACCCCTTGTGGGGGAGATGTCCGGCAGGATAGAGGGGGGTTCACACCCACCCTAAGAAAATACGATCTCAGGCCTTCAGCGCCGCCGCTTCCGCCGCGAGCTTGGTAATGCCTGCCCAATCGCCGGCAGCGACCAGTTCCTTCGGCGCCACCCAGGAACCGCCGACGCAGATGACGTTCGGCAGCGACAGGTAATCATTGGCGTTCTTCAGCGAAATGCCGCCGGTCGGGCAAAACAGCGTGCCGGCAAGGGGTGAGGAAAGCGCCTTGAGGAAGGCGGCGCCGCCGGCCTGCTCGGCAGGGAAGAACTTCAGCACCTGGTAACCTTCTTCGCGCAGCGCCATGACTTCGCTGGCAGTCGCAGCGCCCGGAAGCAGCGGCACATCGGAATCGGCGGCAGCATCGAGCAGCTCCTGCGTCGTGCCCGGGCTGACGATGAACTTCGAACCGGCCTCGACGGCGGCCTGCCAATGGGCGGCATTCAGGATCGTGCCGGCGCCGACTTCAGCGCCCTCGACCTCGGCAGCGACGGCCCGCACCGCTTCGAGGGCCGCCGGCGTGCGCATGGTGATCTCGATTGCCTTCAGGCCGCCGGCGACGAGCGCGCGGGCCAGCGGCACCGCCGACTTGGCATCATCGACGATCAGGACCGGGACGACCGGCTGGAGTTTCAGGATGGAAAGGAGTTTTTCTGTTTTCTCGCCCATGGTCGCGCGACCTCCTTGAAACGATTGAAATTGCATCCCGAATAACGCCCCCGCCGACCCTTGTCGAGATAAAACCCGGTCGCATGAGAAGATGGGTAGGAAATGCGTGGAAATTGGTCTACCGTGCGACGATCGTCACAAAAGGTTCACTGACATGGCGAAAGAGATCGAGCGGAAGTTTCTGGTACGCAGCGATGGATGGCGATCCGCCGTCGAGACGAAATCCGTGCTCAAGCAGGGTTACATCGCCTCAATGGACGACCGCTCCGTCCGGGTGCGCACGCTCGACGGCCGGAAGGCGAAGCTGACGATCAAGATCGGCCGCAGCGCCATCACCCGCGACGAATTCGAATTTGACATCCCGATTGCCGATGCCGAAGAACTGTTGGAAAATGCGATCGGCATCGTCATCGAAAAAACGCGTTACCGCGTTCCGCATCAAGGTTTCGTCTGGGAGGTCGACGTCTTTGCCGGCGAGCATCGCGGATTGGTGATCGCCGAGGTCGAAATGACGTCGGAAACCGACGACCCGACCCTGCCCAGCTGGCTTGGCCGCGAAGTGACTGGCGATTTCCGCTATTCCAACCAGGCCCTCGCCACAGAATACGGGCATGACAGGCATGGCCTATCGCATTCGGCCTAACGCCGATTTCACCGAGGCGTTCCGCGACGTCGCGACCGAGCAGCTGGAAAGCGCTATCGCGGTCCTTGAGGAGCGGCCGGACGGCGCGCATGAGGCGATCCACTCCTTCCGCAAGAACCTGAAGCGGTTGCGCTCGCTCTACCGGCTCGTCGCGCGCGACGTGCCGGATTTTCAGGACCGCGAAAATGCAAGGCTGCGCGATGCCGCAGGCTCGCTGTCGGCAATCCGCGACGCCGCCGCCCTCATCGGCACGGCGCAATATCTGCAGCATTCAGCCCGCGGAAAAGAAGAGGGGGAAGCGCTCGGACGGATCGTCACCGTTCTCGAAGGCCGCCGTGACTGGATGGCGGAGGCCGAAAGCGGCCTGGAGCAGCGGCTCGCGGAAACCTCGGACGTTCTGAAGGAAGCGATCGCCGCACTCGATACAGTCTCATTTGATAGCGGTCATCGCAAGAATGCCCGCATGCTGGCGAAGAGCTGGCGCCGCACCGCGCGAAAGGCCGGGACCGCGCTGGCCGCCTGCCACGGCGAGGCGTCGGCCGACGATTTCCATGTTCTGCGCAAACGCACCTACGATTATCGACTCTATCACGCCCTGTTGCGCGACATCTGGCCGGGCGCGATGAAGGCCAAACGCGATGCGGCCAAGGAGCTCGTCGAGGATCTCGGCCATATTCACGACCTGGCAGTGCTCTGCGAACTGGTGGAAGCCGAGCCGCAGCTCTTCACCCGCAATGACGATCTGGCGCATCTGCTCGACGCCATCATCTTCCGCCAGCAGGAAGACCGGCGGCAGGCGCTTGTCAAAGCCGAAGCCGTTTTCGCCGATGATCCTGATGACGAAGCGCAGCGCATCGAACTGCTCTGGCTGACGGCCGCAAATTGAGCGGCGGCGTCATTATTTCGATTGCGCCAGCGCCTCTGAAATGTCGAAAGAAGCCCATTGACCTCAACCAGACTTGAGGTCCTACCCTCCGGCAGTCGCGACCAAGCAGACCTGACCGCGAGGAAAAAATGATTGCCGTAAATGCTGCAATGCCAAAGCTGCTCGGGCTCTACGAGACCCATCTGACCGTTGCCGACCTCAACACGTCCACGGATTTCTACCGGGATGTCGTCAGGCTCGAACCGGCGGCGTCATTCGAGGAGCGCAAAGTCACCTTCCTCTGGGTGGACGACAGGAAGACCGGCATGCTCGGCCTTTGGGAAACCGGAACCGGACCCCTGAGGATGCGGCTGCACATTGCCTTCCGCATGACTGTCGAAGGCGTGCTGCAGGCGCCCGCCGCTCTCAAGGCAAAGGGTGTCGAACCTCTCGGCTTCACCGGCGAACCGGCGGCGGAGCCGGTGGTTCTCGGCTGGATGCCGGCCCTGTCGATCTATTTCAAGGATCCGGATGGGCACTCGATCGAGTTCATCAGCATTCTCGACGACACTCCCGACCGAAGCTTCGGCGTGCGGCCGTTTTCGGAATGGAAGGCGAAAGCATAATCGGTAATCGTCAAAGCCGCTACCGGCGAAGGCAATTGCGCGAGCCGCCGATTTTCTGTATTTCCCGCGCATGACCGACAGCCTGACACACACCGGCCCGTTCCTCGTAGCGGCGCTCTACCATTTCGTTTCCGTACCGCGCTTTGCCAGCCTGCAAGCGCCGCTGCAGACGCTTTGCGAAGAGAACGGCGTCAAGGGAACGCTGCTTCTGGCGCATGAGGGCATCAACGGAACGATCGCGGGACCGGATGCCGGCATTGGCGCCGTGCTCGCCTTCCTGCGTGCCCAGCCGGAATTTTCGAGCCTGGAGCACAAGGAAAGCCGCGCGTCGAAGATGCCTTTCCTGCGCCTGAAGGTGAAGCTGAAAAAGGAAATCGTCACCATGGGCGTCGAAGACATCGACCCCAACAAGGTGGTCGGCACCTATGTGGTGCCTCAGGACTGGAACGCGCTGATTTCCGATCCCGATACGATCGTCATCGATACCCGCAACGATTACGAGACGGCGATCGGCACCTTTCGCGGCGCGATCGACCCGAAGACGAAGACGTTCCGCGAATTTCCGGATTGGGTGCGTCAGAATTCCGGCCTGCACAACAAGCCGAAGATCGCCATGTACTGCACCGGCGGCATACGCTGCGAGAAGGCCACGGCCTTCATGAAGGCTGAGGGCTTCGACGAGGTCTACCATCTGAAGGGCGGCATCCTGAAATATCTGGAGGACGTGCCGCCGGAGGAAAGCCTCTGGGACGGCGCCTGCTTCGTCTTCGATGAGCGTGTGTCCGTCGAACACGGCCTGAAAGAAGGTGAGCACCGGCTGTGCCACGCCTGCCGCAACCCGATCACTTCAGAGGAAATCACCTCGCCGCTCTACGAGGAAGGCGTTTCCTGCAGCCACTGCTATCACACGCGCACGGCGGAAGACCGGCTGCGCTACCGTCAGCGGCAACATCAGATCGCGCTGGCAAGAAAACGCGGCCAGCGGCATATCGGCAGCTGACCCGTTGCCGTTGGACGGGCTTGCTATCCGAAAATGTCGTCGTCAGGCCGCGCCGAGACGGCGCTGGGCCGATGGCTCCGCGGCGCGCAGCTCGTTGAGCATGTCGGTAATTCGCTCGGCCACCATCGGCTTTCCGAACAGATAACCTTGCAGACAGTCGCAGCCGAACAGGCGCATGGCGACTGCCTGCCCCTCGGTCTCGATGCCTTCGGCCGTCACCGGAATATCGAGCGAGCGGGCAAGCGCCACCGTCGCCTGCAGCATTTCGCGCTGGCGTTTGTCCTCGTTGACGCCCATGACCAGCGAGCGGTCGATCTTGATGCGGTCGAAGCCGAACTGCCTGAGATAACCGATCGAGGAGAAGCCGGAACCGAAGTCGTCGAGCGCCACTTTGACCCCCAGCCCCTTCAGCCGTTCGATCGACTGGCGGGTCCGCTGCGGATTCTGGATCATGTAACCTTCGGTAATCTCCAGCGTGATGCGGCTGGCCTCGATCTCCGTCTGCTTCAACACGTAGCGCACATAGTCGGTGAAGGCGGGATTGCGGAACTGTCCGGGCGAGACGTTGACCGAGACATTGAGTTCCGGCCATTGCTTGGCCGTCTCGCAGGCTTTGCGCAGCACAAACAGGCCGAGCGATTCGATGAGGCCGCTGGTCTCGGCGATCGGAATGAATACCTCGGGCGAAACAGGGCCGTGGCCCGGACGGTTCCAGCGCACCAGCGCCTCGACGCCGGTCAGCGCCTGCGTGGCTGCATCGACCAGTGGCTGATAGGCAAGCGTCAGGTCGCCGCTTTCGATGGCGATTCTGAGATCGAGCTCCAGCGCATTGCGCTGCTCGCGGTCCGCATCCATCGACGGATCGTAGAGCGTCATGCGTGCGCGACCGGCCTCCTTCGCCTTATACATGGCAAGATCGGAGCGGCGCACCAGCTCTTCGCGGTCGATTGCGCCGGCAGGCGACATGGCGATGCCGATGCTGGCGCCGACGACGACGACGCGGCGACCGATCTCCAGCGGATCGACCAGAAAATCGAGGATCTGCTCGGAAAGCTGCAGCGCGGCGGCATTCTCGCCGTCCGAGAGAAAGGCGATCGCAAATTCATCGCCGCCGATGCGGGCGAGAACCGCGCCTTGTGGGATCAACACCTTGAGCCCGGCCGCGACCGCGCGGATCAACTGGTCGCCGGTGCCGTGTCCATAGCTGTCATTGACTTCCTTGAAACCGTCGAGGTCGAGATAGAGGAGCAGCACATTGCGCTTGCTCTGGCGGGCTTCGGCGACGAAACGGTCGACGGCCAGCCCGAGACCGTCGCGATTGGAGAGCCCGCTCAGCCTGTCGCGCAGCGCCTCCTCGCGGGCGCTGTTCTCCTCCGCCTTCAGGCGGCGGCCGGCGAGCCAGCCGATGGCCAGCAGCACCACGAAAAACAAGCCGACCAGACCGAGAGCCTCGATGACCATCGGCCGCACCTGCGCATAGGCGATATTCCCCGGTGCGCGCGAGGTCCAGACGAGCTTGCCGAGCGTTGCCCCCATCGGATCGACGATAGGCACGAGATACTCGGCTTCGAAGGTCGGTGGCGCCAGCCGCAGGCCGCCGATGACATAGGTCTGACCGAGCGCGCTCACCCTGTCGTCATCGAGATGCCGGGCGAAAATAAGATAGCGATGTTGACCGGCCGGCACATCGAGTGCCCCGGATTTTTGCCGCACCAGCGCTACGCCGGCAGCGGCAATCCCCCGTTTGGTGCGAACGAAGCTAACGGCCTGAGGCCTATCGGCCGGGCCGGCCGCCTTCACCGTGTCGAGCAGCGTCCAGAGAGACGGCGCGAAGAAATCTGCGAGCGGCTCCTCCATCGGCTTGCCGTCGCGATAGGCTATGATCGACTTCTTCGCGTCATCGATGACGATCGCCATATCGAAAAGCGAGCTATTGACCGACATCTCGCCGTAGTTGCTGACCGTCCACGCCATTCCATCGGCTGCGTAGACGTTGGCGGCGGCATCGTCCCAGGCGGCATAATCGTCGAGCGTCGCACCGAGCTGATCCTCGAAGGTCTTCAACGCGCCGATCGTCGTTTCACGCGAGCGCGCGTCATCAAGGACATTGGCATTTTCAGCCACGCGTTCGATTGCCGTCAGCACCATGATGGTGGCAACCGCAACGATGAAAGCAAAGGAGAAGAGGACAGCCGTGACGGTGATGTGACGGCCTATTCCCGATCCCTTACCCTGCAACCTTCCGAGTATCTGCATTACCGCTCCCTGACCATCGGACTTTGCCAGCCAAGGGTTCAGAAACGTTTAAGCAACCGCCTGTTGCAGATTTTGTCGGTCTATTTTTTTGCCCGCCGCCGGTAGAATTCGCGCTTAGACAGACCGCTGACCCGGCTTATGGTTTCCTTTCGGAAATTGCCCCGCGAGGTCGCGATACCATCTGCCGCTCTTCTTCACCGTGCGCAGCTGCGTTTCGTAATCGACATGGACGAGCCCGAAGCGCATGCGGTAGCCTTCCGCCCATTCGAAATTGTCCATCAGGCTCCAGGCGAAATAGCCGCGCATGGGATAGCCGTCCTTGATGAGATCGGCCACAACGTCGAGATGGTCGCCGAGATAGTCGAGGCGCATCGTGTCGTCGACCTCGCCATCGGCGACATCGGTATTGTCGCAGGCACCGTTCTCCGTGATGTAGCACTCCGGCAGCTCGTAGCGGCGATAAAGGTCCTCGACCAGGAGCTTCAGGCCCGGCGCATAGATTTCCCAGCCGATATCGGTCTTGGCGTCGCTTGCCGGCGGCGCTTTCACGGTCCAGGGAAAATCGCCCTTGCGGTCGGCATCGTCGGCGACGCGCTCGGGCGTGTAATAATTCAGACCCCACCAGTCGAGCGTCTGACTGATGAGCTTCAGGTCGCCGTCCTCGACGACGGGCATGCGGTCACCGAGCGCCTCGACGAATGCCTTGGGATATTCGCCCTTGAAGACCGGATCGAAGAAGGCGCCGTTGTGGAACTCATGCGCGCGCTCGGCGGCAGCAAGATCGGCCGGCCTGGTGGAGCCCGGGATGATCGAGACGGCGTTCAGCACAAGCCCGACGGGCACGTTCGGAGCCTCCGAGCGGATCGCCTCGACACCCAGGCCGTGGGCGAGGTTCATGGTGTGCATGGCGTGAAGGGCGGCCTGCATGTTGCGCTCACCCGGGGCATGGATGCCGTAGAGGTGGCTAAGCCAGACGATGCACCAGGGTTCGTTGAAGGTCGCGACGGCGTCGAGACGATCGCCAAGCCGGCTCATCACCGTCTTGGCATAGCGCTGATAGGCGTAGGCGGTCGAACGCGCCGTCCAGCCGCCGTCACCGGCAAGCAGCAGCGGCAGATCCCAATGGTAGAGCGTCGCGAAGGTCTTGATCCCGCGCGCCTTGCAGCCGTCGACGAGCCGGTCGTAGAAATCGAGGCCGGCCTCGTTCACCAGACCCGCGCCGTCAGGGATGATGCGCGGCCAGGCGATCGAGAAGCGATAGGCCTCGACGCCCATCTCCTTGATAAGATCGAGATCCTGCTCCAGCCGGTTATAGTGATCGCAGGCAACGTCGCCATTATCGCGATTGTGGACGCGCCCGGGCATGTTGCAGAAAGCGTCCCAGATGGACGGCTTGCGGCCGTCGGCCTTGCTCGCACCCTCGATCTGGAAGGCGGCGGTGGCGACGCCAAAGGTGAAATCGCCGGGAAAGCGGTCTGCAAGCGTCTTCGCATCGATCATCTGTAAATTCCCGTCTCTTAGCGTGTGAATGAATCGTTTCGGCTCCGACTTGATGCATGTCGCCCATTGGCGATCGCTTCTTTGATCAGCGGCACAGCGGAGCCTCCCGGCGGTCTTCTGATTGATGCCGTGCGCTTCGAAAGCGTCCTCAGGCTCTCTTGACTATGTTGTATCGCTCGACGGACTGCCTCCGTCGTCGTGGCGCTCCCATGAAAAACCTGGCCTATAACGCATCCTTGATTCGGAAGACAAGGATGCCCCATCAAAGCCTGGGATCAAACATCTGGCGACCACAACAACTTCAATCGCTTCGTGCCGGGCGTAGCCGCCGATCAAGCTGCTTCCCATTCGCTCTGCGGGTGGCGATCATTCTCAACGAACTTAAGGATTTGAAGCAGCTCGAAACTCATTGTATTTGTCGTGTCGACAAGAGGAGTTTTTATGTCCAATATTGACCCTAGCTCTCTTCCGGAACGCAAACGTGGCTCCGGCGTGAAAATGGTCTACGACCTGCTGCGCGATGAGATACTCGACCTGAAGCTCGCCCCCGGCAGCCCCATCGATGAGGTGCAGTTGGCGGAGCGGTTCAAGATGTCGCGCACACCGATCCGCGAAGCGCTGGTCCGCCTGGTCGGTGACGGGCTGATAGAAACGTTGCCGAACCGCTCGACCATGGTGTCGAACATCGATTTTCTCAATCTCAGCACATTCTTCGACGCCCTCGTTCTCATGTATCGGGTAACGACGCGCTTGGCAGCGCAGAACCATCGCCTTGAGGACCTGCCCACTATCCGTCGCTTCCACGAGGAATATTCGGCGGCGATCGATGCGCGCGACACGCTGGCGATGATCGCGACCAACGCCGCCTTCCACGCCGCCATCGCCGAGGCCGGACGCAACCCTTATTTCACCGGGCTTTTTCGCCGGCTGCTCGATGAAGGCCGGCGCATTCTCCGCCTTTACTACCAGTCCTACGACGAACATTTTCCGCAGCAGTTCGTCGATGAACATGCCGAGATAATTGCCGCGATCGAGGCCCGTGATGTCGAGAAGGCCGATCGTCTGGGCAAAATTCACGCCGAACAGATTGTCGCCCAGGTGCAGAAGCTTTTCAGCCGCAACGGCAAGCTCGACATAGCGCTATAGTTCTTGTATTTTTCTTGTCGACAAATAGAACACAAGATGTTATCTCCATCATCGAACGGGTTGGCGACCTCTGCTGGTCGGCCTTCTCACCGAGCCGCTGAAGGAGATCGACATGAAGGCAAAATTTTTTTCCGGCGTCATTCCCGCCCTGATGACGCCTTGCAGGGACGACCGCACGCCAGACTTCGACGCGCTGGTGCGCAAGGGCAAGGAACTGATCGAAAAGGGCATGTCCGCCGTCGTCTATTGCGGCTCGATGGGTGACTGGCCGCTGCTGACGGACGAACAGCGCATGCAGGGCGTTGAGCGACTGGTCAAGGCCGGCATTCCGGTCATCGTCGGCACGGGCGCCGTCAACACCGCTTCGGCTGTCGCGCATGCTGCGCATGCCCAGAAGGTAGGCGCCCAGGGTCTGATGGTGATCCCGCGCGTCCTGTCGCGCGGCACGGTCGTCGCCGCCCAGAAGAACCACTTCAAGGCGATCCTTTCGGCCGCTCCGAACCTGCCGGCCGTCATCTACAACAGCCCCTATTACGGCTTTGCCACCCGCGCCGACCTGTTCTTCGCGCTGCGCCAGGATCACAAGAACCTCGTCGGCTTCAAGGAATTCGGCGGCGCGGCCGACATGCGCTATGCGGCCGAAAACATCACCAGCCGCGACGATGACGTTTCGCTGATGATCGGCGTCGACACCTGCGTCTTCCACGGCTTCGTCAATTGCGGCGCTGTCGGCGCAATCACCGGCATCGGCTGCGTGCTGCCGAAGGAAGTCATCCACATGTGCAAGCTCGCCCAGGCTGCGGCTGCCGGCGATCCGGATGCCCGCCAGCGCGCGCTGGAACTGGAATCGGCGCTTGCGGTGCTCTCCTCCTTCGACGAGGGCCCGGACCTGGTTCTCTACTTCAAGCACATGATGGTGCTGAAGGGCGACCAGGAATACACGCTGCACTTCAACGAGACAGACGTGCTTTCCGAAAGCCAGCGCGGCTATGTCGAAGCCCAGCTGAAGCTGTTTGACACCTGGTACGCCGAGTGGAGCAAGCTGCCGGGCGCCGTGCAAAAGTATAAAGCCGCTGCATAATCCATCGATCTAAGCTGAAGGCCCTCCTCGCGGAGGGCCTTTTGTTTGTAAACCGGTGCAAAAGACGACGTCGTCACGAGACCGCTTCGAGACCTTTTTCGAAAAGACGGTCAAGCAGCTCCAACTCGGCGGCCGTCAGTACGACACCTTCCGTCTCGGATTTCTGGCGGGCGACGAAACGGCGCTGCGAAGGCAGGCGGGCGCCGCTGCCGACGATCGCCTCGAAAAGTACCTCGGCCCGGGCGAAGGGATCGCCGGGGCGGCCGGCGGCGAAGGCTTGCGGCGACATCGCGATGATGAGTTCGCCGTGGAAGGGGGCAAGTGTCGTCGTGCCGAGATAGTCGAGCACCTCGGGGCTCGTGAGATCACCGATCATGATGCCGGCGAGCAGTTCGATCATCGTGCCGATGGCCGATCCCTTGTGTCCGCCGAAGGGCAGCATGGCGCCGGCAAGGGCGGCTTCCGGATCAGTCGTCGGATTGCCGTCGGCATCGATCGCCCAGCCCTCGGGAAGCTGCTTGCCGGCGCGGCGGTGCAGCTCGATTTCTCCGCGGGCGGCGACGGAGGTCGCAAAGTCGAAAACGTATGGCGACGTGTCCTTGCGCGGCCAGCCGAAGGCGAAGGGGTTCGTGCCGAGCAGCGGCTTGTTGCCGCCGGCGGGCGCGACGGTCGCATAACTCGGGCACATGACGAGGCCGGCAAGGCCCTCTTTGGTCACCGCCTCCACCTCCGGCCAAAGCGCGGAGAAGTGGCTGCACTCGTTGATGACGAGGGCGGCAATGCCGAGTTTGCGTGTGCGTTCGGCCAGCGCCGGCACGCCGAGTTCGAAGGCCGCATTGGCAAAGCCGCCATTGGCATTGACCTTGACGATGGCCGACCCGTCGTTGAGGTCCAGTTCCGGCATCGCGTCCGGCTTCACCTTGCCTGATTTGACGGTGCGCAGAGCGCCCTCGATGCGGTAGATGCCGTGCGATTTGCAGGCGTCGCGCTCACCGGCGACGATGACCCGGGCAAGCGCCCCGGCCTGGACGGCATTGAGGCCGGCCTTGCTGAAGATGGCTTTGACACGGGCATGCAGGTCGGCAATCGTCAGGGTGGTCTTCGTCATGCTGCGTTTCTCCGCGGCGAGGTTTCATGGGACGTTGATTTATCCTGCATACATATAGTATGCAAGATTTTGACTCCAGCAATCGCCCGTTGGCAAATTTGGCAGGTCACTCCAGTTCCACGAGAAAGGGTACGTCGAATGGCTTTCACTCCCAAGGGTAAACATCTGGTCGCCGGCGCATGGTTGCAAGGTGACGGCACCTTCACCTCGGCGCCCGCCTTTGGCCCGGCACATGCCTTCGCCGTTGGCACGGTAGCGCTTGTAAACCGCGCCGCGGAAGCCGCGGAAGAAGCCTTCCTCAGCTACGGCTATTCCTCGCGTGCGACCCGCGCCGCGTTCCTGCGCGCCATCGCCGACGAGATAGAGGCCCGTCGGGACGCCATCACCGAAATCGGCACGCAGGAGACCGGCCTGCCGGTCGCGCGCCTGGAGGGCGAGCGCGGCCGCACGACCGGTCAGCTTCGCCTCTTCGCCGACCATATCGAGAAAGGCGACTATCTCGACCGCCGCTTTGACGCCGCCCTCCCCGACCGCCAGCCGCTGCCGCGCCCAGAAATCCGACTGGTCCAGCGGCCGATCGGCCCGGTCGCCGTGTTCGGCGCCTCGAACTTTCCCCTCGCCTTTTCGACGGCAGGCGGCGACACGGCAGCTGCGCTTGCGGCCGGCTGCCCCGTCGTGGTGAAGGGTCACTCCGCCCATCCGGGCACGGGTGAGATCATTGCCGACGCCCTCGAGGCCGCGATCGGCAAAACCGGCGTGCATCCGGGCGTCTTCTCCCTCATCCAGGGCGGCAACCGCCAGGTCGGCGAGGCGCTGGTGCAGCATCCGCTGATCAAGGCCGTCGGCTTCACCGGGTCGCTCGCCGGCGGCCGCGCCCTCTTCAACCTTTGCGCCGCGCGTGCGGAACCGATCCCCTTCTTCGGTGAACTCGGCTCGGTCAATCCGATGTTCCTGCTGCCCGAAGCCATGAAGGCCCGCGCCGAAGGCCTCGGCCAGGGCTGGGCGGGCTCGCTCACCATGGGCGCCGGCCAGTTCTGCACCAATCCGGGCATTGCCGTCATCACGGACGGCGCCGACGCCGACCGCTTCACCGCCGCTGCCGTGGAAGCACTCGGCAAGGTCGGTCCGCAGACCATGCTGACCGACGGCATCGCGAAGGCCTATCAGAACGGCCAGGCGCGCTTTGAGAGCCGCAACACGGTAAAGCCGCTGCTGACGACCGAATCCAGCGGCCGCAATGCGCTGCCGAACCTCTTCGAGATCTCCGGTGAGCAATTCCTCGCCGACCATGCGCTGTCGGAAGAAGTCTTCGGCCCGCTCGGCCTCGTTGTGCGCGTCGGCTCGGTCAGCGAGATGGAAACCCTGGCCCGCAACTTCGAGGGCCAGCTCACCGCGACCATCCATATGGATGCCGGCGACCTTGCCGATGCCAGGCGCCTGCGCCCCATCCTTGAACGCAAGGCCGGGCGCCTGCTCGTCAACGGCTTTCCGACGGGCGTGGAGGTGGTGGACTCCATGGTGCATGGCGGCCCCTACCCGGCCTCGACGAACTTCGGCGCCACGAGCGTCGGCACGATGTCGATCCGCCGCTTCCTGCGACCGGTTTCCTATCAGAACATGCCTGAAGGCCTGTTGCCGGACGAACTCCTCGACTAAACTCAGGGCTCTAAAACATGGTCGAGGCTGAGATTGAACACAGTACCGTCGTAATCGGCGCCGGTATCATCGGCCTGTCGGCCGCGATCGCCGCACAGTCTCGAGGCCTTCGGGTCATCGTGCTCGAGCGGGAAGCGCCGGCGGCGGGCGCTTCTGCAGGCAACGCCGGCGCTTTCGCTTTTACCGACATATACCGGCCTCATTCACGCTAGCCGCCAAACGGCAATGGTGCCTATATGGCCAGCGTCGTATTGCCCTGTACCAGTTCCAGCCGGGCTTGCCAAAAATCCGGCATGGGCTCTGCCTCCGTCATCTGCAACAGCGCCTGTGCGGCCTTCTCTCCGATTTCCGTGCGGGGCACATCGATCGTGGTGAGCCGCGTTCGGACCGCATTGGCGAGCGATGTGCCGTTGAAGCCGACCGCGGAAATCCGCTCGGGCACCGGAAGCCCGGCTTGATGCAGGTAGGAAAGCCCGCCCAGCGCCATGGCGTCGTTGAGGAAATGGATGCCATCGATTTCAGGATGCATCCGCATGAGTTGCTCCGTCAGGAAGCGTCCGGTGGCTGCTTGCCGCGGCCTGTCTTCGCAGGTCACGCTGACGAGATCGATGCCGGCGGCCGCAAGCGATGATTTCAACGCGAGATGACGCCGGCGGGCGCTGAGGTCCTTGTCGAGTTCGGCGCCTACATAGGCGATACGCCTCAGGCCGCGATCGAGGAAATGTTTGGCAACCAGGCGCCCCGCGTTCTCATGCGATGGACCGGCACTGAAATCCAGCGCATGCCTGTCGCAATCCCAAAGCTGGATTGCCGGGCAATTCCGTCGCGCCAGAAGCGCTTCCGCATCAACACTCCTTGCCATGCCGCCGTTCAGCAACAGCCCGGCCGGCTGGAACGACAGCATTGCCCGGATCAGGTCCGCTTCGACGGAGGGATCAAATTGCGACTCTCCGATGAATGTCTGGAACCCCCTTGGCCTGAGTATGGCGTTGACCCCGCTGAGGACTTCCGCATAGACGATGTCGCTGATCGAGGGGATGATGACCGCCACGATCCGGCTTCTGCGCGAACTCAGTGTACCGGCGAGGCTGTTGGGCAGGTATCCAAGCTCGTGCGCCGCCTGCCTCACCCTCTGCCGTGTTTCCTCCGAAATGTTGCCTACCTCCCGCAACACCTTCGAGACAGTCATTTTGCTCACCCCCGCCTTGGCGGCCACTTCAGCTAGGGTGACGGTCTTCGGGCGCTCTGAAGCCACGATTTTCTCCCGCTCTTCGATACTTATGAATTCGCTTGACGCAGCATTATGTTATCGATAACTTTGCGCAAGGTTAGCGATAACCTTAAAGCTGGCAGCATGCAATCTCAAGTCCTTCCGAAAGCCGCCCGGTCGGCGCGATGGAAGGCTCTTATGCTGGCGATGGGAGGTACGGCACACGGGGTTCGCAAGGCTTCGAAGCAGAAGCGAGCGAAAGCGTGACCGTTTGAAATCATCCAGAGGAGGAAGGTCAATGAAGTTTTCAAATAGCATCCGAACCGCACTCGCCGCGATCGGGATCGTCGCGGCCGGCTTGGCGTCTGCTGTCGAGGCGCATGCCGTCACGCTGAACGATATCATCTCGCGCGGCACCGTCCGTATCGGCGTCCTGACCGGCGCGCCGCCCATGGGAATGGTCGATGAAAAGGGCAACCCCACCGGCTACGACGTCGACGTCGCGAACCTGATCGGGGGCTATCTGTCGCTGCCGGTCGAGCTTGTGCCGTTAACGCCGCCGGCCCGCATTCCTGCCTTGCAGACCGGTAAGGTCGACTTCCTCGTCGCCACCCTGGCGCCGACGGGAGAGCGCGCCAAGACCGTGATGTTCACACAACCCTACAGCGCCTTCAACATGGACATTATCTCCGGTCCCGACCAGAAATTTGCCAAGCTTGCCGATCTCGAAGGCAAGCGCGTTGCCGCCAACCGGGGTTCGTCGCAGGAAACAGCGCTCCGCAAGGCTGCGATCCCAGGTCTGGAAATCGTTGTTTACGAAGATGATTCCACAAGCGCGCAGGCGCTGATCGCCGGCCAGGTTGATGCCGTCGCGCTGCCCTCGACGGTTGGCGATGCGATAATCAAGCAGCGCCCGGATGCCGGCCTGCAGGTCGGCTTCACTTTCTTCCAGCAGGGAAACTCGATGGCCACCAAGCTGGACGATTTCGAGCTGCGCCAATGGCTCAACACCGCTATCTACCTGATGAAGATCTCCGGCGATCTCGACAAGATTGCGACCAAGTGGACCGGCCGGCCGATGCCGACGCTGCCGACGTTCTGACCGCAGTTCTCGAGGATCCGCCGGCCAATGCTCCGGCGGATTTCCCATAACCACGGAGTCCTCATGTCCTACACATTTCAGTTCGGCGTGCTGGCCCAATACCAGGAGCAGATCTTCAGCGGTATCTGGCTGACGATCAAACTGTCGGTGCTGTCGATCATTCTCGGCTGCGCTGCCGGCATCGCGCTTGCCTCGGTACGCTCCATCTGGGGCGGTGTGGTCCGCCTTCTCGTCGATGCCTATGTCGAGATCATCCGCAATACGCCCTTCCTGGTCCAGCTGTTCATCGTTTATTTCGGCCTGCCGGGCCTCGGCCTGCGCGTCGGCGCCGATACGGCTGCGCTGATCGGCATGACAATCAACCTTGCCGCCTATTCGACGGAGATCATTCGGGCCGGCATCGAGGCAGTCCACAAGTCGCAGATCGAGGCCGGCGAGGCCTTGGGGCTTACGCGCTTCCAAATCTATCGCCATGTCATCATCGTGCCGGCGATCGCCAAGGTCTATCCGGCGCTGTGCAGCCAATTCGTGCTGATGATGCTGGCCTCCAGCATTTGCTCAGCCATCTCGACCCAGGAACTCGCCGCCTCGGCTGCCTTCATCGAATCGCAGACCTACCGGTCCTTCGAAATCTATATTGCGGTCACGCTGATCTATCTTGCCCTGGCGCTGGCACTACGCGCCGCCCTCGCCCTGATCGGCATGTGGCTTTTCGGCCGTCGTGTCGCCCGGCGAGCGATGACGGCGCTTCCGGAGGTGCAGGCATGACCCTCACGACCTTTGGTGCCGATCAGTTCGGCTTTCTTCTTCTATCGCTGCAATGGACGCTCCTGCTGACGGTTATCGCGCTGATCGGCGGCGGTCTGCTGGGCTTTGCCGTTGCGCTGGCCCGGACGGCACAGCCGAAACCCGTGCGAATTGCGGCAGCCACCTACATCCAGATCATCCAGGGCATTCCGGTGCTGATGATCCTGTTCCTCTCCTATTACGGTCTCAGCCTCGCCGGCTTGGAACTGCCGCCCCTCTTCGCGGCAGGAGCGTCTATGACGATTTACGCCTCCGGCTATCTTGCGGAAATCTGGCGGGGCTGCATCCAGGCGGTGCCGAAGCCGCAATGGGAGGCTTCGGAATCCCTCGCCATGACCAGATTGCAGCAATACCGCTATGTGATCCTGCCGCAGGCCATGCGCATTTCCTTGCCGCCGACCGTCGGTTTTGCCGTCCAGGTGGTGAAGAACACCTCGATCGCCTCGATCATCGGCTTCGTCGAGCTTGCCCGCGCCGGGCAGCTCATCAACAACGCGACGTTCCAGCCATTCCGCGTCTTCCTCGTGGTCGCCGCGCTTTATTTCGTCGTCTGTTACCCATTGTCCCAGCTCTCGCGCTTGCTGGAAAGGAGGCTTCATGCCGGAAGTAGTCGTTGAAAACGTCCACAAGAGCTTTGGTGCTCTCGAAGTCCTCAAGGGAGTATCTCTGACGGTCGGCCGCGGGGAAGTCTTTGCGCTGATCGGCCGTTCGGGCTCGGGCAAAAGTACGCTTCTGCGCTGCATGAACGGCCTGGAAAAGATCAATTCCGGCCGCATCGAAATTGCCGGCCATACACTCGGGCACGACGCAAAGGCGCTTCGCAAGCTCCGCACCGATGTCGGCATCGTCTTCCAGAGCTACAATCTCTTTCCGCATTTGACGGTGGGCGAGAACATCATGCTGGCGCCGAGGATCGTCAAGGACGTTGCGAAGGCGAAGGCCCGCGAGGTTGCCCACGAGGTACTTAAGCTCGTCGGCTTGTCAGAAAAGTTCGACTCCTACCCGGACCAGCTTTCCGGCGGCCAGCAGCAACGCGTCGCCATCGCCCGCTCGCTCGCGATGCGGCCGAAGGTCATGCTCTTCGACGAAGTGACATCGGCGCTCGATCCGGAGCTCACCGAAGAAGTGCTCACGGTGATGGAACAGCTCGCCCGCGATGGCATGACAATGATCCTCGTGACGCATGAAATGGCTTTTGCCCGGCGCGTCGCGACGCAGACGATCTTCATGCACAAGGGAAAAATCTGGGAACGGGGACCGTCTGCAGCGCTCTTCGCCGATCCACAGACACCGGAACTGCGGCAGTTCGTAAAATCCGACGTCAAATAACGGATTTTGCACCTTGTCGTCCGGCCATGAGTTGCGGCGACGCCTGTTTACGTGGCAGGCATCGCCAACCGGCGTGCGGGCGGGATAAAAGCCTGCGATGACGGGCGCGGAGGAACGGGCCTGGGATCGAAGGAGAATATTCAGTGCACTCCCGCAGAGAGTTCCTGATCATGGCCGCCGGTGCCGGCGCACTTGTGTCGGTCGACGTTCCCGCGTTCGCGCAAGAGGATACAGAACATGTGAAGCGGGCAACCGCGATTACGCAGGTCTTCGGCGACGGCGCCAGGCTGACGGCGGTAGCTGTCGAATATGATGCAGCTGTTGACGGAACGGGCCTGTCTCCCGACACTTTCCGGGTCGAGGGCCGCACGGTGACCGGCGTCTTCACGAGCGCCTCCGCCGATCCGGCCGGCCGGGCGGATGCCGGCCGTTTCGTGATCGTCACGCTCTCACCTGATGATGCGAAGGCCGGTCTGGCCACGAAGATCGTAGCCCGCTCTTGATGCCGTACCGTTCGGTACCGTGCCAGTCGTGTAGCCGGAAAACAAAGTGGAAAAACCGCAACGTTACAGCAGTCTGTGAAGCGGCGCGTCTGCAGCATCCTGTCGCCGTGACCCGCCGGACTCTCCGACGCTGACCGCTCTCATAACGTGAACGTCAGAAGTCGTGACTTGCCGCCGCGCCCGCGATCACCGACACAGCCAAGACATCGCAAACATGAAAGGAATCCGATGCTGTCTTCGATCCATTTGCTGCAGCCGCATCTGCTGAGCCTGCTGCGCGTCGTCTCGTCACTGGTGCTGTTCAGCTACGGAACGCAGAAGATCCTGCATTTTCCGGCTGCGGCAAGCGTGCCGCCGATGGGCTCGCTCTCCTGGATTGCCGGGCTGATCGAACTCACCCTCGGCTTCCTGGTCCTGGTCGGATTCCAGACCCGCATCGCAGCCTTCGTGCTTTCGGGCCTGATGGCCTTCGCCTATTTCATCGGCCATGCGGGAAAGAGCTTTTATCCCGCGCAGAATGGTGGCGTCGCAGCGATCCTGTTCTGCTTCGTATTTCTTTACCTGGTGGCGGCAGGTGCCGGGCCGCTCAGCGTCGACAGCCTGATGAAGCGCAACCGCGCTTCGGCCTGACGAATGACGGATAAGCCGAGGCGGCCAATGGCCGCCTCGGCATTTTCCCGGGCTCCGCGCCATTCCAGGCGCGGATCGCCAAGCTCAGAGCTTGACCCAGGCGCCGTTTTTCTTGGACGAGGCGACACAGGCCTCGACGAAGGCGACACCTTTCACCCCGTCGTCGACCGTGGGATAGACCACCGCCTTGTCGACCGCCTTGCCCTTCTTGCGCGCATTGATCGCATGCGCGGCTTCCGTATAGATCGTCGCGAACGCCTCGAGATAACCTTCCGGATGCCCTGATGGCACGCGCGTAACGCGGCCGGCGGCCGCTCCGGCGCCGGCGCCGCCGCGGGTGATCAGCCGCTTCGGCTCGCCGAAGGGCGTGTACCAGAGGTAATTCGGATCCTTCTGCGTCCATTCCAGCCCGCCCTTCGTGCCGTAGACGCGCACCATCAGGCCGTTCTCATGGCCGGGCGCAACCTGGCTGCACCAGAGCATGCCCTTGGCCGGCTTCTCCGAGCCCTTCGCCTTGAAGCGCAGCATGACATGGGCGTTATCGTCCAGCCGCCGGCCGGGCACGAAACTGTCGAGATCGGCGGCCAGGCTGTCGAGTTCCAGGCCAGTGATGAAGGAGGCGAGATTATAGGCATGCGTGCCGATATCGCCTGTGGAGCCGCCGACGCCGGACTGGGCCGGATCGGTGCGCCAGGCGGCCTGTTTCTGGCCGGTCTGCTCGACCGCCTCGGTCAGCCAGTCCTGCGGATATTCGGCCTGGACGACTCTGATATCGCCGAGTTCGCCGTTCGCGATCATCTCGCGCGCCTGGCGGACCATCGGATAACCCGTATAATTATGCGTCAGCACGAAGAGCGCGCCGTTTTCGTCGGCGACCTTTTTCAGCTTCTTGGCATCAGCAAGGTTCGACGTCAGCGGCTTGTCGCAGATGACGTGAATGCCGCGCTTCAGGAATTCCTTGGCTGCGTCGTAATGCACGTGGTTCGGCGTGACGATCGCCACCGCCTCGATGCCGTTCTTCAGCTTCGCCTCGCGGATCGCCATCTCGCGGTAGCTGGAATAGGTCCTGGACGGGTCGAGGCCGAGATCGCGGCCCGACTGTACCGCCTTGTCAGGCGTCGACGACAGCGCCCCGGCGATAAGGTCGTACTGATCGTCGATGCGCGCCGCGATGCGGTGCACCGCACCGATGAACGCGCCGGCGCCGCCGCCCACCATGCCGAGCCGGATGCGCGGCTCGCGGGTCTGTTCGGATGATGCTTCGATTGCCATTCTTGTCCTCCTGGAATTTAAACTCATGCGGATGCGCCCCTCATCCGGCTGCCGCCACCTTCTCCCCGCCCGCGGGGAGAAGGGGATTTGCCGCACCGTCTCCGTCCCGCTCCAACATTTCGTGGGGCAAGTCCCCTCTCCCCGTCAGAACGGGGAGAGGGTTAGGGTGAGGGGCAACCTCCCGGCATGCCCGATGTCTCAGAGCCCCAGCATCCGCCGGTTCGCCGCCTGATCGGTGCCGCTGCCGGCGAAATCGTCGAAAGCTTTTTCGGTGACGCGGATGATATGGGCGGCGACGAATTCGGCCCCTTCGCGGGCGCCGTCCTCGGGATGCTTCAGCGCGCATTCCCATTCGACCACGGCCCAGCCGTCGAAATTATTGGCCGTCATCTTCGAGAAGACGGCGCCGAAATCGACCTGGCCGTCGCCGAGCGAGCGGAAGCGGCCGGCGCGCTCCACCCAGCCCTGATAACCGCCATAGACGCCCTGGCGCCCGGTCGGATTGAACTCCGCATCCTTGACGTGGAACATCTTGATGCGGTCCTTGTAGATGTCGATGTTGTCGAGATAATCGAGGCACTGCAGGACATAATGCGAGGGATCGTAGAGCATGTTGGCGCGCGGATGGTTCTTCACCCGCTCCAGGAACATCTCGAAGGTGATGCCGTCATGCAGGTCTTCACCCGGATGGATCTCGTAGCAGACGTCGATGCCGTTTTCGTCGGCATGGTTGAGGATCGGCGTCCAGCGGCGGGCAAGCTCGTCGAAAGCGGTCTCGACCAGGCCGGCGGGGCGCTGCGGCCAGGGATAGATGAACGGCCAGGCAAGCGCACCGGAGAAGGTCGCATGCGCCTTGAGGCCGAGGTTTTTCGATGCGGTCAGCGCCATCTTGACCTGCTCGACCGCCCATTCCTGGCGGGCCTTCGGATTGCCGCGCACCTCGGGGGCCGCGAACCCGTCGAAGGCTTCGTCATAGGCCGGGTGAACGGCGACGAGCTGGCCCTGCAGGTGGGTGGAAAGTTCGGTGATCTCGATGCCGTTCTCGCGGGCCTTGCCGGCGAATTCGTCGCAATAATCCTTGGATGTCGCAGCCTTCTTCAGGTCGATCAGCTGGCTCGCCCAGGTCGGCACCTGCACGCCCTTGTAGCCGATATCGGCCGCCCATTTGGTGATGGCGTCCCACGAATTGAAAGGCGCGGCATCGCCCGCGAACTGGCCAAGGAACAGGCCGGGGCCCTTGATCGTCTTCATGTCAGATTCCTCCCTGAATATCGACCGTAAACGTTTCTGGAAACTTGTAGCACGCAATTCTGCGGGCGCAAGGCGCCTCTTCGCCCTCGCTCTCGGATCTGGCGTGAGCCCGGATGCGATATGGCTGCGAGCTAATCATGATGGGCTTTGACGGGCAAGAGGTACGTGCAGCATTTTCGGCAGCATGCCGATGGAAAAATGGAAACGCGCCCATTCTGTCGAATGGGCGCATATCTCCAATCGCTATCAGAACGGCGAATCCGGGAAGTAGAAGTTCTTGGCATTCTCCTTGGTGACGAGCGTCGCGTCGAGGATGTAATTGCCGTGGACCGGCACCTGATCGTAGAGCGCAGCCGCCGTCAGTTCCATCGCCGTGCCGACCATTGCCGGCGGATAGAGAACGTCGACCGGGATCAGCTTGTCGCCGTCCATGACCTTCTTGATCATGTCCTTGGAGCCGGCGCCGGCAACGACATACTGGATGTCGGTGCGCTTGGCCTGCTCGATCGCCTGCAGAACGCCGACCGCCATATCGTCGTCCTGGCACCAGACGACGTCGATCTTCGGGTACTTGGTCAGATAGTCCTGCATCACCTTGAAAGCGTCGTCGCGGTTCCAGTTGCCGTACTGGCGGTCAAGAACCTTGACCTTGGAGCCGGCGATACCCTTGTCGAAGCCGTCCTGGCGCTGCTGGTCGATCGGGATCGGCAGGCCGCGGATGACGACGACTTCAGCCTCCGGCGTCTTTTCGGCAATGTACTTGCCGGCGACTTCGCCGAGCGCCGGATTGTTGCCGGCGACATAGAGGTCGCGCACGGAGTTGTCGTTGTTGGACGGTGCGCGGTCGACCAGCGCCACGAACTTGCCCTTGTCCTTGACTTCCTTGATGGCGTTGACGAGCGGATCCGGATCCGATGGCAGGATGACGAGGGCGTCGATGCCCTGCGTATCAAGGTCCTGCACGGCGTTGGCCTGCGTCGCGGCATCCGGCGAAGTCTTGACGATGACGTTCAGGCCCGGATGTTCGGCCATCAGCTTCTTGGCAACGCGCTCGGCGTGGAACACGACCCCGGAAGTCCACCCGTGGTCGGCGGCCGGAATGGATACGCCGATCGTGTAGTTCTTGTCCTGGGCGTAGGCTGCGCCGGCAAAAGCCACCCCCGCAACCGCCAGACCCAACATGAGCTTGCGCATGCTATTTCCTCCCAAAAATATCAGGGACTTGTCCAATTCGAGCCGGGTGCCCTGTAAAGCCCGACCAATTCCAGAAGCCGGCTTGCCTTACGATTTGCGCACCAGTGACCGCTGCACCAGCATGGCGATGATGATGATCGCACCCTGGATCGCGCCGATCAGATATTCGCTGATGAAATTCGAAAGCAGCATGATGTTGCCGACGAGTTCGAGAATGAAGGCGCCGCAGATCGTGCCCCAGACGCGGCCGGCGCCACCCTTGAGGGCCGTGCCGCCGACGACGACGGCGGTAATGGCCTGCAACTCCCACAAGATGCCGGTCGTTGCCGAGGTGGAGCCGAGACGCGGCACGTAGAGCAGCACGGCGATCGCCACACAGAGGCCTTGGATGACGAAGGCAATGGTGCGCACGCGATTGACCGCAATGCCGGAATAGCGCGCGACGTCGCTGTTCGAACCGACAGCGACGACATGACGGCCGTAACGCGTGCGGTACAGGATGAAGGCCGCAATCGCAGTCACGACGAGGATCACCACGATCGGAACCGGAAGACCGAGGATATTGCCGAAATAGGCCGGACGATAGAGCGTCTGGATGTCGCTCGAGCGCAAGGTGATTGCGCCGCCCTGCGACAGCCAGGTCGTCAGGCCGCGATAAATGCCCATGGTGCCGAGCGTGGCGATGAAGGGCTCGATCTTGCCGACGGTGGTGATGAGGCCGTTGGCGAGGCCGCAAAGAGCCCCGGCAATGACGGTGAACAGCACGGCAGCCGTCAGCATCAGCACCGGATCGGCAATGACGCCCGAATTGATCAGCAGGATCATCAGACTGGCGACGAAGGCCACCATCGAGCCGACGGAAAGATCGAGGTCTCCGGCCGAGATGACGAATGTTGCGCCGACGGCGATAATGGCGATGAAGGCGCAGCGCGTCGCGACGTTGGCCAGATTGGTGATGCCGATGAAATTCGGATTGACCAATGCGCCAACGATGAGAAGCAAGGCCAGGGCGGCAAAGGGTGCAACCGCGCGCAGATCGACGTCACGCCAGGATCTGCGCCGGATTTCCCTGGTCTCTTCGTTAACACTCATATCCAAAACCAACCTCCCGCCCCAGACTCTGGGTACGTTATCTATTGCCCGCTTCGCCGAAGTCCCGCTCCGCCTTCACGCGGCCGCCTTCTTTTTCAGCCCGGCGGCGTAGCGCATGATCTCCTGCTCGGAGATCTCATCTCCCTCGAGCACGCCGACGATATGCCCTTCGCGCATCACCGCCACCCGCGTGCAGAGGCCGATGACCTCCGGCATCTCCGAGGAAACGACGATGATCGACCGGCCGTCCCGGGCAAGCGCCGAGATGAAATGATAGATCTGCTGCTTGGTGCCGACGTCGATGCCGCGCGTCGGCTCGTCGATGATGACGATGTCGGGATCGGTCTCCATGACCTTGGCAAGCAGTAGCTTCTGCTGGTTCCCGCCCGACATGCGGCCGGCGATGATATTGCCATCGCGAACCCTGATGTCGAAGCGTCGCTTGGCCTTCGCCAGCGCCGCCGCTTCGCTGCTCGGGCTGAGATAGCCATGGCGAGAATGCCGCCCGAGCGATTGCAGCGTCAGATTGGCCATCATGCCGGAGCGCAGCAGCAGGCCCTTCGACTTGCGGTCCTTGGTCATGTAGGCAAGCCCGCAGCGATTGGCGGCATGCACGTCGCCGGAGGGAACGTTTTGCCCCTTGATGACCACTTCACCCTCAAGGCGGGTTCGCAATCCGGCGATCGCCTCCATCAATTCGGTGCGGCCGGAGCCGATCATCCCGGAGAAGCCGATAATCTCGCCCTTGCGCACCTCAAAGCTCGCATCCCTGACATAACCGGTCGACACCGAGGAAACTCTGAGGACGACCTCCTCGTCGACATCGGGCTCGACCTTGGCGGGATAGAGGCTGGAAAGCTCGCGGCCGACCATCAGCTGCGCGATCGATTCCCCGTCGAGGATTGATGTCGGCGACGTCTTGATCCACTGGCCGTCGCGCAGCACCGTCACCCGATCCGTCAATTCCATCACCTCATCGAGCTTATGGGAGACGAAGACGAAGCTGGTGCCCTGGTCGCGCAGCTTGCGCACCTGCTTGAAGAGCATGCTTGTCTCTTCCCGCGACAAGACGGCCGTCGGCTCGTCCATGAACACGACGCGCGCATCGCGGCTGATCGCCTTGGCGATCTCGACCATCTGCTTGTCGGCGATGGAAAGCGTGCTGATCAGCGCATTCTCATCGACATGCGAACCGAGCACGTCGAGAACCTTGCGTGTCTCGGCGCGCATATATTTGCGGTCGAGCACACCGAAACGCGTGACTTCACGCCCGAGGAACAGGCTTTCCGTCACGGTCAGATGTTCGGCGAGATTGAACTCCTGGTGAATGATGACGATGCCGAGCGCTTCCGCCGCCCCATTGGGCGGCAGGATAACGGGCTGGCCGTCGAGCAGAATCTCGCCGGAGCTCGGCTGCTCGAAGCCGGACAATACCTTGACGAGGGTGGACTTGCCGGCGCCGTTTTCACCCATCAGCGCATGGATTTCGCCGGCACGGAGATCGAAATTGACGCTGAAGAGCACCTGCACGCCGCTGAAGGATTTGCATATGCGCCTGGCGGACAGCACCACGGGTGCGGTGTCGGCGATCTCCACGGTCATCATGCCCTCCCCCAAGAGCGCCTTGCATCCGGCAGGACGCACGGCGCCGCTCCATCACCTTGAACTAGCGCACATTTCCATTCTGAAAACCGTTCTCGATCCTCAGAGCTCTGCGCTTGCGGCTCCCGTCCGCTTTGAGCCTTATGTAAACCTTTACATCAGGCATGTAAAGGTTTACATCGTGGATTTACACAGATCCGCTGAAGCTTGCCTTTGACCTCTCGGCGAGTCTGTGTAGTGTCGCGGCGAAGACAGCCCCAAGGCAGAACGCAGTGTCGAATTCCACGCCCGCAACAATCGAAGACGTCGCCCGGATCGCCGAGGTCTCCATCGCGACGGTTTCGCGGGCGATCCACACCCCGGAGAAGGTCGCCAACTCGACGCGGCTTAAAGTCAATCAGGCGATCGCCGTCACCGGCTACACCACCAATGCCATGGCGCGCAGCCTGAGGCTCGGGCGCTCCAACATGATCCTGGTGGTGGCGCCCGACATCGGCGATCCCAATTTCTCCAATATTCTCGTCGGACTGGAGAACGAGGCGCGCGCCCACGGCTACGGCATCCTGATCGGCCACACCCAGAACGACGCCCAGCGTGGCCTGGAATATCTGAAGTTCTTCAACTCCAACCAGGCCGCCGGGCTGATCCTGTTCACCGGCATCCTGCCCTTCGGCCATCAGACGATGACCGCCCGGCTGCCGCCGAGCGTCGGGGTTTTCGAACCGGTCTTCAACGGCGGCATTCCCTATGTCGGCGTCGACGATACCGAGGGGGCGCGAAAGGCGGTGGATCTGCTGCTGGCCGAAGGCCATCGCAAGATCGCCTTCATCGGCGATTCGCGCACCCGGCTTGCCTATGTCAGGCGCCGCATGGGTTACAATGCCGGCCTCGACGCCGCCGGCGTCCCGCCGGATCTCAGGATCGTGCTCGAAGGCGACGGCACGATCGAAAGCGGCCGGCATGCGGTCGAACAGCTCTTCATGCGCGACACGCTCCCGACCGCCTTCATGTGCGTGAACGACCAGACGGCAATCGGCGTGATGATCGGGCTCGGCGCGCGGGGCTATGATATTCCGCGGGATTTCTCGGTGACCGGTTTCGACGACGTGCCGCAGGCCGTCTTCATCTCCCCGGCGCTGACGACGATCCGCCAGCCGCGAACGGCGATCGGCAAACAGGCGATGGCGCTGCTGTTGGAACTCTTGTCCGATGGTCGGCCGGCCGAGACGGAAATCCTGCTGCGGCCGGATCTGGTGGTTCGAAACTCCGTCTCCGCACCGTCGCGCCAATGGTTGAAGCGCTGAAGACGCTATAATAGCCGGCTACAAAGAGCTGCGCCGGCGACCGCTGGCCGCCGGCGCACCTTATCAGACGTAACGGTTGACGACGTTCTCGAGCAGTTCCTGCTGACCGGATCTCGGCTGCGGGTTGACGTCCTTGGTCTCGACCCAGTTGGTGATCTCATCCAGCGAGTATTCGCCGCGGAAGAGCTTCTGCGCCTCGGCGGTTTCCCAGCCGGCATAACGATCGGCGAGCGGCTGCGACAGGGCCTTGTCCTCGATCATCTTGGCGGCGGCCTTCAGGCCGCGGGCGCAGCAATCCATGCCGCCGATATGGCCGATCAAAAGGTCTGCCGGATCGAGCGACTGGCGGCGCAGCTTGGCGTCGAAGTTGGTGCCGCCGGTCTTGAAGCCGCCGGCTGCCAGAACGTGGTAATAGGCAAGCGCCATTTCCGGAACATTGTTCGGGAACTGATCGGTGTCCCAGCCGGACTGATAGTCGTTGCGGTTCATATCGATCGAGCCGAAGATGCCGAGCGCATTGGCGAGCGCCAGCTCGTGCTCGAAGGAATGGCCGGCCAGGATCGCATGGCCCTGCTCGATATTGACCTTCACCTCGTTTTCCAGGCCGTGCTTCTTGAGGAAGCCGTAAACGGTCGCGACGTCATAGTCATACTGGTGCTTGGTCGGCTCCTGCGGCTTCGGCTCGATCAGGATCGTGCCCTTGAAGCCGATCTTGTGCTTGTATTCGACGACGAGGTTGAGGAAGCGGCCGAGCTGGTCGAGCTCGCGCTTGAGGTCGGTGTTGAGCAGCGTCTCGTAACCTTCGCGTCCGCCCCAGAGCACGTAGTTCTCACCACCGAGCTTCTGCGTGGCGTCGATGCAGGTCTTCACCGTCGCGGCGGCGAAAGCGAAGACATCGGGATCCGGGTTGGTCGCAGCACCCGACATGTAGCGCCGGTTGGAGAAGAGGTTGGCCGTGCCCCACAACAGCTTGGTGCCGGTCGCAGCCTGCTTCTCGGCGAAATAATCGACGATCTCGTTGAGGTTCTTGGTGTTTTCGGCGAAATTCTTGCCTTCAGGCCGCACATCGGCGTCATGGAAGCAGTAATAGGGCGCGCCGAGCAGCGAGAAGAATTCGAAAGCGACGTCGGCCTTGAGCTTGGCAGCCTTCATCGTGTCTTCGAACCACGGGCGCAGGAAGGTCTGGCCGCCGAAGGGATCGCCGCCCGGCCAGGTGAAGGTGTGCCAATAGGCCACCGCGAAGCGCAGATGGTCTTCCATGCGCTTGCCCATGACGATCTCGTCCGGCTGGTAATGACGGAAGGCCAGCGGATTGGTGCTGTCAGGGCCTTCATATTTGATCTTCTGGATATCGCCGAAAAATCCGGTGCTCATGTCAGGTCTCCTTGGGTTCTCGTAGTTCAGTCTGATCGTTCATGCCGTTCAGCCCCCTCATCCGACCCTTCGGGCCACCTTCTCCCCCAGGGGAGAAGGGGAACGAGGCGCCGCCGCGAATCTCTTCTCCCCAGCGGGGAGAAGGTGCCGGCAGGCGGATGAGGGGGCCGCTGGCTCCAGTTTCAACGCGCCAGCGATTTGATCGCCGGATAAAGCGCCCGGTAACGCGTATAGGCATCCTCGTAAGCGCCGCTCAGCGCCGACACCGGTTCGATCGTGCCTGATGTCACCGGCGGCGTGCAGACGGCAATCGGATCGGCACCCGTCGCGGCAATCAGGCCGAGGCGGGCTGCGCCGAAGGCTGCGCCGAAATCGCCGTCGGCGGGCAAATCGACCGGAACGCCGAGGGCAGTGGCGATCGACGCCAGCCAGTAGCGCGAGCGCGAACCGCCGCCGATCGCCGTGACGCGGGAGATGCCGGTGCCGGCCGACCGCAGCGCTTCGAGATTGTCGCGGATGGCGAAGGCGACACCTTCGAGCACGGCCTGGGTCAGCACGGCGCGGCTGCTTTCATGTTCCAGCCCGATGAAGGCGCCGCGGATGACGGCATCATTGTGCGGCGTACGCTCGCCGGAAAGATAGGGCAGGAAGGTGACGCCGGTCGGCGCCTTCAGCGTCTCGCCGAGTTCGCCGGTGAGATCGGCGGCCGACTTGCCGGTCACGCCGGAATGCCAGTTGAGCGCATCGGTCGCCGACAGGATGACGCCCATCTGGTGCCAGGTATTCGGCAGCGCGTGGCAGAAGGCATGCACGGCGCTTTCCGGCTTCGGCAGATAGGAGCCGTTGGCGGCAAAAAGCACGCCGGAGGTGCCGAGCGAGACGAAGGCGGCGCCATCGCTGACGGTCCCCATGCCGCAGGCCGATGCGGCATTGTCGCCCGCGCCGCCGGCAACGACGACATTGCCCGATATGCCCCACTGTGCCGCGAGGTCGGAGCGTAGTCTGCCGGCCGGTGCCGTGCCTTCGACAAGCGTCGGCATCTGCTCCTCGGAAAGGTGAGTGGCCGCGAGCAGATCGGACGACCAGGCACGCTTGCCGGTGTCGAGCCAGGAGGTGCCGGCCGAATCCGACATTTCGGAAATATATTCGCCAGTCAGCCACAGACGCAGATAGTCCTTCGGCAGCAGCACCTTGGCGACCTTCGCGAAAATGTCCGGCTCATGCTGCCTGATCCAGGCGAGCTTCGGCGCCGTGAATCCGGGAAAGACGATATTGCCGGTGAGTGCGCGGAAGCGCGGATCGGCGTCGAGGGCGGCGGCCTCGACATGACTGCGCGTGTCGTTCCAGAGAATGCAGGGGCGCAGCACCTTGTCGGCGGCGTCGATCAACGTCGCGCCGTGCATCTGGCCGGAAAGGCCGATACCCCTCACCGCGGCAAGCTCTTTCGGGTGTTTCGCCATAAGACCGGCGACGGCCTCTTGCGTGGCGCGCACCCAATGGGCCGGCTCCTGCTCCGACCAGCCGGAATGCGGACGCGAAACGTCGAGCGACCCATTGGCCGAGCCGACGATCGTCTGATCGCCGTCGATCAGCATCGCCTTGACGCCGGAGGTTCCGAGATCGAGACCGAGATACATGGGGTTGCTCCTTTGCCGTTACGGCAGATTGTCTTTCAGGAATATGTCGAGACGGATGCGCTCCTGCGCGTCGATGACCGGGAGCCCGTCCGCCTTGGCTTTCAGCACGCGGATCGCGCTGCGCACTTCGTGGCCGGCGTCCTGATTGAGGATCGCATCGATCGTATTGTCGATCAGCGCCGCCCGCGTATAGGTGGTCAGTTCATGGGCGATGACGGTCAGCGTCCGGTCGACGGCCTTTTCCTTCAGCGCCCGGATGAGGCCGCGATTGCCGGCGCCGAGGCTGTAGACGCCGACAATGCCGGCATTCCTGGCAAGCGCGCCGGCGACGAGCATATGGGCGATCTCCGGATCGTCACGGCCTTCGAGCACCGGCAGGATCGCCAGGTCGGGAAACTCCTCGGCCATGACTGCGGTGAAGCCCTCCAGCCGCTCGCGATGGTCGCGCACCAGCATGGATCCGGCGAGCACGGCGATCTCGCCCTTTCGCGGCCCGAGAAAGCGGCCGAGCAGTCGTGCGGCCGTGCGGCCGGCCGCGATATTGTCGACGCCGGCATAATGGTGGCGCAGCGAGCCCGTCAGGTCGGACACCAGGGTGACGATGGGAAAACCCGCATGCACCAGCCGGTCGACGGTGGCGCGCACCTCAGGTGCATCGGTCGCGACCATGGCAACGCCGCAAGGCTTTTCCCGAGAGAGCTCTTCGAGCACAGCGACGAGAGCGGCCGGATCGAAGGCCGACACCTCGACGGTGCGAATATCGGTGCGCTCGGCAGCCGAACGGAGGATCGCTTGCCGGATTTCCCCATTGAGCCCGTGCATGAAGGAATTGTCGCTGGCCGGCAGGATGAACACGAGCGGATAGGTGCGGCCCTTGGCGAGATTGGCCGCAGCCACATCCCTGATATAACCGAGCTCGCGGATCGCGGTCTCGACCTTTTCGCGCGTAACATGGCGCACACCCGGACGCCGGTTGAGAACCCGGTCGACGGTTGCGAGACTGACCCCGGCAGCGGCAGCGATATCGTGAACTGTTGGCCTCATCATTCCTCCTGATGAGACCATTAACGCCAATTTTGATGTACGTAAATCAAAAAAACGAACGGGTGACTCGCGCATCGCGTTTCCCGCATCGCCGCCGGCCTGGAGCCGGTCAGCAGGTCGATTATTGGCTGATCGCATAGAGGCTGGAAAACTGCAAACAAAAAGGTCCTCCGGAGAGGACCTTTTCATGGGGCGGCAGGCCGGAGGTCAGTGGCCGCCACCGCCTCCCCCGCCTTGCGGCGCGGGTTTCTGGATCATCGCGACTCCAAGGATCATCGCGACGAAAAGTGCGGTCAGGATCAGGAAGACATCGCTGAAAGAGAGGATGACCGCCTGTTTGGTGGCAAGCCCGACCATCTGCTTGATCGCGACCGAGGCGCCGTCCATGCCGTAGCTGTTGAAATTGGCGGCCATGTTGTTCATCTGGTCGATCGCCGTCGGATTGCCCCAGTCGATATTTTCCCGCAGCCGCTCGTAATGCACGTCCTGCCGGTTGGTGAGCACGGTATTGATGACGGCAAGACCGACTGCGCCGCCGAGGTTTCTGGTCAGGTTGAACAGGCCGGACGCGCCGCGAATGCGCGAAGGCGGCATCGTACCGAGCGCGATGTTGTTGATCGGCACCATGCACATCATCAGCCCGAAGCCGCGCAGGATCTGCGGGATGAAGAGCTCGTAGAAATCCCAGTCCGCCGTCAGATGGATCATGATGTAGGTGCCGGCGGCGAAGCTGACGAAGCCGATCACCATCATCAGGCGCAGGTCCATCTTGGTCGACAGCCGGCCGGCGATCGGCGCGGTGACGAACATCGCAAGGCCGGAGACGAACATCGTCTCGCCGATATCCAGCGAATCGTAGCCGCGGATGCGCTCGAGATAGACAGGATAGATATAGGTGAGGCCATAAAGACCGATACCCATGACGAAGGAAAACACCGAGCCGAAGGAGAAATTCCGGTTGGCAAAGGCCTTGAGGTCGACGACGGGGAAATCCACCGTGAAGGCGCGATAGAAGAAGACGATGGCCGCAGCTCCGGAGGCGACGGCGGCAATCGCGATGGAACTGTCGTTGAACCAGTCGTTCGAATTGCCCTCTTCCAGCACATATTCCAACGTGCCGAGGAAGAGGCCCATCGACACCAGTCCCCACCAATCGAACTTTTTGAACAGCGACAGTTCCGGCTTGTCGAAATCGATGAAGTTCCAGGTGACGATGGTGACGATGATGCCGGGAATGATGTTGACCAGGAACAGCCAGTGCCAGGAGAAGGCGTGGCTGAGATAGCCGCCGACCGTCGGGCCGATCGTCGGCGCCAGCGTCGCGATCAGGCCGATGATCGGAGAGACGATGCTGCGCTTCGACGGCGGGAAGATCGTGAAGGCGGCCGCGAAGACCGATGGGATCATGCCGCCGCCGATGAAGCCCTGGATGACGCGATAGACGATCATCTGGTCGATATTCGTCGCCGTTGCCGCAAGCGCGCTCGCCATGGTGAAACCGGCCGCCGAGATCGCGAAGAGATAACGCGTCGAGATGATGCGCGCCAGCGTGCCCGACAGCGGGATCATGATCACTTCAGCGATCAGATAGGCCGTCTGCACCCAGCCGATCTCGTCCGAGCCGGCCGAAAGGCCGGCCTGGATTTCCGCAAGCGAGGCCGAGACGATCTGGATGTCGAGGATCGACATGAACATGCCGAGCACCATCGCGAGGAAGGCGATGAGCTTCCTCGGATCCATGCGATCCTCAGCATGGGCAGGTAACGCCGGAATCGTCCCCGCTGTTGCTGTCGCGCTTCCGGCCATCGGACCACCTCCGCCTTGTCTAAAGGCTTACTTGCTCGGCGCCGTGCGGGTATCGACGTCGACGACGACGCTGAGGCCCGCGCGCAGACGCCCGCTGTCGAGCGCCTCCTGCGGCAGCGCGATGCGCACCGGCACGCGCTGGATCACCTTGGTGAAGTTGCCCGTCGCATTTTCCGGCGGCAGCAGCGAGAAGACCGAGCCGGACGCCGGCGAGATCGATTCAACGGTGCCGACGATCGGATGGTCGTCATAGGCGTCGACATGGACGTTGACCTTCGAGCCGGCAACGAGATGCTGGATCTGCGTTTCCTTGAAGTTGGCGTCGATATAGAGCTCACGAACCGGAACGAGCGCCATCAGCCGCTGGCCGGGCGAGACGAGATCGCCTTCCTGGACCGAGCGATTGCCGACGATGCCGTCGTAAGGCGCCTTGAGCACGGTGAAGGAGAGATCGCGGGTGGCCTTGTCGCGCGAGATTTCCAGCGCCCGAACCGAGCCTTCGGCTTCCTTGCGCTGGGCCTGAAGAATGGTGATATTGGCTTGTGCAGCGGTGATGTTGGCGTCGCCGCCGGCAAGATTGGCCTTGGCCTGGTCGAGCGCGATATTGGCGTTGTCGAGATCGGCAGCGGTGCCGACCGACTTCGCCTGGAGCTCGCTCTGGCGTTTCTGGGTGATTTCGGCACCACGAACGGCCGCTTCGAGTGCCACCTTCTGCGCCCGCGCCTGCGCAAGGCTTGCATTGGCGCCTTCGATCTGCGCGTCGATACGCTGCAGCGAAAGCTGTTCGGTGGCGATCTGGGCCTGCGCCTGATCGAGGGCGTTCTGATAATCGCCGTTATCAAGCGTGGCAAGCACGTCACCCGCTTTGACTTCCTGGTTGGCGACCACATTCACCTTCGCGACGTAGCCCGTGACCTTTGGCGAAATCGTTGCGATATCGCCCTCGATATAGGCGTCGTCGGTCGACACCATGAAGCGGCCGTTCGTCCACCATTCGTAACCATACCAGCCGCCGCCCGCCAGCAGAGCGAGCACGACGATCGGCAGCACCGGACTGCGGCGCTTCTTCGCAGCCGCGGGTGCTGCGACCGAAGCCGGCGCCGACGGCGCGGGGGCGGACGGCTTTTCCAGGGCTTCCGCCGTCGGAGCCTCCACAACAGTCGCGACCTCGGCCTTGACCTCTTCGGCTTCGGCGTTTTCGCTGACGATGCGCGCGACGTTGCTTTTCTGGTTGCTCGACATGGCCACTTACCGATCTTGGAGTAATTGATCGAACTGAACGGTTCGGTTCAGTTGACATAAACCTGTTTTACCGTCATATCAAGATGCATAGAACCAATCGGTTCGATTTCTTTTAAGCAAAGGGCGAAACCGTAAACACGGTTAAGGAGACATGACGCTGAAACCCGAGAATGCCGCCGTATTCAGCCCTCCTCCTGCTGGAGGCCGATTTGCCGCGGGCGAAGATCCGGCCAAGCGCCAGCAGATCCTCGACGGCGCCAAGCGCGTCTTCATGAAAATGGGTTTCGATGCGGCCAGCATGAACGATGTGACGCGTGAGGCCGGTGTTTCGAAGGGGACGCTCTACGTCTACTTCACCAACAAGGAAGAACTGTTTTCGGCGATGGTCGAAACCGAGCGTGCCGCCTTCGTCGCCGCTGTCCGCACCGCGCTTGCCGAACACGACGACCCCGAATCCGGGCTGTACGAATTCGGGATAAGCTTCGTCACCCATATGACCGACGAAAAGGTCATCACCGCGATGCGCACCGTGCTCGGCGTTCGAGACCGCATGCCCGCGCTCTGTCAACGCTTCTTCAAGGGCCCGGTCAATCTGCGCACCATAATGCGCGATTTTCTCGAACGCCACATCGCTGCAGGCACGCTCGAGATCGATGACATCGATCTCGCCGCCGGCCAGTTTCTCGATCTTGCCAGCGGCAGTTTCTTCAAGCTGCGTCTGTTCGGCAGCATGGAAGAACCGCCGAGCCGCGAAGAAATCGACCGCGTCATCCGCGGTGCGATCAAGGTCTTCATGGCGGCCTATGGCGCGCGTCGGCACGACACCGCCTGATACGCTTTCTTGACTGCTCGCTTGCATCGGCCAAAACTCCGCAAGAACGATCAAACCCCGCTTTCGACTTTTCTCTAAGGAAGAAGCCGCAACCAGGGGAGTGAAAATGAGCGCCATCGCACGGGCGATCTGGTTCATAGAGAGCCATTTCGAAAGCGATATATCGCTGGACGAGATATCGGAAGCAGCCGGATTGTCGCGCTACCATCTGTCGCGCGTCTTCGGGCTGGTCACCGGCCACTCGATCAGCGGCTATATCAGGGGGCGGCGCCTCAGCCGCGCCGTACCCGCGTTGGTCAGCGGCTCATCCACCATCCTCGAGGTTGCGCTTTGCGCGGGCTACGGCTCCCACGAAGCTTTCACCCGTGCCTTTCGCGACCAGTTCGGCATGACGCCGGATGCGGTGCGCAGACAGGGGCACACGCGTAACCTTGTCTTACTGGAGCCGATCAGAATGGACCCCGCCCACCTCAGCGACCTCGAAGCACCCCGCTTCGAAACCCTGCAGCCAATGCTTCTTGCCGGCCTGGAGGAGATCTACGCCCATGGCGGCGATGCCGCCATCCCTTCACTCTGGCAGAAGTTCAATGGCCATTTCGGCCATATCTCCGGCCAGAAAGGCAATGTCGCCTACGGCGTCTGCACCCATATCGACGGCGAAGCGGAGAAATTCCGCTACATGGCCGCCGTGGAGATTTCCGATACCGGCGATCTGCCCGCCGATTTTGCGACGCTCAAGCTTCCCGGCCAGCGCTACGTCGTCTTCACCCATCGCGGCCATGTCTCCGGCATTTCTCTCACAATCAACCGGATTTTCGGCGCGTGGTGGCCGTCCTCGGGTCTGGAGCACGGCGAGACGCCGGACATGTTCGAACGCTACGACGAGCGCTTCGACCCCTATACCGGCATGGGCGTCACCGAAATCTGGTTGCCGATCAGAGCATGATGCCGAAAAGTGCGAGCGGTTTTCGGGCGAAATCATGCTCTAACTCTTTAATTTAGAACAGGATTCAAATTTAAGACCGAGCCGGCCTTAAATCATCCTGTTCTAAGGAATAAAAGTCACATCGATTTCGTATATCCCCTTGCGGCGCTTGCGCGGCAAGCCGTCGACACTACATTGCGGGGCGTCATCGTTCATGTGACGCAAAGGGGATATACGCTGATGCAGGAAATTGTGACGCTCATTCAGGATCCGGCCGCCTGGGTGGCGCTCATCACGCTGGTGGTGATGGAAGTCGTTCTCGGGATCGACAACCTGATCTTTATTTCCATTCTGACCAACAAACTGCCGCCCGAACACCGGGAAAGAGCCCGCAAGATCGGCATCGGCCTTGCGCTGATCATGCGCCTTGCTCTGCTCGGCACCATCGCCTGGATCGTGCAACTGACCGAACCGCTGTTCGAAGCCTTCGGACACGGCTTCTCCTGGAAGGATCTGATCCTGATCGCCGGCGGCCTGTTCCTGGTCTGGAAGGCCACCAAGGAAATTCACCACAGCGTCGATCCGATCGACCATCAGGAGGATTTCATCGCGACGTCGGCAACGACCGGCTTTGCATCGGCGATCGGCCAGATCCTGCTGCTCGACCTCGTCTTCTCGGTCGACAGCATCATCACCGCCGTCGGCATGACGCCGCATCTGCCGATCATGGTGATCGCCGTCATCGCCGCCGTCACCGTCATGCTGGTCGCCGCCACCCCGCTTGCCAACTTCATCGAGCGGAATCCGACGATCGTCATGCTGGCGCTCGCCTTCCTGCTGATGATCGGCACGACGCTGATCGCCGAAGGCATGGGTTTCCACGTGCCGAAGGGCTATGTCTATGCCGCCATGGCCTTCTCGGCGCTGGTCGAGGTGCTGAACATGTTCGCGCGCAACGCCCGCAAGCGCAAACGCGAAGGCGCTCACTGAGACTGAAGCAAGGGGCGCGTCGCAGCCGGCGCGCCCTGCACCAGCATCGTCAGGCCCTTTGCAGGCGCGGTTTTTCTTGACGCGCCGGATTGAATATGGCCTAAGGCCAGCCGAACGGACGATCGGCGGATGGTGCGGGCGCATGCCCTTTTTCCGGCCGGTTTGCCGAAGATATCTGCATCCTTCCGGCCGAACGTCGCTTTCCCGCGAAAACCGTCCGGCATTCATTGACGGGCACACACAATGACAGTTTCCGGCACAGCTACCGGCGTTCGCGTCCGCATCGCTCCCTCGCCGACCGGCGAGCCGCATGTCGGCACCGCTTATATCGCTCTCTTCAACTATCTCTTCGCCAAGAAGCATGGCGGTGAATTCATCCTGCGCATCGAAGACACCGACGCGACGCGCTCGACCCCTGAATTCGAGACGAAGGTGCTGGACGCGCTGAAATGGTGCGGGCTGGAATGGAAGGAAGGTCCCGATATCGGTGGCCCCTATGGCCCTTATCGCCAGTCCGACCGCAAGCCGATGTACCAGCCTTATGCGCAGGAACTGCTGGACAAGGGCCACGCCTTCCGCTGTTTCTGCACGCCCGCGCGGCTGGAGCAGATGCGCGAGGCGCAGCGCGCCGCCGGCAAGCCGCCGAAATATGACGGCCTCTGCCTCAGCCTGTCCGCCGAGGAAGTGACCTCGCGCACCGCCGCCGGCGAAGCCTCGGTCATCCGCATGAAAATCCCGGCCGAAGGCTCCTGCGATTTCACCGACGGCGTCTACGGCGATGTCTCCATCCCCTGGGATTCCGTCGACATGCAGGTGCTGATCAAGGCCGACGGCATGCCGACCTATCACATGGCCAACGTCATCGACGACCATCTGATGCAGATCACCCATGTGGCCCGCGGCGAGGAATGGCTGGCTTCGGTGCCGAAGCACATCCTGCTTTATCGCTATTTCGGCTGGGACCAGCCGGTCTTCATGCATCTGTCGCTGATGCGCAATGCCGACAAGTCGAAGCTGTCGAAACGCAAGAACCCGACCTCGATCTCCTATTATTCCGCGCTCGGCTATATCCCCGAAGCGCTGATGAACTTCCTCGGCCTGTTCTTCATCCAGATCGCCGAAGGCGAGGAACTTTTGACGATGGATGAGCTGTCGGAAAAGTTCGATCCCGACAACCTCTCCAAGGCCGGCGCCATCTTCGATATCCACAAGCTCGACTGGCTGAACGGCCGCTGGATCCGCGAAAAGCTCTCCGAAGAGGAGTTTCAGGCGCGCGTGCTGACCTGGGCGATGGAAAACGATCGCCTGAAGGAAGGCCTGCGCCTGTCGCAGACCCGCATTTCCAAGCTCGGGGAGCTGCCCGATCTCGCCGGCTTCCTGCTGAAGTCCGATCTCGGCCTGCAGCCGTCAGACTTCGCCAAGATCAAATCGCCGCCGGAGGAGATTCTCGAGATCCTCAACACCGTGCAGCCGGATCTCGAAAAGATCTTGGAATGGAATGTCGAGACGATCGAGGCGGAGCTGCGCGCCATCGCCGACCGCATGGGCAAGAAGCTGAAGGTCGTGGTCTCGCCGCTCTTCGTCGCCGTCTCCGGCTCGTCGCGCTCGCTGCCGCTCTTCGATTCCATGGCGATCCTCGGCCGCTCGGTCGTGCGCCAGCGCCTGAAGCTCGCCGCGCAGGCGGTCGCCGCCCTCGTCGGCTCGAAATGACAGTGGAGCCCCTCCCCCTTGTGGGGAGGGGTTGGGGAGGGGTTTTCTTTCAAAAAAAGACCCCTCCCCTCCGCTTCGCTTCGACCCTCCCCACAAGGGGGAGGGTTAGCCGAGCCAGACGCCGCGCTTCGAGCCAACGAACATTGATTTTAGAATTCATGCCGCATCGATGAGGCAAATGACATGAACGACAAGACCGAAAACACTCTTTCCTCCGACGCGACTGAGGTGCGCGCCCAGAAGCTGAAGCTGCTGCGCGAGCAGATCGGCGACGTCTATCCGGCGCATTTCCACCGGACGCTGACCAACGCCGAGCTCAGCGCCAAATACGAATCCCTGGAACCGGATGTCGAGACGCAGGATGTCGTCACCGTCGCCGGCCGCGTCTATTCCTCGCGCAATTCGGGCATGTTCATGGATATCCATGACGCCTCCGGCAAGATCCAGATCTTCTCGCATAAGGACGTCACCGGCGAGGAAGCCCGCGCCCTGCTGCCGATGATCGACATCGGCGACATCATCGGCGTTACCGGCATCGTGCGCCGCACCAAGCGCGGCGAACTGACGATCAACGCCCAGAAGATCGAAATGCTGACCAAGTCGCTGCTGCCGATGCCCGAGAAGTGGCATGGGCTCTCCGATATCGAGCTGCGTTATCGCAAGCGCCATCTCGACATCATGACCAACGAGGATTCGAAGCTTCGCTTCCAGCAGCGCTCGAAGATCGTCTCCGGCATCCGCCGCTTCATGGAGAATGACGGCTTCATGGAAGTCGAGACGCCGATGCTGCAATCGATCTATGGCGGCGCCACCGCCGAGCCGTTCAAGACGCATCACAACACGCTGAAGCTCGACATGTATCTGCGCATCGCGCCGGAACTGTTCCTGAAGCGCACGCTGGTCTCAGGCCTCACCGACAAGGTCTTCGAGATCAACCGCAACTTCCGCAACGAAGGCGTCTCCACCCGGCACAATCCCGAATTCACCATGATGGAGTGCTACTGGGCCTATGCCGATTACGAGGACATGATGGACCTCGTCGAGCGGCTGTTCGAGAGCTTGGCGCTTGCCATTCACGGTACGACGGAGTTCCCCTTCGGCGACAAGACCATGTCCTTCAAGGGGCCGTTCAAGCGCGTGCCGATGCCCGATGCCGTCAAGCAAGCGACCGGCATCGATTTCCTCGCGATCAAGACCGATGAGGAAGCGCGCGCTGCTGCCAAGGCTGCCGGCTTTGCCGTCGAGAAGGATTGGACCTGGGGTGAATGCCTCGCATTCATCTTCGAGGAGAAGGTCGAAGCGACGCTGATCCAGCCGTCCCATGTCACGCATTTCCCGAAGGACATCTCGCCCTTCGCCAAGGAAGTGCCGGGCGAGCCGCGCCTGGTCGAGCGCTTCGAGACCTATTGCAACGCCTGGGAACTCGGCAACGCCTTTTCGGAACTCAACGATCCCGAGGAGCAGCGCCGCCGCATGGTCGAGCAGCTCGAACAGGCGCATGCCCGCGGCGAAAAGGAAAAGCAGCTGGACGAGGAATTCCTCGACGCGATCGACCAGGGCATGCCGCCGGCCGGCGGCCTCGGCATCGGTGTCGACCGTCTGATCATGCTGCTGACCAATGCGCCGTCGATCCGCGACGTCATCCTCTTCCCGGCCCGCCGCAGCAAAGCCGACTGACAGCAAGAGACGTAGGAAAAACGAAAGCGGAGTGCCTCGGCGCTCCGCTTTTTTATGATGTTCAGTGGGTCTTGGCGGCCTCTGCCGGCGGCTCTTCGGCCGGCGCCTCCGCCACAACATCGGCGCTGACGCCCTCGGGGGCCGGCGCCGCTTCGCTTTCGGCCGCCGGGGCCGCGCCATGTGCGCCGCCCGCGGGGCTCTTTTCCTTGCCCTTTGCCCCGTTTGTCGTGGAGCCAACCGCGACCGGGTCGACGCAATCCTCGGGATCCTTGAACGAGGCGCTGATCATGGCGATCTCGTCGGCCGGCAAGTCGATGCGCTCGCCGAAGAACAGCCCGTTTTCGCTGGCCTTGCCGTCATAGTAGCGCGCCGTATAGGGCTTGTCGTCGAGACCGGGAACCGCCTTGTCGGGATGCGGGATGTAAACGACGTCGGCGCCGATTGCCCGGCCGCGAATATCGGCGCGCAGCGTCGGGCCGTTCTCGTCGAGCACCACCACCTGCACCAGATCCGGTTTCTGTGCGGCATAAACAGCCTGGGCGACACGCAGTGCGGTCCTGACACGCGTCATGCCGTCGGTCGGTTCGGTCTTGATGTATTTCCGCACCCAGACGTGATCCTGCTTCTTGATCGTCACCAAGTTGACGTCGGAGCATTCGAGCCCGGAACCGCCGCCGGAGACACCGATCAACCTGTCCTTGCCGACATAAAGCGCCGCACCACCGGAAACGCCCGCCAGAAGCGAGACGCCGCCGATGATGATTGCCAATTTCCGGGAGGGCCGGAATATGCGCAGTAAGGCCTTCACGCCAACTGCTCCGCCATCTCAAACTCCAACGCAGGACAGGTGCTGGGAATGCTAGAGAAATGACGTTTCCGAAAGTTTAAGTGTGCATGCCAAGCCTGTTCCATTTTGAAAAAACACCAAAAAAGGTCCGCCTTTTTCAGCCGCTTGCCACCACACATTCCGCCATGCTCTAAACGCTGATGGCCTTCACGCTTCGCCAGATCCAATATTTTGTCGCCATCGCCGAACAAGGTTCGGTGACACGTGCCGCGCAGAACCTTTCGATCTCGCAATCCTCGGTGACGGAAGCGCTGAAGGAGCTCGAAACCGATCTCGGCGTCGAGCTCTTCGAGCGCCATCCGCGCGGCCTGACGATCACCCACAACGGACACCAGTTCCTCCGTCACGCGACCAAGATTCTCGCCTCCGTTTCCGATGCGCGCACCAGCTTCTCCGGCCGGCAGAGCGCCCTTTCCGGCACGCTGAACATCGGCGTCACCTCGCTCGTCGCCGGCTACGTGCTCTCCGACTTGCTGGCGCGATACCGGCGCGCCTGTCCTGGAGTCGAGGTCAGCGCGATAGAGGACAATGGCGGTTACCTCGAACATCTCCTGGTCGGCGGCGAACTCGATGTCGCCGTCATGGTGATATCGAACCTGCGCGACCGCATGGCGCTGCAGGCGGAAATCCTCGAAACCTCGCCCTATCGGCTATGGCTGCCGATGGGCCATCCGCTGGTTTCGGCCGACATCATCTCGGTGGCCGATATCGCTCGCGAACCACTGATCATGCTGACGGTCGACGAGATCGAGGAGAATACCGGCAAGCTGCTGTCGGCGCTCGGCGCCCGCCCGCATGTCGCCTTCCGCACCCGCTCGGTGGAGGCGGTACGCAGCCTGGTCGCAACGGGCGCCGGCGTGGCGCTGCTCCCCGACCTCGTCTACCGCCCGTGGTCGCTCGAAGGCGACCGCATCGAGAGCCGCGACGTCTCCGGTTCGCTGCCGGTGGTCCAGGTCGGCATGGTCTGGCGCAAGGGCTCCAGCCTGCCGCAGGCGGCGCGCGACTTCGTCGGCATCGCCGAAAGCCTGCGATCCGGCCGCGTCCGCTGATATCGGAATTTCCGATATCGCCTTTCTGATAAATGAATTTGCGAAAGCGCCCATTTGGGATCACCTTCTTGAGCGGGAACAAACCGCCACGGAAAGTGGCACCAGACCGGGAGCCGGACGATGACGAATCTCTTGAAATCCTGCACGGCAGCGATCGCCTGCCTGAGCTTCGCGACGCAGGTGACCGCCGCCGAACCGCTGAAGGCGCTCGGCAAAGGCGAGGGTGCGGTCAGCATCGTCGCCTGGGCCGGCTATATCGAACGCGGCGAAACCGACAAGAACTACGACTGGGTCACCGGTTTCGAAAAGGAGACCGGCTGCAAGGTTTCCGTCAAGACCGCCGCCACCTCGGATGAAATGGTCTCGCTGATGAACGAGGGCGGCTTCGACCTCGTCACCGCATCGGGCGACGCATCGCTGCGCCTCATCGCCGGCAAGCGTGTTCAGCCGATCAACACCGATCTGATCCCAAGCTTCAAGAATGTCGACCAGCGCCTGCAAAACGGCGCCTGGTATACGGTCGGCGGCGTACATTACGGCGTGCCCTACCTCTGGGGCCCGAATGTGCTGATGTACAATACCGATGCCTTCAAGGACAAGGCGCCGACCAGCTGGAACGTCGTCTTCGAAGAAGAGACGCTGCCCGACGGCAAATCGAACAAGGGCCGCGTCCAGGCCTATGACGGCGCGATCTATATTGCCGACGCCGCCATCTATCTGATGGCCCACAAGCCGGATCTCGGCATCAAGGACCCCTACGAGCTGACTGAAGATCAGTACAAGGCGGCCCTCGACCTGCTGCGCGGCCAGCGCAAGCTGGTCTCGCGCTACTGGCACGATGCGATGATCCAGATCGACGACTTCAAGAATGAAGGCGTCGTCGCCTCCGGCTCCTGGCCCTTCCAGGTGAACCTGCTGCAGGCCGACAAGCAGAAGATCGCCTCCACCTTCCCGGAGGAAGGCGTCACCGGCTGGGCCGACACCACCATGCTGCACGCCGACAGCGAACACCCGAACTGCGCCTATATGTGGATGGAACATTCGCTGCAGGCCAAGGTCCAGGGCGACGCCGCCGCCTGGTTCGGCGCCGTCCCCTCCGTTCCCGCCGCCTGCAAGGGCAACGAACTGATGGGTGATGCCGGCTGCGCCACCAACGGCTTCGATCACTTCGACAAGATCAAGTTCTGGAAGACCCCGGTCGCCAAATGCACGACGCAGAGCGAATGCGTGCCGTACCATCGCTGGGTGTCGGATTATATCGGCGTGATCGGCGGGCGGTAATAGCCAGACCGGCTTATGTCGTCAAAGACCCCTTCCCAACCCCTCCCCACAAGGGGGAGGGGCTATAGGGGGCACCGCCTCACTCCTCTCTGAACGCCGAATTCTTCGCGAGGGTGCGGCAGGTTAAGCCCCTCCCCCTTGTGGGGAGGGGTTTGGGGCGGGGTCTTTTTTAGGCCCGGACCAAAGCCCTCTCTGAACATGCAAGACCCGGAGTTCCCAATGACCTCAGCCGTCCGTTTCCAGCAGGTATCGCGCTATTTCGGTCAGGTTCGCGCTGTCGACGGCGTCGATCTCGAGATCGCGGCCGGCGAATTCTTCGCCATGCTCGGCCCCTCCGGCTCCGGCAAGACGACGTGCCTGAGATTGATCGCCGGCTTCGAGCAGCCGAGCGCCGGCCATATCCAGATCTTCGGCGAGACCGCCGAGGGCGTTCCACCCTATCGCCGCAACGTCAACACCGTGTTCCAGGACTACGCGCTCTTCCCGCATCTGAACATCCTCGACAATGTCGCCTACGGGCTGATGGTCAGGGGCGTCGGCAAGGCGGAACGGCTGAAGGCGGCGAACGATGCGCTGGAGCTCGTCAAGCTGCCGGGCTACGGCGCCCGCCGCCCAGGGCAACTGTCCGGCGGCCAGCGGCAGCGCGTGGCGCTTGCCCGCGCGCTCGTCAACAAACCGAAAGTGCTGCTGCTCGACGAGCCGCTCGGCGCGCTGGACCTCAAGCTGCGCGAGCAGATGCAGGAAGAATTGAAGAGCCTGCAACGCGCGCTCGGCATCACCTTCGTCTTCGTCACGCACGATCAGGGCGAGGCGCTGTCCATGGCCGATCGCGTCGCCGTCTTCAACAATGGCAACATCGTCCAGGAAGGCACGCCGCAGGATATCTACCGCCGCCCGAGGACCCGCTTCGTCGCCGATTTCGTCGGCTCCTCGAATGTGATCGCGCCGGATCTGATGGCCGCGCTCGGCGGCGAGAAACGCTGGGCGAGCCTGCGTCCGGAAGCGATCCGCCTGGCAAGCGACGGCGTCGATGCGACAATCGAACATGCAAGCTTTCTCGGCGCCGCCACTCGCCTCAGCGTCGATCTCAGGGGCAGCCGGCTGCATGTCATGCTGCCGGCCGGCGCGCCTGTGCCCGACATCGGCACCGGTATCCGGCTTGCCTGGCAGCCTGCCGATATCCACTACATGGACGACGCGGCATGACGGCGCTCACCCTCTCCGACGCCAAGACATCGATCCTGCCGGGACGCAGCGGGCTCTTCGGCCGCATGTCGGACGCCTTCTGGCGGCACCCGAAACTCCTGCTCTTCCTGATGCTGACGCCGCCGCTGCTCTGGCTCGGCATCATCTATATCGGCTCGCTGATCGCTCTGCTGTTGCAGAGCTTGTTCTCGATCGACGATTTTTCCGGCCTGGTGAATTACGAATTCACCCTCGCGACCTATGCCCAGCTGCTGAGCCCGACGAATTTCGACATCATCATCCGCACCGTCGTGATGGCCGCTCTCGTCACCATCGCTTCCGCGTTGATCGCTTTTCCGATCGCCTATTACGCGGCGCGTTATGCGCAAGGCAAATGGAAGGCGCTCTTCTATCTCGGCGTCATGCTGCCGCTCTGGTCGAGCTATCTCGTCAAGATCTACGCCTGGAAGCTGATCCTCGCCAAGGAAGGCATCCTCACCTGGATCTTCGAAAAGCTGCATCTCGCCTGGCTGCTCGACGGCATCCTCAATCTGCCCGTCATCGGCGGCAATTCGCTGTCAGTGAGCTACCTCGGCACCTTCATCGTCTTCGTCTATATCTGGCTCCCCTACATGATCCTGCCGACGCAGGCGGCCCTCGAACGTGTGCCCGGCAATCTGATCGAGGCCTCGGCCGATCTCGGCGCGACGCCACGCCAGACCTTCCGCACCGTGCTGCTGCCTTTGGCGCTGCCCGGCATCGTCGCCGGTTCGATCTTCACCTTCTCGCTGACATTGGGCGATTACATCATTCCGCAGATCATCGGCTCGTCCCGGCTCTTCATCGGCCAGGCCGTCTACGCCCAGCAGGGAACGGCCGGCAACGTGCCGCTCGCCGCCGCCTTCTCCGTCGTGCCGATCGTCATCATGGCGCTTTACCTGTCGCTCGCCAAAAAGCTGGGGGCCTTCGATGCGCTCTGATCTCAAGCGATCGCCGCTGCCCTTGAAGATCGCCGCCGCCGGCGGACTGCTCTTCCTGCATCTGCCGATCCTGCTGATCTTCGTCTATGCCTTCACCACGGAGGAAAAGAGCTATCAATGGCCGCCGCCGGGCCTGACGCTGCAGTGGTTCACGATAGCGTGGAACCGGCCGGACGTCTGGTCGGCGCTCGGTCTCTCCGCCCAGGTCGCCGTCATCGCCACCGCGATCGCGCTCGTCCTCGGCACGCTCTGCGCGGCAGCCGTCAGCCAGACGAAGTTCTTCGGCCGCGAGGCGATTTCGCTGCTGGTCATCCTGCCGATCGCCCTTCCCGGCATCATCACCGGCATTGCGCTGCGCTCCGCCTTCAGCCTGTTCGACATCCCGTTTTCGGTCTGGACCATCGTGCTCGGCCACGCCACCTTCTGCGTCGTCGTCGTCTACAACAATGCCGTCGCCCGCTTCCGCCGCACGTCCGGCTCGCTGATCGAGGCCTCGATGGACCTCGGCGCCGACGGCTTCCAGACCTTCCGCCATGTCATCCTGCCGAATATCGGCACCGCCCTGCTTGCCGGCGGCATGCTCGCTTTCGCGCTGTCCTTCGACGAGGTCATCGTCACCACCTTCACTGGCGGCCAGCAATCGACCCTGCCGATCTGGATGCTCGAAGAACTCATCCGCCCGCGCCAGCGCCCGGTCACCAATGTGGTCGCCATGGTCGTGGTGCTCGTCACCTTCCTGCCGATCCTGGCAGCCTATTACCTCACCCGCGACGGCGACCAGATTGCCGGCGGCGGCAAATAACAGGGAGAACGTCATGGATACCCAAATGCTGATCGGTTCCCGCTTCGAAAAAGGCACGGAGACGGAAGAGCACATCCTGAACCCGAAGACCGGCGAGACGGTGCTCGACCTTGCCGAGGCCTCGCTGTCGCAGATCGATGCCGCCGTCGATGCCGCCGAAAAAGCCTTCACAGGCTGGTCGCAGACGACGCCGGGGGAACGCTCCGGCTACCTGCTGAAGATCGCCGACGCCATCGAGAAGGATGCCGCCGGCTTCGCCGCACTGGAGGCTTTGAATTGCGGTAAGCCGATCAAATCAGTGCTGAACGACGAAATCCCGGCGATCGTCGATTGTTATCGTTTCTTCGCCGGCGCCGTGCGCAACCTGCATGCACCAGCCGCGGGCGAATACCTGCCCGGCCACACCTCGATGATCCGCCGCGATCCGATCGGCGTCGTCGGCTCGATCGCGCCGTGGAACTATCCGCTGATGATGATGGCCTGGAAACTGGCGCCGGCGATTGCCGGCGGCAATACCGTCGTCTTCAAACCTTCGGAGCAGACGCCGCTGACGGCGCTGAAGATGGCGAGGCTGCTCTCCAAAATCCTGCCCGAAGGCGTCGTCAACGTCATTCTCGGCCGCGGCGAAAGCGTCGGCAACGCGCTGATCAATCACGCCAAGATCGGCATGGTCTCGATCACAGGCGATATCGCCACCGGCAAAAAGGTGCTGCAGGCCGCCGCCAAGACGGTCAAGCGCACCCATCTGGAACTCGGCGGCAAGGCGCCGGTTATCGTCTTCGATGACGCCGATATCGATGCCGTCGTGTCGGGCATCCGCACCTTCGGCTATTACAATGCCGGCCAGGACTGCACCGCCGCCTGCCGCATCTATGCCGATGCCAGGGTCTACGACAATTTCGTCGCCGATCTCTCCTCGGCCGTCGCAAGCATCCGCTTCAACCACGCCGACGATACCGAAAACGAAATCGGCCCGCTGATCTCCAGGCGTCAGCGCGACCGCGTCGAAAGCTTCGTTGCCCGCGCCTCCGAACACAAGCACATGGAGATTACCACCGGCGGCAAGGTCTCCGGCGACAAGGGCTTCTTCTTCACCCCGACCGTCATTGCAGGCGCCGTGCAGGACGACGAGATCGTCCGCCGCGAGGTCTTCGGCCCGGTCGTCTCGGTCACCCGCTTTTCCGATGCCGACGATGCCGTCGCCTGGGCAAACGACAGCGATTACGGCCTGGCCTCCTCGGTCTGGACCAAGGATATCGGCCGCGGCATGAAGACCGCCGCCCGTCTGCAATATGGCTGCACCTGGATCAACACGCATTTCATGCTGGTCAACGAGATGCCGCATGGCGGCCTCAAACAGTCTGGATACGGCAAGGACCTGTCGACCTATGCGCTGGAGGATTACACCGCCGTTCGCCACGTGATGATCAATCACGGCTGAACGGCGAACAGCCTGATCTGCTCAGCCAGTCTGGCGCAAGGCGCGAGCAACTGCTTGCCGCCGCGCCAGACCATATCGGAGCGCAGCCTAGACGATGGTTGCCGGTGATTGATCATCGATCGGCAAATCCCAGCCGGTTTACGCTTTGAAGTGAGCCGCGTTTCACCCCGAGGCGATGCGGTCTGGAGCCAACGATCTGGAACAATTTCCCGGCTGCGGCGTCTTCTCAGGCAAAAGCAAAGGATGACGCCATGCTGAAATGGGCTCTGATATTTTTCGTGATTTCGATCATCGCCGGCTTCTTCGGGTTTTCCGGTGTTTCCGCAGCCACGGCGACCATCGCCCGCGTGCTCTTCGGCATCGCCTTGGTGATCTTCCTGATCTTCCTCGTCCTCGCGCTGATGGCCGGACAGGCGGTGCTGTAAGCGGGCGCGGACGACCTGAAGCCACCTCTCGCTCTCTATCCGGCCTTTCGATGGCAGCGGGGCAGGATCGCGCCTGCTATAACATCGCCCTTAGCCAGCGGGGCATATGGTCCGTCCGCTTTTTCAGCAGATGGCCGATCGATATCGATCCAGTGCCCGCAGCCACCAGGACGAACATGCCGCCGGCAATCGCCAGATCCTTCTCGAAATGCAGGAGCTCGTTCTGGCTGGCAAAGTTGGTGTGGAAGAGGAAGGCGGTTGCCAGGCAAAAGAGCGCCAGCGCCAAGGCGCCGAGCCGGCTTAGGAACCCGGTCGCAACGCAAAGGCCGGCGCCGATCTGAAGGACGATGGTGGCAAAGGCGATCGGCGCTGAAAGACCCAGTTTTTCGAAGGTGTCTATGGTCGCGGCGAGATCGGCCGCAAGCGACAACCCCTCGTGCAGGAAGATCAGCGACAGCAGAAGCCTGCCCAGGAGAAGAATGAGATCGGACGGCCGCAGCCGGCTCGAGGCGCTTTCCATCTTACCCTCCGGTCGAAGAGCGGCGATCGGCAGCCGTTCTTGCTTCAGCTTTCCCCGTGGAAGCCGCATTATAGCAGGCTAGCGCCGACATTGATCGCCAGCGCCAGGATCGTCGTATTGAACAGGAAAGACAGCACGGCATGCAACAGCGTCAGCTTACGCATGCCGGTCGACCCGACTGCGACATCCGCCGTCTGCGCCGCAACACCGATGGTGAAGGAGAAATAGAGGAAGTCCCAATAGCTGGGCTCTTCGATCCCGTCGGGAAACTTCAAGCCACCCTCTTCGTCGGCCCCGCCATAGAAATAATGGGCATAGTGAATGGTGAAGAGCGTGTGCAGAAAAACCCAGGAGATCAGGATCGTCAGCACGGCGCCGCCTGCCCGCGTGAGCGCGACGTCGGGTGTAGCCTCCTTGATCGAATGAAGCTCGAGGCCGATGCCGGCGATGCTGGCAACGGCCGCGCCGATCGAAAGGACCAAAAGGACCGTATCGGAAAAATCGAGATCTGCGGCGCGTTCGCGGATGCTTTCCACCGACGCCCGCAGCATCTTGCGCCAGCTGAGCACGATGAACACACCGGCGCTGACATTCCATCCGAACAGGATATTGCGGGCGCTGACCTCGCGCGATGTCACCAGCAGAAACACCGCCAGCCCGGCCAGGAAAGCGATGATGAAGCTTGCATGTCTTCGGAAAAACGTCGCCAAAGAACTTGCCCGCTTCTCTTGCACGATCGTCGCCTCCGGCCGCATAGGCCGTTGATATCAGCACGAAAAAGGCGCGGGGGCCAGCCGGCCTCCGCGCCTCCAATTGTTTGCGCAGCTCGATCAGGCGGCAGCGAGCTGCAGTTCCTTCTGCACCATGCTGCGTAGCGTCGTCAGGTCCTTGGCGAAGGCACGGATGCCTTCGGCGAGCTTTTCCGTCGCCATCGCGTCTTCGTTCATCATCCAGCGGAAGGTCTTCTCGTCGACCGAGACCTTGGCGTCGGGCTTGCGGCTCTCCGGCGAGAGCCTGCGCTCCAGCTTGCCTTCATCCTTGGAAAGTTCGTCGAGCAGGGCCGGGCTGATGGTCAGACGGTCGCAGCCGGCAAGGGCTTCGATTTCGCCGGCATTGCGGAAGGAGGCGCCCATGACGATCGTCTTGATGTCGTTCGCCTTGTAATAGTTGTAGATATCACGCACGGAGATGACGCCCGGATCTTCCTCGGCGGTGTAATCCTTGCCGGTCGATTTCTTGTACCAGTCGAGAATGCGGCCGACGAAGGGCGAGATCAGGAACACTTTGGCATCGGCGCAGGCGATCGCCTGGGCCTTGCTGAAGAGAAGCGTCAGGTTGCAGTCGATGCCCTCCTTCTGCAGCACTTCAGCGGCGCGGATGCCCTCCCAGGTGGACGCGAGCTTGATAAGAATGCGATCCCGTTCGATGCCGCGATCCTTATAGGCGGCGATGATCGAGCGCGCCTTGGCAAGGGAAGCCTCGGTGTCGAAGGAAAGGTCGGCATCGACCTCGGTCGAGACCCGGCCGGGAACGAGATTCACCAGCGCAGCGCCGACCGAGATCGCAAGGCGATCGGCGACGGCGGAGGAGACGGCTTCAGGGTTGCCGCCCTGCGTCTTGCCCCAGGCGACGGCTTCCTTGATGGCGTCGGCGAACATCGGTGTGCCGAGCGCTTTCAGCACAATGCTCGGATTCGTCGTGCAATCGACCGGCTTCAGGCGCGCGACCGCCTCGATGTCGCCGGTATCGGCGACGACGGTGGTGATCTCGCGGAGTTGGTCAAGCTTGGATGTCATGGTCAATAATCCTTGTTGAACTTGGGCTGCGACCGGCGCGAGTTCCGCCCGGCAAAGGTGATCTACCGACAGGCTGTCGGCATGCTGCAGGCGAAAATGCGCACATCCGTCACGGATGATTCATAAACGTGAAGGACAGTGGCCATGTTCCCGCGGCCAAACCGCACGCCGAACGCAAGCGATGTCGCCTGCGGCTGGAAGGCCGGTCGTGACTTTCGGCATGCCCGCACTATGTCCTCCTCGGACGGACAGAACGACTTCGTGTCGCCGGGACTATCGCCATTCGCCCGAGGAAAAGTCAAGGACATTTGTGCATTTCAATTGACATAAGTGTCACACCCGTCATTATCCCGGCAACAAACGCGCCGCGACAGCCGTTCATTCCTGATGGGATTTAGGGCCAGGAAGTCGGCTGGAGGACATGTGGTCAAGCTCAAACGCGGCACGCATACGGCCTATTCGGAGGCATCCTCGCTGCGGCTGCGGGCCGCGTGGCTCTATTACAACGAGGGCCTGACCCAGAAGGATGTCGCCGAACAGCTCGGTATCAGCCGCACCACCGTCATCCGCCTGCTCGACGAGGCGATGAAGCGCAGCGAAGTCCAGATCTGGATCAACGATTCGATCGGCGATTGCGTCGAGCTTTCGGTGAAGCTGGAGCGCGCCTACGGCCTCGACGAGGCGATCGTCGTGCCGGCGCCGGTCCATGGCGACGTCGCCTCGCTGGCAAAGAATGTCGGCCTGGCGCTTGGCCAGTTCCTTTCCGAGGCCATCCCGGACGACTATACGATCGGCGTCGGCTGGGGCCGCACGATGACCGCCTCGCTGTCGAGCTTCCGGCCACCGCGCCGCGCCAATTGCAAGGTCGTGTCGCTGCTCGGCGGCATCGTCGCCGTCCACCAGACGAACCCGATCGATTACACGTGGCGGCTGGCCAATCAGCTCGGCGCCGAATGCTATATGTTCCTGGCGCCGCTTCTGGTCGATTCCGTCGAAACCAAACGCAATCTCATCGAGAAGTGCGGCCTGGACACCATCTACCGTCTCGCCGAGAATCTTGACCTGGCGATCGTCAGCTGCGGCGATATCGGCCCGCATTCGACCTCGCTGTCGGAAGGCTGGATATCGAAAGCCGAACTGCAGGAACTGATCGACGCCGGCTGCGTCTGCGACACCATGTTCAACTTCCTCGACAGAGATGGCAATTCGGTCGACCACTCGATCAATCGTCGGGTGATGTCCGTCGATCTCGACACGCTGAAGGAAGCCAAGCACATCGTGCTCTCCTCCGGCGGCGCCCATCGTGCCGTCGCCATCCGCGCCACGATCAAGCGCATCGGCTGCAACACGCTGATCACCGACGAAAGCGCGGCGCGAGAGCTATTACGACTGGCGGAATGAGTTCATGCTTTCACTCGATAGTCGACGTTGGGGTGACTTGCGGCACTGCTATGGTCCTGCGACAAATACGCCTGAGCTGCTGAAAACGCTCGAAGAATCGCCTGGGCCAATGCCCGCCCCTGACGCAGAACCCTGGTTCAGCCTGTGGTCGAGCCTTTGTCATCAGGGTGATGTCTACACGGCTTCATATGCGGCCGTTCCTCATATCGTCAGGGTCGCCCTCACCACGGCGACGCCAATCGACTTCTCATTCTATCAGTTGCCGGCGAGTATCGAAGTTTCTCGAAGAATGGGGCGAGGACCGGATATACCTGGTGATCTGGAGCAAGCCTACCGGCACGCGATCGCATCCTTAACCGACTGTGTAAGCGTTCATCGCCATGAAGCATGGGATCGGCCGACCTTGCTGTCGGCAAGCGCGGCCCAGGCAGTTGCCAAGGGGCATATCGATATCGCGGAGGCGCTATCCAATCTGGATGACGACATCATCGCCCGGATCATCAATTCCGATTTTGACTAGCTCCGGCATCTATCAGGCGTGCGCCGATTCCCAGCCGAGCATGGCCCGCTTGCGGGTCAGGCCCCAATGATATCCGGTCAATGCTCCGTTCTTGCCAAGCGCGCGATGGCAGGGCACGACGAAGGAAATCGGATTGGCCCCGACGGCAGCGCCGACAGCGCGCATGGCGGTCGGCCGGCCGATATCTCTGGCGATATCGCTATAGGTCACCGCCTTGCCGAACGGGATCTTCAGCAGGCTCTGCCAGACGCTGACCTGGAAATCCGTTCCGATCAGGACGACCCGCAGCGGCTGGTCCGACGTCCAGCGGCCCGGCTGGAAGATGCGCTCGGCATAGGGAGCCGTCGCCTGCCGGTCCTCGATGTATTCCGCATTCGGCCAACGGCAGGTCATGTCTTCCAGGCAGGCCTTTTCGTCGCCGCTGTCGCTGAAGGCAAGGCCGGCGAGGCCGCGATCCGTGACCATGACGAGAGCCGCACCGAAGGGGCAATTGTGGAAGCCGTAGCGGATCGTCAGGCCGCCGCCCTTCGCCTTCCATTCGCCCGGAGACATCGCCTCATGGGTGACAAAGAGATCGTGCAGGCGGCTCGGGCCGGAAAGCCCGACCTCGATGGAGGTTTCGAGCAAGGGCATCTCTTCCTTGCGCAGCAGCCGCTTGGCGTGATCGAGCGTGACGGCTTGCAGAAAGGCCTTGGGAGAGAGGCCGGCCCAGCGGGTGAAGGTCTTCTGAAGCTGCGTTGGGGACTGGTTCAGCCGCGCCGCGATCGCTTCCAGCGAGGGCTGATCGCGATATTCTTCGCTGATGAGTTCGATGACCCGACGGACGGTGTCGTAGTCGGGGCCGCCGGGGGTGATATCTGTGTCGAGCTTCGCGATCATATTCATCGTTTTTCTCCTTTAGACAGGAGATAATCAAGGGCGGACGGCCAAACCACCCGATTCTTGCGCCTCCGGCGGATCGGCTCAGAGACGCTGCTTGACCGTGGCGAGCGCCCCTTTGAAAGCCTTGGCGAAACTCTCGCGGTCATCAGGGTTCAGGAAGGAGCCGACATCCGTGCGCCGGCCCTCGCCGAAAATCTGCATGGAGAGGATGCCGATTTCCTGATGCCGGCGGACGAGGAACCGCGCCCAGAACGGGTTGAAATGATGTTCCACCATCCGCCCCGACGGCGCAAACTTGCGCACCGAAACATCCGTGCGCGACACCGTGACTTCCTCGCGTGCCCTTCCGGAGCGGTAACTCAGCCAGAAAGCACCGTAGAGCAGGGCGAAATCCAGCCCGAAGAAGAAGCCGATCGGCCAGGCATCGGTCACGGTGAAGAACATGCCGTAGAGAAAGCAGACGGCACCCGACAAAATGAGCAGCACCTTGAAGCCCTTGCGCCCGAGCGATCGGTGGGGAAAGAGTTCGGCTGCGAAAACAGGCTTTTCGTTGAAGCTGTCGGCGTTGCTTTCCATCATGGCCGTTGAGTATAGATTCTCCATGGCGAATCCGAAACTCAAATCCGTTGGCAAACCGTCCCAAAACTCGAATGTCATCACCCGCCGCAAACCGGCAGCGGCGGTGAAAACCGCCTATTCCGTGGCTGAGCGCGAGGAGATCTTCCGCCGTTTCTCGGTGCAGCGGCCGGAACCGAGGGGCGAACTCGAGCATACCAACCCCTTCACCCTCGTCGTCGCCGTGGCGCTCTCCGCCCAGGCGACCGACGCCGGGGTCAACAAGGCGACGCGGGCGCTCTTCAAGGTCGCCGACACGCCGCAGAAAATGCTCGATCTCGGCGAGGAGAAGGTCCGCGATTACATCAAGACGATCGGCCTTTATCGCAACAAGGCAAAGAACGTCATCGCGCTTTCCCAGATGCTGGTCGACGAATTCGCGGGCAAGGTACCGGAAACGCGCGAGGAACTGGTCCGCCTGCCCGGCGTCGGGCGCAAGACCGCCAATGTCGTGCTCTCCATGGCCTTCGGCCAGGCGACGATGGCGGTCGACACCCACATTTTCCGCATCGCCAACCGCATCAGGCTGGCTCCCGGCAAGACGCCGGACGAGGTCGAAGCGCGGCTGATGAAGGTCGTGCCGAAACATTACCTCTATCACGCCCATCACTGGCTGATCCTGCACGGCCGCTACACCTGCAAGGCGCGCCGTCCCGAATGCGAGCGCTGCGTCATCGCCGACATCTGCAAGTCGCCGGAAAAGAGTTCGGATATTCCGGCGCCGCTCGTCGAGTTACCGCCGCAGGTGATCGGCGAGGCCGTCGAGTAAGGCCGCAATCGCCTGCTCGTAATCCCGCCTGTCCCCGCCGGCTTCGATCGCAATCGCGGCGCGGTCGAAAGACGCCGACAGCAGCGATGTCAGCGGGTCAAGCAGGGCGCCTGCCTCCGGCAAAAGCGCCGCAAGTCCTTCCCGTAAACTCGCCTCCGCATTCTCCGCATCCAGTGCCGCGACCGCCGGCGATCCGAGAACGGCAGGTGCTTCCATCAGCAGCAGCCGTGTCCGCCCCGGCTGCGCCATCGCGGCGAAATAGGCTAAAGCGCCGGCGATCAGTGCAGCCCGCGCCCCTTGTTCCGGCGCCGAAGCCGCCTCGATTGCCTTGGCCACCGCTTGCGCCTCGCACTTGATTACCGCCTGGAACAGTGCCTTCTTGTCCTCGAAATGATGGTAGAGCGCCCCGCGCGTCACGCCTGCCGCCGCGACGATCTGCGGCGTCGCCGTTTCGGCATAACCTTTCTCGACGAAGATACGCCGCCCCGCGTCGATCAGCGCCTGCCTTGTCTGTTCGGTTCTCTCGCGATTGCTGCGGCTCATACCATCTATTTACATACAAACTGCATGTATGTTAATACACAAAAACATACAGACTGTATGTAAAATGGAAGGAAGCAAGAGATGAAATCGACCAGCTATTATCCTGTCATCATGACGGGCGACGTTGAGGGCACCGCCGCCTTCTACCGCGCCCACTTCGGCTTCAAGGCGGTTTTTGAAGGCGACTGGTACGTTCACCTGCAATCGGCCGAGGCGGAGCATGTCGCGCTCGCCATCCTCGACGGCAGCCACGAGACCATCCCTGCCGCCGCGCGCGGTGAGGTTCGCGGCTTGCTGCTCAATTTCGAGGTCGAGGATGTCGATCGTATCTACGAGGCCTGCCGGAGCGCCGGCCTGCCGATTTTGAGAGAGATCCGCGATGAGGATTTCGGTCAGCGGCATTTCATCACCGCTGATCCGAACGGCGTGCTGATCGACATCATCAAGCCGATCCCGCCCAGCGCGGAATTCGCCGCGATGTACGACGCCTCCGCCCTGCCCGGCTGAGCCTCAGGCGCGCGAACCCTCGCGAGCCGAAATCAGCTTGTGCAGATGCACCATCATGCCGGCGGCAAAGAGCGGCGTCAGCAGATTGACGAAGGGGATCATCAGAAACAGTGCAATCAGCAGCCCGCCAAGAAAGACGGTGGGCGCATGCTTGGCGCGAAAAAGCCGCGCTTCCCGCGGCGGGCGGAAGCGCATGGCGGCGAATTCGAAAAATTCCCGCCCAAGCAGGTAGCCGTTCACCAGAAAGAAGGCGACCAGATTGACGCCGGGAATGAACAGCAGCAGCAAGGCGACGATATTGCCGAGGATCACCACGCCAAGGAACTTGATCGAGCTTGCCATCGCCGGTCCGAGCGGCATGGCGGTGCCCGGTGCGTCGCCGGGATAATCGCGTTTTTCGATGACATCGGCGACATCGTCGAGAAACAGGCCGGCGATCAGCGCCGTGACCGGTGACAGCAGCAGCGCCAGCATGAGCGCAAGGCCGATGCCCGCGAGGATCGCGAAGACCAGGGTGAACCACCCTGCCCATTCCGGCAGATCGGGAAAGAAGCCCGTCAGCCAGGGAAAGAGAAAGGCCATGAAGGCTCCGCGCAATGCGAACCACAGGCCGACCAGCACCAGAATCGTCAAGCCGAGCACTTTCCAGAAGACCGAACGCGTTTCCGGCGCGAAAAGGTTGGCGAGCGATAGTCGAGCGGCGTCAAGGATCATTTCTTCAGCGTCTCCGGTTGCGCAGAAGATGTAGGAAAGGCGAATGCGACCGACAAGAGAGAATAAAATTGCAGGCTGTAATAGAAACTTGTCGCAATATAAGTGCTAATATAATATTATGGCCAATAGAAATAAGCATGGGCCTGAGAAGCAGCTTCCGACAATAGTTGCAAAGACAAGGGATCGCGATAGCGCTCCACGGAACGCCTCTGAGGGAAGACGGGGGGAGGCTGACGTGGAAGATTTTGTGCACAAACTCAGGCAATACGTTAAAAGCGGCACACCGGCCGAGCGTCGTATCGCGAAATATTTCTCCGAACACCTGAATGACCTGCCGTTTGAGACGGCGGCGTCGGTCGCCGACCGGCTGGATCTGTCGCCGATGACCGTCGGGCGCTTCCTGCGCGCGCTCGGTTACCAGGGGCTGGACAGCGTCAAGGTGGAGATCCGCGAGACCGTGACGACATCGCCGGCACAGTTGCAGAGCGCCATGAGTGAGCTGCATGCGGATGCCGCGGAAGGCAAACCGCTCGCCGTGCTGGTCGCCGAACAGATCCAGGCGCTCCATCATATCTATCATCTGACGGCGCAGCCGCACTGGTCCGAAGCCGTCAGCCTGATCAGAACCGCCCGGGAAGTGTCGATCGCCACCCACGCGCGGCTTGCAAGCCTCGCCAATCATTTCTGCCAGCGGCTGACACAGGCCCGCGACGGCGTGCGCACGCTCGACGGCGCCGACAACCGTTTTGCCGACCTCTTTGCCCGGCTGGCGGTCGACGACGCGCTGCTCGTCATCATCGACTGTCGCCGCTTCGCCAAGGCGCGCCTGCTTGCCAGAACCGCGCGGCGCTACGGCTACAAGGTCGTCCTCATTTCACCGCAGCAGGCGGATTGGATGGCGGATCAGTCGAACGTCATGCTGCCCCTGCCGCCCGCCCGCGCCCCCGATCTCGACAATCTTCCACCGCTGATCGCGCTGCTCGATTGCCTGTCGGAATCGGTCATCCTCGAAGTCGGGGAAGAGGCCGCGCTTCGCCGCCGCCGCATGCTGGAATTCGCAACCGTGCTCGGCGAGACGGCCAACCACTGAAACAGCTTCAAACACGCGCTTTCGGCGGCTACTGCATCGCTTCCAGCTCGGCGCGGTGCCGATACATCGCCAGAAGGCGGCGATAATCGCGGTCGTAGAAGGCTTGCTTCGCCCTGTCGGGCAGCCGTTCCTCGCCGCCCGGATACATCGCCTCGCCGGCCGCCGCCAAATCCTTGTGCAGGCCGCAGGCAACCGATGCCGCGATCGCCGTGCCGAGCAGCACCGCCTCGTTCATCTTCGGCACCACGACCCTGCAGCCGGTGGCATCGCTATAGAGTTCCATCAGCACCGGGTTTTTCACATGCCCGCCGGCGACATGCAGCGTATCCGGCACGTAGCCATATTCCTTCATTTTCTCCAGGATATGGCGAATGCCCAGCGCAATAGCCACTGCAGACCGCCAATAGAGCGCACAGAGCCCGTCGAAGGAGGTATCGAGCGTCAGCCCGCTGACGACGCCGACCGCATGCGGATCGGCGCGGGGCGAGCGGTTGCCGTGAAAATCCGGCAGCACGAAGATGCGCTCCCCGAAAGCATCGCCTTCCTCGGCCCGCAATTCGGCAATGCGCGCGACGATCCTCTGATGCAGCGCCGCCGTCGGCTCGCCGCCGGCCGCATGCATGCGCACCATATGGTCGAGCAGCGCCCCGGTCGCCGATTGCCCGGCCTCCACCAGCCAGGACTGCGGGAAGACCACTTCATAATAGGGACCCCACATGCCGTGGCTCGGTTTGCGGTCCTGCGAAAAGGCGACGATGCAGCTCGACGTGCCGGCGATCAGCGCCAGCTGATGCTCGCGTTTCACGGGATCGGCGGCATAACCGCCGAGTGCGCCGAGCGCGCCGGCATAGGCGTCGATCATCCCGGCCGACACGTGGCAATCGGTGGTCAGCCCCAGGGCTGCCGCCGCCTCCGGCGTCAGCCGGCCGACGCTACCGCCGACCGGCGTCGTCTCATCCGGCAGGCGCCCGCGCGCCTGAAGATCTTCGAGACCGATGCGCTGCAGGAAATCCTGCTGCCAGCCCTTTTCGAGATGGGCGAGATAATTCCATTTTGCCGTCAGCGTGCAGCGCGAGCGGGCGGGCGATCCGGTCGATTTCCATGTCATGAAATCGGCGAGATCGAAGAAGTAGCCGGCCTTTTCCCATGTGGCGGGCAGCTTCTTCTTCAGCCACATCAGCTTCGGCATTTCCATTTCCGGCGACATCACGTGGCCGGAATGCTCGAGCACCGCGTGCTCCGTCGCCGTACAGAAATCGGCTTCCTTCAGCGCCCGATGGTCGAGCCAGACGATGGTGTCGAAACGCTGCTCGCCGCCGGTGGAAACGCTGATCTGCCGGCCCTCGACGTCGCGCACCACGAGCGAACAGGTGGCGTCGAAACCAATCGCGCCGACCGAGGCGGCGGCAATGCCGGATTGCGCCATCGCGCGACGCACTGCCGTGCAGGCGGCCGACCAGATGTCTTCAGAATCGTGCTCGGCGTGGTTTTCGCGCGGCCGGTTCATTGCAATCGGATGTTCGGCCTTGGCCAGCAGACGGCCGGCGGCATCGAAGACACCGGCGCGCGCGCTGCCGGTGCCGACATCGACCGCAACCACATGATCACGCATCAAATCTTGGTCCCGTCCAGCTTATGGTTGCGGACAAGGTGTATCAAATCCGGCATGGCGTCAAACACGACTTCCGGCGAAAGCCGGTCGAGTTCGGCACGGTATCCGGCGAAATTCGCATGCGATCCGCCGGTGAAGGCAAAGACCGTCATACCCGCCGCCTTGGCGGCGGCAATGCCGGCCGGACTGTCCTCGACGACGACGCAGGATCCAGGTTCGACTTGCATCTGCCGCGCCGCATGCAGGAAGAGATCGGGCGCCGGCTTACCGCGCTTGACCATCGTCGCGCTGAAGATGTCGGGCAGCTTGTCGAGAAGGCCGGTGACGGAAAGCGACAGCCGGATTCGCTCCATCTGGCTGGACGAGGCGACGCAGCACGGAATGCCGAGCCGGTCGATCGTCGCGGCGATGCCGTCGATCGGCTTCAATTCGGTGCGGAAGCGAGCGTAGAGATCGGTGCGGATGCGTTCGAGGAATTCCTCGCTGGCATGGATGTTGAATTCGGTTTCCAGCGTAGAGATGAGCGTCGACAGGCTGCGGCCGAGAAAACGCTCATAGGCCTGATCTTCGCTGATCGAGACGCCGAGATCGTTCATCGCGCCGACGAGGACGCTGATCGAGATCGGCTCGCTGTCGACGAGCACGCCGTCGCAATCGAAGATGACCAGCCGTGGTTCAGCATCAGCCATGAAAGACCCAACCTGAGTTCAATTCGCACGCACGTCCGCGCCGCTCGCAGACCGGACGGATGGCGGCGCGAGTGCCGCCACCCGGTCCTTACACCGCGAGCTTGCCGTCGAGATAGAGCTGCAGCGTCGCCCGCGTGCCCTTTTCCCACAGGGTTTTGAGCGCATGGGCGAAACGCTTGCGGAAGAGTTCGGATTTTGCCACCTCGCCGAAAATATCGTCGAAGGCGAGGAAGGCGGACGGATCGTCCTTGGCCTTCAGCGCCGCCGCATGCAGGCGCTCGGCGCTGGCATCGTTGAAGACGATATCCTTGCCGCTATCGGTCTTGCCGGCGAAATAGCGGCACCAGAGCGCCGAGACCAGCGCCAGACCGACGACGTCCCTGCCCTGACTGAGATTGTCGAGCGTCGACGGCAGGATGAATTTCGGCTGGCGGTTCGAGCCGTCCTGCGCCAGGCGCGGAATGGTGTCGGCAATCTTCGGATTGAGCAGGCGATGTTCGATCAGCGCAAAATAATCCGTCAGCGACGTGTTCGGCACCGGCGGCACGATCGGAATGATCTCGTCTTTCTCGAGCTTGGCGAGAAAGGCGCGAATCAACGGATCTTCCATGGAGTCATGCACGAAATGAATGTCCATCAGCGCCGCCGGATAGGCGATCGCCGCATGTCCGCCGTTGAGGATGCGGATCTTCATGTGCTCATAAGGCGTAACATCGGGCACGAAGGTGACGCCGACCTTTTCCAGCGCCGGCCGGCCGGCGGTGAACTTGTCTTCGAGCACCCACTGCTTGAATTCCTCGCAATAGACCGGCCAATTGTCTTCGATCTCGAAATTATCCCTGAGGAAATCGATCTCCCGCTGGCCGGTCGCCGGCGTGATGCGGTCGACCATCGCATTCGGGAAGGCGACGTTTTCCCGGATCCAGTCGGCGAAGACGGGATCCGAGAGTGCCGCCGTGCCGACCACGGCATTAGCGGTGACGATGCCGTTATGGGGAATGTTGTCGCAGGACATGACGGTGAAAGGACCGATGCCCTTTTCCTTGCGCGCCTTCAGGCCGGCGACGATCAGCCCGAACACCGTCTTCGGCGCATCGGGACTGTTTCCGTCGGCGGTGATATCAGGATGGGCCGGATTGAATGTGCCCGATGCATCGATGAAGTATCCACCCTCGGTGATCGTCAGCGAAACGATGCGGATCTCCGGATCGGCGAGCCTGGCGATGATCGCGGCAGGATCGCCGACCGGCAGGATGTCGATCATCGGCGCGGTGACGCGCGCCGCCGTCTTGTTGTTGTCCTGTTCGACCACCGTCGTCAGGAAATCCTGGGCCGCAAGCTTCTCACGCATGGCGGCATCGGACGGCAGCACGCCGGCGCCGACGATCGCCCAGTCGTGATCCGTGCCTGCGTTGAAGAGATCGTCGAGATAGATCGCCTGGTGGGCGCGGTGGAAGTTGCCGACCCCGAAGTGCACGATGCCGGCTTTCAGCGACGCCCTGTCATATCGGGGGATGGCGGCAGTGCGCGCCGCGTCCGGAAGCGTTGCCAGCGATAGTTTGCACGTCATGTTCCAGTCCTCTTGAAGGTCTTGCCGAAACGGCCGGGCGCCATCGCCCGGCTCGCATGCCTGCCCCCAGCCGGCCGCCTGCCTCAGATGGCAAGGCCGCCCTCGTTGAATTTGTGAATGCGCGAACGGTCCGGCGTCAGGTAGACCGTATCGCCCGCCTTGGCGGCAAAATCACCGCTGCCGCGCGCCGTCACCATGCCGATGTCATCGGCATCGATATGCAGGAAGGTGTCGGAGCCGAGATGCTCGGCGACCACCACCCTGCCCTTCCAGTCACCGCTCTCCATCGACAACAGCATATGTTCGGGACGGATGCCGATCGTGTGGGCGCCGAGCTGGGCGGCGTTCTGGCCCTTGATGAAATTCATCTTCGGCGAGCCGATAAAGCCGGCGACGAAAAGGTTGCGCGGGCGGCTGTAGAGTTCGAGCGGCGAGCCGACCTGTTCGATATTGCCCCGGTTCAAGACGACGATCTTGTCGGCCATGGTCATCGCCTCGACCTGGTCGTGGGTGACATAGACCATCGTCGTCTTCAACTGCTGATGCAGCTCGCTGATTTCCAGGCGCATGTTGACGCGCAGTGCGGCATCGAGGTTCGACAGCGGCTCGTCGAACAGGAAGGCCGAAGGCTGGCGCACGATGGCGCGGCCGATCGCGACGCGCTGGCGCTGGCCGCCGGAAAGCTGACGCGGCTTGCGCTCCAGATAATCGGTGAGATTGAGCACGCGGGCGGCATCGGTCACCTTGCGGTCGATCTCGGCCTTGTCGACGCCCGCCATCTTCAGCGGGAAGGCGATGTTGTTGCGCACGCTCATATGCGGATAGAGCGCATAGGACTGAAACACCATGGCAAGGCCGCGTTCCGACGGCGCCTTTTCGGTGGCGTCCCTGCCGTCGATGACGATCTTGCCGCCGGAAACGTCCTCGAGACCGGCGATCAATCTCAGCAGCGTGGACTTGCCGCAGCCCGACGGGCCGACGAAGACGACGAATTCGCCGTCCTTGATATCGAGATCGATCGAAGGGATGACCTTGGCTTCGCCGAAGACCTTGGAAACCTTCTGAAGGGTAATGCTGCCCATGTTTGTCTCCCTTTTCTTATTTCACTGCGCCGAAGGTCAGGCCGCGGACGAGTTGCTTCTGGCTGAACCAGCCGAGGATCAGGATCGGCGCGATCGCCATGGTCGAGGCCGCCGAGAGCTTGGCGTAGAACAGGCCTTCCGGGCTGGAATATGAGGCGATGAAGGCCGTCAGCGGCGCCGCCTTGGAGGCGGTGAGGTTGAGCGTCCAGAAAGCCTCGTTCCAGGCAAGGATAATGTTCAGGAGCAGCGTCGAAGCGATGCCGGGCACCGCCATCGGCGTCAGCACGTAGATGATCTCCTTCATCAGCGACGCCCCGTCCATGCGGGCCGCCTCGAGGATCTCGCCGGGGATTTCCTTGAAATAGGTGTAGAGCATCCAGACGATGATCGGCAGGTTGATCAGCGTCAGTATGATCACCAGGCCGGTGCGGGTGTCGAGCAGGCCGGAATTGCGGAACATCAGATAGATCGGGATCAGCGCGCCGACCGGCGGCATCATCTTGGTCGACAGCATCCACATCAGCACGTCCTTGGTCCGCTTGGTCGGCGAAAACGCCATCGCCCAGGCGGCCGGGATCGCGATGATCAGGCCGATCAGCGTCGAGCCGAAGGAAATGACCACCGAGTTCATGAAGTGGCCGAGATAGTTCGACCGGCTCTGCACCTCCGCATAGTTCTCCGTCGTCCAGTGGAAGAACAGGAACTGCGGCGGCGAAGCGATGGCGTCGGCTTCCGACTTGAAGCTCGTCAGGAAGGTCCAGAGAATCGGGAAGAAGATCAGGATGCCGAGCGTCCAGGCAATCGCGGTGACGATGACCTTGCGCTGCGTTGTGACTTTTCTGGCCATCTCAAGCCTCCAGATTCTTGCCGACGAGGCGCACGAGGAAGATCGCGACGATATTGGCCAGCACGACCGCGACGATGCCGCCCGCCGACGCGCCGCCGATATCGAACTGCAACAGCGCCTGCGCATAGACGAGATAGGTGAGGTTGGTGCTGTCGGTGCCCGGCCCGCCATTGGTGGTGACGAGGATTTCGGCAAAGACCGAAAGCAGGAAGATCGTCTGGATCAGGATCACCACGGTGATGGCGCGGGCCATGTGCGGCAGGATGATATAGATGAATTTCGAGATCGCCCCGGCGCCGTCCATCTCGGCAGCCTCCTTCTGCTCCTCGTCGAGCGACTGCAGCGCCGTCAACAGGATGAGGGTGGCAAACGGCAGCCACTGCCAGGCGACGATGAGAACGACGGAAAACAGCGGCGCATTCGCCAGCCAGTCGATCGGCTGCAGGCCGAGCGCCTTGGCAAGATGCGCAAAGAGGCCGTTGACCGGGTTCATGAACATGTTCTTCCAGACGAGCGCGGCGACCGTCGGCATGACGAAGAACGGCGCAATGACAAGGATGCGCACAATGCCTTGGCCGTACATCGGCTGGTCGAGCAGCAGCGCGAAAGCGATGCCGCCGATGACGGTAATGACAAGCACGCCGGCGACGAGCAGCAGCGTATTGACCAGCGCGGCGAAGAAGGCCGGATCGGACAGGAAATATTCATAGTTCAGAAAGCCGACGAAGCTCTCCATGCCGGGGCTGAGCAGATTGTAGTTCAGCGTCGAGAAATAGATCGTCATCGCAAGCGGAACGATCATCCACGCAAAGAGGAGCAGCACGGAGGGCGCGATCATCAGGCGCGCGGAAGAGCGAGTGTGCAAGGTTGCCATGGCAATCACCGATCTGGTCTGAAGCGGGGAGCGGCCGCAGGAAAGCTTTGTCTGGAAAAGCGGCCGCCGATGCGGTTCGGGCGATCGGCGGCCAAGAGGGGCGGATTGTCAAGGATCCGCCTTCTCAGGAGGTTTACTTAATGTAGCCGGCTTTGGTCATTTCGCGGGTTGCCAGCTGCTGTGCGCTCTTCAACGCCTGATCGACCGAAATCTGGCCGGCAAGGGCTGCCGAGAACTGCTGCCCCACCGCCGTGCCGATGCCCTGGAATTCCGGGATCGCCACGAACTGGACGCCGACATAGGGGACCGGCTTGACGGTCGGCTTGGTCGGATCGGCCGAGTTGATCGAGTCGAGCGTCATTTTGGCGAAGGGAGCAGCTTTCTGGTAATCCGCGCTCGCATAGAGCGAGGTGCGGGTGCCGGGAGGTGCGTTCAGCCAGCCTTCCTTTTCAGCCACAAGGTTGGTGTAATCCTTGCTCGTTGCCCAGGCGACGAACTTCTCGGCGGCTTCGACCTTCTGCGAGCCTGCCGGGATGGCGAGGTTCCAGGCCCAGAGCCAGTTGCCGCGCTTGCCGAGGCCCTTGTCCGGAGCGAGCGCGAAGCCGACCTTGTCGGCAACGGTGGATTCCTTCGGGTTGCTGACGAAGGAAGCGGCGACCGTTGCATCGATCCACATGCCGCACTTGCCGGTCTGGAAGAGCGCCAGGTTCTCGTTGAAGCCGTTGGAAGAAGCGCCCGGAGGGCCGGCGTCCTTCATGAGCTTGACGTAGAAGTCCAACGTCTCCTTCCACTCCGGCTGATCGAACTGCGGTTTCCAGCTTTCATCGAACCAGCGCGCGCCGAAGGAGTTGGACATGGCCGTCAGGAACGCCATGTTCTCACCCCAGCCGGCCTTGCCGCGCAGGCAGATGCCGTAGATCTCCTTGTCCTTGTTGGTGATCTTGCGGGCAGCATCCGCAACGAAGTCCCAGGTCGGGGCATCCGGCATCTTCAGGCCGGCGGCGTCGAACAGGTCCTTGCGGTACATGACCATCGAGCTTTCACCGTAAAACGGCGCAGCATAGAGCTTGCCATCCGTGGTCAGGCCGCTGCGGATTGCCGGCAGCAGGTCGTCAACATCGTAATTGGCGCCGAGATTGTCGAGCGGTAGCAGCCAGCCCTGCTTTGCCCAGATCGGAACTTCATAGGTGCCGATCGTCAGAACGTCGTACTGGCCGCCCTTGGTCGCGATGTCGGTCGTGACCTTCTGGCGCAGCACGTTTTCTTCGAGAGTGACCCATTCAAGGTCGATGCCGGGATTCTTCGCCTTGAAATCATCCGTCAGCTTCTGCATCCGGATCATGTCGCCGTTGTTGACGGTCGCGATTGTCAGCGTTTCGGCCGAAGCCATGCCGGCAAACGCCAGTGCCGAGCAGGCGCCCAGCAGGAAAGTTCTCAATGTCATATCTTCCTCCCAGAAGACGAGATGTGAGCATTCGCTTTGCTCATGAGCAATTACTCACCAAACGGCAAAAAATGTCAATCGGCAATCGTTGCTGCGATGCCGAACACCTCACCTATCCGATTGATTCAGAAGAAGAATTTTTTGCTCAGTTCTTGAGCAAAAACTCAGCAGTCTCTTCGTCGGTGATCAATCCATTGATCTGGTGGCCGACGACGGCAGCCTTGATCGCCTTGAATTTACGTTTGCCCTTGGCGAGCCCGATGACCATTGATGCCTCGCGGGACGGGATCGGCGCGGACGCGACACGCTCGTTGATCGGGTTGTCGAGCAGCCGGCCGTCGACATCGAAAATCCACCCGCAGATCTCGCCGACCGCGCCGCCGCGCATCAGCTCCATCATCTCGTCCTTCTCGAGAAAACCGTCGACGCAGAGCGGCCCGTCGATGCCGAGTTCGCCGATGCCGACGAAGGTGACGTCGGCCTGTGCGCTCATGTCGAGCGTCGAACGCACAAGCTGCTGGCCGTGCAGCAGCTCCCGCTCCTCGGCCGAGGTGACGAGAACCGGCAGCGGCATCGGATAGTGCCGCGCCTTCACCGCATCCGCCATGCTGAAGATGACGTTGTAATAGGCCGCCGATCCGTCCGGCGCGATATTGCCGGTCAGCGAGACGATGCGGTGATTGGGACATTCGATGGCCGGAAGCTGGTCCACGGCCGCCTTCAGCGTACGGCCGGTGCCGACCGCAAGCACGATCGGCTCCGCCCGCTTCAGCCAGCGCTCGATCTCGGCCGCCGCCGCCTCGGCGATGCCGATGGTGGTCGACGAGGAGCCCGGATCGCTCGGCACCACCTCCACATGTTTCAGTTCGAATTTCCGCCGCAGCTGACTGCCGAGTTCAAGACAGGCAGCGATCGGATGATCGAGCCGCACCTTGATCAGACGTTCGGCGACCGCCAGCGACACCAGCCGCTGCGCCGACTGCCGCGAGATTCCCATCGAGGCGGCGATTTCGTCCTGCGTGCGCCCGGCGACGTAATAAAGCCAGCCGGCACGCGCCGCATCGTCGAGCCGTGCAGGGGTCTCGGATCTTTTTGCCATATGATGCCTACCACGCAAAGTGAGCCGGCTTGCCGCCCGCCGGATATGATTTCGAGTCTGTACCGCGCCAGATCAAAACAAAATTCCTGAAAATGTCGAGCCTGTTGACAAAAGCCCTGCCGAATAACCGCTGCTATTCAGGCAAACCATTGCATCACGAGATAGACCCCCGCCTTTGCGAGGCCGTAAATCACGCCGCCGGCAATGACGAGCGACACCGCGGTCATGATGAAGCCGATGAGCGCGAAGAGCCCGTCGCGGCCCATGATGCCGAAAGCGAAGACCGAGATCGTGATCGCCGGCAGGATATTGCCGAGCGGAACCGGCAGCACCAGCACGATCGACAGCAGCAAGCATGCGAGACCGGCGAAATACTCCGCCGGCGGCTCGGCGAAGATGGCAAGCCTCGGCTTCAGCATGCGTTCGGCCCAGGCGAGCCAGCGATGGATGCGGACGACGACGCTCTCGAAATCCTCCCGCAGCACCGAACGGTCGGCGATCGCCCTGGGCAGCCAGGGTTTTAACCCGAAGGTCAGCTGCGCCGCCAGAAAGACCAAAGGCGCACCGAGCAGGGCGGAGGTGCCGGGCGGTGTGGGAAACGCGTTCGGCAGCGCGAAGATCAGCATCAGCGCGCTGATCGCCCTGTCGCCCATCGTCTGGAACAGATCACCGATCGAAATCCGCTCACGGCTGCGGTCGGCGGCCAACTGCCGCAGGATGGATGAGAGGCGGCGGCCTTTGGCCCGTGGCGGACGTGGTCTTCGGCGTTTGTTGGAATCGGCGTTTTCGATTGTCATGATACCGGTGGATGATGGAAGTGCGGAATCCGATTTTGGCAGCGCAATATGCCAATTGAATGACTTATGCGGTCAGAATTACGGCACAACCCTGAACCCGAGGAGGGAATGAAGGCTTGTAATTCCCCGCCAACAGTGCGAGCAGACGGCCCAGATCAGGAAAGCGGCAGAATGGCAATGATCATTTCGTTCGACATCGGCGGCTCCGCCATCAAGGGCGGCATCGCCCGCTCCGAGACGGACATCGTGCCGCTCGGCCGCCGGCCGACGCCGAAGGATGATTTCGCCGCTTTCGTCGACACCCTGCGCGCCATCATCGCCGAAACCGGCGAAGCGCCGAGCCGCATCGCGCTGTCCATCGCCGGCGTCGTCGATCCCGATACGCAGCGGTTGATCTGCGCCAACATTCCCTGCATCCATGGCCGCGCACTCGCCGCCGATCTCGAAGCCGAACTCGGTCTGCCGGCACTGATCGCCAACGACGCCGACTGCTTCGCCATCGCCGAAGCCGGCCTCGGCGCCGGTCGCGGCCACCGCATCGTCTTCGGCGCCATCCTCGGCACCGGCGTCGGCGGCGGATTGGTCGCCGACGGGCGCCTCGTCAACGAAGCCGGCGGCTTTGCCGGCGAGTGGGGTCATGGCCCGATCATCGCGTCGGCAGCCGGCAATCCGCCAGTCGCCATTCCCGCCTATGCCTGCGGCTGCGGCCAGAAAGGCTGCGTCGATACGGTCGGCGGCGCCCGCGGCCTGGAGCGCCTGCACAAGACGCTGCACGATCTCGATCTTTCCAGCGAAGAGATCATCGGTCAATGGCAGCAAGGCGAGGAGAGGGCGACACGCACCATCGACGTCTATGTCGATCTCGTCGCCTCGCCCCTGGCGCTGACGATCAACATCACCGGCGCGACCATCGTGCCGGTCGGCGGCGGCCTGTCCAACGTCGAGCCCTTGCTTGCCGAACTCGACCACGCCGTGCGCGCCCGCATCCTGCGCAAGTTCGACCGGCCGCTGGTGGTGCGCAGCCAATGCCGCATCGAACCCGGCCTGATCGGCGCCGCGCTGCTGGGGTTGAAGGCCGAGGCAGCCGCTCTTTAAAGTACCGGCCACATCCGCACGATCGCTGCAAACCGATCCCAGTCCTTGCGCGTCAGAGGTGTCCATGCCGCTTCGGCGATTGCCGGAAGACGCGGAAAGACCAGCCGGTTGAAATGGGCGCGCGAGGCGACATTGCCGCCCCAGATGCAGGCTTGGATGCCGAGTATCTTGTCCCTCAAGGCCTCCGGCAGCCCGTCCTCGGCCTCATAAGCATAGGTGCGTTCCGGCGGCGTGAAACCGGCCCAACTGGCGCCGGGCTCGTCCCAGGCTTCGGCCTGGGCCATGTCGAGATAACAGGCCTGTCCGGGCGTCATCACCACGTCGTAGCCGTCCTTTGCCAGCGCGAGGCCGAGCTCGGGCTTTTCCCAGGCCATCAGCAGCGTGCCGTCACGATCGACGCCGCCGCCGTGCGATACTTCGTTCCAGCCGGCGAGCTTCTTGCCGCGCTGCGACAGCATGGCTTTGATGCGCTTCAGGAAATAGGATTGCAGCGCGGCGGTGCCGGCAAGCCCCTCCCGCTCCATCAGCGTCTTGCAGAGCGGCGAGGGAAGCCAGGCCCCCTCGGCCACCTCGTCGCCGCCGATATGGACATATTCGCCGGGAAACAGCACCACGATCTCGTCGAACACCTTGCCGAGGAATTCATAGGTGAATTCGACCGCCGGGTTGAGGGCGTTGTTGGTATAGCCCTGCGGCGAGCGGTAACTGTGCGGCGGCTCCTGCCGGTCGACGAGATCGGGAAGCGCAGAGAGCGCCGCGGCGCTATGGCCGGGAATATCGATTTCTGGCACCACCTCGATGTGCAGCGAGGCGGCATGCGCAACGATGCGCCTGACGTCGTCCTGTGTATAGTGGCCGACGCGCGCGTCCTGCCCATCGCCGAAGTCAGGTACGAGCGTTTCATCCGGCCCGCGCTCTGCGCTCGCTCCCATCAGTTCGGGATAGGCCTTGATCTCCAGCCGCCAGGCTTCGTCGTCGGTCAGGTGCCAGTGGAAGATATTGAGCTTGTTCCAGGCGAGGATATCGATCAGCCGCATGACATCAGCCACCGGATAAAACTGCCCCGCCACGTCGAGGTGGCAGCCGCGCCAGCCATGACGCGGCTGGTCGGCAATCGTGCCGAAATTCGGAAATTTGAAGACGTCGCGGTCGGCGCGGGCGCCGTGCAGCAGTTGCGCCAGGCTGATCAGCCCATAGTGCCGCCCCGCTGCATCCGCGCTCGAAAGCACGATCTCCCGCGCGGTGAAACGCAGTTCGTAAGCAAAGGCTGCGATCGACGATTCGGTGACGAAACGAATGGCCCGCCCGCCCTTGACGGCGGCAAGCGAGAACGGCGCGGGCTCGGCAGGATAGAGCCGCTGGTAAAGCGCAAGAAGCAGAGAGAGTGCCTTGATCGCATCCGGCCGGGTCCTTTCGGCAGGATAGAGGACGGGGGGCAGATCTCCCGCCTTCAGCCCGAGCGACAGCGGCCAAGGCAGCAGCGCAAAGGGTTCCTCGACCCGGCCCGGCGGCAGCAGCGGCGGCGTCACACCGCCGTCCCCGCCTTCAAGCATGAGATCGCCGAAACCGACCGCAACGCGACGGCCGTCCGCCAGCGTCAGACGGGCCGATTTGATGCCGTCGGTCCGATGTTTCGGTTCGTCGGCCAGCCCCTCGACGGTGAACCGCCAGTGCCCACCCGGGGGAATGCTCAGCCCCTCGGGCGGCAGGAATTCATGGAAATTCGCGACCTGCCGCCGCATGCCGGCACCGTCGCAGACATAGGTGTCGGCAATCCGCGTCGGTGATCTATAGGCAAGCGCGAAGCCGGAAAGCGGTTCGGACGAAAGATTGAAGAGCGTCAAGGTCAGGTGGCCGGAACCGCCCTCGACCGGGCTCCAGCTCGCTTCCAGATGGTAATCGGCCATGGTCGTGCCTCCCTCCGCGAATTGATCCGCGGCAATGCATGGCCGCGATCGCGGCGGATCTCTCGGCATGCTTTCGCAAGCTTAGCTTTTTCGAGATGGCAATGGAATCGGCCGCCCGAGTTCAAGGCGGAACGGCCTGCGCGGAGGGGCGGTCCGCGTTTGCGTGAACCGCCCTAGGAAACGCGCTTTGACAGGGATGACGACCCCGCAAAGGAAAACGGCACGGCTTTCGCCGCGCCGTCCTCACTCAGCTGCCAACGCCGGCGGATGTCTGTCATCCGCCTCTTCCTGGATGGCGTCGGCATCCCTGCCCGGCTCGTTCTTTGCCTTCGGCTCTCGGCCGAAGAAAAGCGCGTAGCCGGCAGGCAGAACCAGGATGGTGAGCACTGTCGCAACCAGGATGCCGCCCATCATCGCGTAGGCGAGCGGCCCCCAGAAGACGCCGCGCGAGATCGGGATCAGCGCCAGCACCGCGGTCAGCGCCGTCAGCATGATCGGCCGGAAACGCCGCACGGCAGCACCGACGATCGCCTCCTGCCGGTGCATGCCGGCCTTGATATCCTGGTCGATCTGATCGACGAGGATGATCGAGTTGCGCATGATGATGCCGAGCAGCGCGATGACGCCGAGGATCGCCACGAAGCCGAAGGGCGCGCCGCTGATCAGCAAGGCGGCCGCCGCACCGATGATGCCGAGCGGGCCGGTGGCGAGCACCAGCATCGCCTTGCCGAAATGCTGCAGCTGTATCATCAGCAGCACGATGATGACGGCCAGCATGATCGGTGCCTTGGCGGCGATCGACATCTGGCTTTCCGCCGCATCCTCGGCGCCGCCCTGGATCTCGACCTTGTAGCCGGCCGGCAGCCTGTCGCGCAGGTCCTGCATGTCGGCATACATCTTCATGACCACGTCGTTCGGCTGCACGCCGTCCGGCAGCGTCGCACGCACGGTGATGGTCGGCAGCCGGTCGCGCCGCCATTCGATGCCCTGCTCCATGACGGGCACGACCTTGGCGACCTGCGAGACCGGCACGAAGCCGCCGAAATCCGTCGGGACATAGACCGAATTGACTGCCGACAGCAGCGAGCGGCTGGAATCCGGCTCACGGGCGACGATCGAGACCGTCTCCTCGCCGTCGCGGAAATCGTCGAGCGGCGCCCCGGACATGGCGGTCTGCAGCATCTGGCGCACGCGCTGCGAGGTGACGCCGAGTGCCCGGGCGCGGTCCTGGTCGATCACCAGCTTCATCGCCGGCACCTGTTCCAGCCAGTCGTCATGGATGGCGCCGAGCATCGGATTGGCCTCAAAGCGGGCCTTCACCTGGTCGGCGATCGCTCGCACTTCCTGGCGGTCCGGTCCCATGACGCGCATCTGCACCGGCCAGCCGGTCGGCGGACCGAGGAACAGGCGGTCGACCTTGCCGCGGATATCGGGGAAGTCTTCCGCAAGGATCGTCCGCAGCTTGACGATCAGCCGTTCGCGCGCCGGTTCGTCATTGGCCATGACGAGGAGCTGGGCGAAGTTCGGATTGCGCAGCTGCTGGTCGAGCGGCAGGAAGAAGCGCGGCGCGCCTTCGCCGATATAGGTGGCGATGAACCGCTTGTCGGGATCATCCATCATCTTGGCTTCGAGCGCCTTTGCCTGCACCTCGACTTCCTTGATGCTGGTGCCCTCGGGCAGCCAGAGATCGACGAGAATTTCCGGCCGCGACGATTGCGGGAAGAAATTCTGCGGAATGAACTGGAAGGCCCAGAGGCTGGTGACGAAGGTGCCGAGCGTCAAGAGCAGCACGATGACCCGGTGGCGGACCGCCCAGCCGACGGTGCCGCGCAACCGGCGATAGAAGCCGGTGTCGAAGGCATCGTGATGCTCGCCGGCGTGATGGCGCTGCTTGAGGATCATGTAGCCGAGCCAGGGCGTAAAGTAGACGGCGACGAACCACGAAGTCACCAGCGCGATGCCGACGACATAAAACAGCGACCTGACATATTCGCCGGCCGTCGATGCGGCGAAGCCGACCGGAATGAAGCCGGCCGTGGTGATCAGCGTGCCGGTCAGCATCGGGAAGGCGGTCGAGGAATAGGCAAAACTTGCCGCTTCGATCTTGACCAGCCCCTCCTCCAGCTTTCGCTCCATCATCTCGACGACGATCATCGCATCGTCGACGAGCAGGCCGAGCGCGATGATCAGCGCGCCGAGCGAGATGCGCTGCAGGTCGATGCCGAGTTCGTACATCAGCGCAAAGGTGGCAGCGAGCACCAGCGGAATGGCAATGGCGATGACGAGACCCGAGCGCCAGCCGATCGACAGGAACGAGACGACAAGCACGATGACGAGGGCTTCACCGAGCGCATGCATGAATTCGCTGATCGCATCCGTCACCACGTCGGGCTGGTTGGCGATCTGGTCGACGGCGACGCCGTAAGGCAGCGCGTCCTCGAAGCGCTGATAGGTCGCCTCCACGCCCTTGCCGACATCGGTGACATTGAAACCCTTGGCCATCACCACGCCGACCTGGACGCTGTCATGGCCGTTGAAGCGGTACTTGCGCTGATAGGGGTCCTCGAGGCCGGAACTGACGGTGGCGATATCGCCGAGGCGCGTCACCTGGCCGCCGGCACGAAGGCGCAGCTCGCGGATATCGGCCGCCTTCTTGACGTCGCCTTCGACGGAGATGCGCACCGAGCGCAGGCCGGTATCGACGGAGCCGGCCGGATCGACGTTGTTCTGGCCCTTGACGGCATTCTGCAGGTCGAGGATCGTCAGGCCGCGCTCGGCGAGCGCCTTGGACGAGACATCGATATAGATCTTCTCCGGCTGGTCACCGATGATGACCGCCTTCTCGACGCCCGGCGTCGTCAGCAGCATGTCGCGCGCCTGGATCGCGAATTTTTTCAGTTCCGGATAGGAATAACCGTCGCCGCTGATCGAGTGCAGCGTGATGAAAGTATCGCCGAATTCGTCGTTGAAATAGGGGCCGAGCAGGCCCTGCGGCAGCTCGCTGGAGATGTCGCCGACCTTCTTGCGCACCTGGTAGAAGGCATCCGCCACGTCTTTCGAATTCGTGTCGCCCTCGACCTGCAGGGTGATGATCGCACTGCCGCCCCGCGTATAGGACTTCACCCAGTCGATATGCGGCGTTTCCTGCAGCTTGCGCTCGATCTTGTTGACCACCTGGTCTTCCATCTCCTGGATGGAAGCACCTGGCCAGATCGCCTGCACCACCATGACGCGGAAGGTGAATTCCGGATCCTCGCGCTGGCCCATGCGCATCAGGCCGAGCACACCGGTGATAATAATCAGGCCGAAGAGGAAGCGGGCGATGCTCGGATGGCCGATCGCCCAGCGCGACAGATTGAAGGGCCGCTTTTCAGTGGTGGTGGCATCCATGGTTTTCTTCCCTTTGCGACGCGATCAGCGGACTGTCTGGTCCGTGGCGGCCAGGGCCGATTGCTGGTCCGGCACCTTCACCTTCAGATTTTCGTGCATGAACTGCGTGCCGGCGGCAACGACGAGATCGCCGGTATCGAGGCCCTCGGTCACATGCACGCCGTCGCCGGTGAAATCGGCGACCTTGATGTCGCGGCCATGCACGGTCGCCGTGTCGCGGTCGACGGTCCAGACCATCTGCTTGCCGTCCTTTTCAGCGAGCGCGCTGAGCGGGATCGAGACGTAGCTGTTGCCGTTGCTGATATCGGCCTCGATCGTCGCCGTCATGCCGAGAAGCACGCGCGGATCGTTCGGCAGGCTCACCCGAACCGCAAAGGTGCGCGACTGCTGGTCGGCACTGCCGGAAACCTCGCGCACCTTGCCGTCGAGCACCAGCCTGTCGTCGGCCCAGAAGCTTGCCTTGACCGTCTTGCCCGGCTTGAATTCGGCGATATCGTTTTCCGGAACGGCGATCTGCACTTCCTTCTCGCCGTCGACGGCAACGGTGACGACCGGGGTACCGGAGCCGACCACCTGGCCGATATCGGCATTGATCGATGTGACGATGCCGCTCTGACCGGCCTTGAGATCGGTGTAGCTCACCTGGTTCTTCGCCTGATCGAGCGCCGAGAGCGCGGCATCGCGCTGCGAGATCGCCTGGTCATGGCTGAGGGCGGCCTGTTCGAGCTGCGACTTCGGGGCGACGCTTTTGTCGAACAGCTGCTCGGCGCGTTTGTTGGCCAGATCGGCGGTTTCAACGCCCCTTTCGGCCGCGGCGAGATTGGCTTCCGCCGTCTTGACCGCCAGCTGGTAATCGGTGGCGTCGATGCGGGCAAGAGCGTCGCCCAGCGTCACCCGATCGCCGATATCGACGAGGCGTTCGGTGATCTTGCCGGCGACGCGAAAGCCGAGGTTCATCTCCGTGCGCGCCTTGACCGAGCCGGAATAATCGAGCTTGCGGGTGTCGCCGGCCCTGGCGATCTCGACGACCTTCACCGGCCGGATGACCTCTTTCACCTCGGCCTTCTCCTCCGAGCAGGCGGAAAGGCCGATGCCGACGGCGCTGACGAGCACGAGGCTGGCGACGGACGGCATGCGGTGACTGAGGGTCTTGAGCGAAAACATCTTCCGCACTCCTGGATCGTTTCGGGGGATTCGGCGGCGGCTGCCGCCCGTTATTTCTTCAGCGCCCTGATCACATAATCGATCAGTTCGTCGACGCTCGCGCGGTTGGTTTTGGCAAGACATTGCGCCACCATCTGCGGGTGGCAAAGATTGATCGTCGCCGCGCCGAAGCAGCGCGAGGCAACGACCGGATCCTGCTCGGCAAACTCGCCGGCCGCGATCCCTTCAGCGATGATTTCGGCAATGAGATCATGGACGCGGTCGATATGCTTCTCGATGACATGCCAGTCGCGCTCGATCGCGACGATGATCATCTCATGCACCTTCATCTCGTCGAGCATCAGATCGAGCGTCAACTGATGCTGGGTCTCGACATAGCGGCGCAGCCGCTCGCTGGCGCTGATCGGCTGGTGGCGGATGTCGTAGGCGATTTGATAGGCCGTGGCGAGCATGCGCCCGCAGAGCGCCTGGTGGATTTCCACCTTCGAGGCGAAGAACCGATAGATATTGGCCGGCGACATGCCGAGATCGCGGGCAATGTCGGCCACCGTCGTCTTGCTGTAGCCATAGTGGCGAAACAGCCGCTCGGCCGCATCGAGAATGCGGGTGACATTCTCCTGCCGGGTGACGTCGAGCGTATTTTCCGCAATGTCGTTCATGGTTTTCGGAGTCCGAATTACGACTGACGATTTTCGAATTTCGTCAGTCGTAAAATATCAGCCGGCATTTGTCAATATACCGACACGGCAATGCGGCGCGAAGGGGCTCCTGCCATCGCAGCAGCCCGGCGCATTGAACACAGCGGATTCTCGGAAAGACGCGAGGAAATTGGAAAGTGCCGCGACAGAAAGGCGCGGCACTTCCCGTCGGCGGCAGCAGCAATCAGGCGAGCTTGACGTCGAGCGTGATCGGAACGGCGGCGAGCGCCTTGGAAATCGGGCAGCCGGCCTTCGCCTTATTGGCGAGTTCGGTAAAGGTCGCCTCGTCGGCGCCGGGGATGCGGCCGGAGAGGGAAAGATGGATGGCGGTGACGGCAAAGCCGCCCTCGACGCTTTCGAGCGTCACCTTGGCGGAGGTTTCCATATGCTCGGCGGTGAAACCGGCTTCACCGAGGATCAAGGACAGCGCCATGGTGAAGCAGCCGGCATGGGCAGCACCGATCAGCTCTTCCGGGTTGGTGCCGGGAATGCCTTCGAAGCGGCTGGCAAAGCCGTAAGGATAGTCCGTCAGGGCGCCGCTCTGCGTCGAGATCAGGCCTTTGCCGTCTTTAAGGCCACCGGTCCAATGGGCCGAAGCCGTGCGATTGATCTGCATGCCGTCCTCCTGTTTCGATTGTGCTTTCGAGGAAGCGGCAGGGTGCCGCTCCATGCCTGCGGGAGATCAGATTGTCTTCCCGATGGCAATATAATGCTCTATCGCCAGAAGACGACAGGCCTGTAAAAATCAGCCGGCTTGAAGCCCCTTCAGACGGAATGCTGCAGCACGCTGAGGCCGCCGTCGATCGTCAGGCAGGTCGCGTTCATGAACGGGCACTCGTCGGAGATCATGAACACCGCCGCCATGGCGATCTCCTCCGGTGTTGCGATCCGCCCGCCGGGATGCAGCCTCATCGTCGCGGCCCTTGCCGCTTCCGGATCGGGAAAGCTGTTCCAGTAATCGATCACCTTCTGCGTCGAGACATAGCCCGGCGCCAGCGCGTTGACCCGGATATTGCGGGCCGCATATTCGAGACCGAGCGACTTCGTCATGCCCAGCAATGCATGTTTTGCCAGCGGATAGGGAAATGTGTGCGGGATGACGGTGAAGGCATGCGTCGAGGCAATGTTGAGAATGACGCCGCCGCCGTGTTCGATCAGGCCCGGCAGCACCGCCTTGCAACAATTCCATGCGCCCTTGAGGTTGATGTCGAAACAGCGGTTCCATTCGTCGTCGGTCGTGGCGAGCGGCTCGGCAAAGACGTTGACCCCCGCATTGTTGACGAGCGCGTTCAGCGGACCGATCTCCTCATTCGCCTCGGCAACCACCCGCGTGATCGTTCCGGCATCGGTTATATCGGCTGGCAGATAACCGACCTGGGCGCCGGTGCTTGCGAGATCCGCCGCTGCCCGAGCCAGCAGCGCCGCATCGCGGTCAACGAGATAGACGGCCGCATCCTCGCTGATGAACGCCTTCGCGATCGCAAGGCCGATACCTTGCGCAGCGCCCGTTATCAGGATGTTCTTGCCGTGCAGACGGTTGCTCATCATCTTCCCTCCGGTTGAACCGGCAGCGCCGACAGCTCGATCGTGACCTTGCCGGAAAGAACCTCACCCGGCGAAAGCGGTATGAGGCCTCCGAACTCAGGCAGGTGATGGCCGTTCGGCAGATGGCTCATCGGCTCGAGGCAGAAGAAATCCGTGCGGTCGGTCCGCATATACAGCATGAACCGGCCGAGCGCGGCATCGGCTTCCAGCGCCGCCTGAATTGAAAGCTCCGGCCAGGCGATGGCTGCCCGCCCGTCCCATCCCTCGAAGGTATTGTTCATCCAGAGCCGCGGCAGCGGCTTGCCGGAGCTGAAATCGAAATCATCAGGAACCGGCCCGGGTTCTCCGGGGAGATGGTCGTGCCGCTCGTTCCAGAAGCGTTCGGCGGCAATCGTCAACCGCGTTTCCGGCGTCCTGACGAAGAAAGGATGCTGGCCGAGGCCGAAGGGCAGAGCCGCCTCACCGCGGTTCTCCACGGAGAGCGTCAGCGCCAGTTGATTGCCGGCAAGACGGATCTCCTGCCGGGCGAGATAGGCGTAGGGCGAAATGCCGTCAGGATCTCTGGAAAAGCCGAGCTGCACATGCTCGGGGCTCGATTCCTCCACCTGCCAAAGGCTGATCCAGCCGTCGCCGTGCAGGTAGAGAGGATCGTGACAATTTCGCTGGAAGACATAGTCGCGTCCGCCGAAGGACATGGCATTGCCTTCCACCCGGTTGCCGAACGGCACCATGGGAAAATTCGCGAAATTTCCGCCTGGGCCGCCGGCTGGAAGGAGAAAGGGCTTGCCCCGAAACGTTGCGGCGGTGACGGCAGCGCCCCGGCGGCTGACCCTGACCGAGAGGTCGCCGTGGCTCAGCTCGATGTCATCTCCGCCATGTCCGTTGTTCATCCACGTCGTCCCGCGGCCGAAGATCTCAAATTGTCGAGCAGCACCGCGATCAGCAGGATCAGCCCGCGCACGACATACTGATAGAATGCCTGGATATTGAGGAGATTCATAACGTTTTCGGCAATGCCCATGATCAGCACGCCGACAATGACGCCGCTCATCGCCGCCCGGCCGCCGGCCAGCGAAACCCCGCCAAGAACGCAGGCCGAAATCACCGACAGCTCGAGCCCGGTCGCCGCATTCGGCTGGCCGGAGGTGATGCGCGAGGCAAGCAGGATGCCGGCAATGCCGCAGACGAGGCCCTGCAGCGCAAAGATCCAGATGCGCGTGTTGACGACATTGACGCCGGCAAGCCGCGAGGCCTCGGGATTGCCGCCGATCGCCAGCGTGTTTTTGCCGAAGACGGTGCGGTTGAGCACGAAGCCGAAGACGACGAAAAGGATCAGCATGATCCAGATCGGCGTCGGCACGGTGGCAAAGCGCGACAGGGCGAGTTGATAGAAGGCCGGGTCATTGATGCCGACGGCGCGGCCATCCGAGGCGATCAGCGCCAGCCCGCGCACGATCTGCATCGTCGCAAGCGTGGTGATCAGCGCGTTGATGCGAAAGCGGGCAATGACGATGCCGTTGACGAAACCGACGACGGCGCCACACAGCAGGGCGGCCAGCAGACCGACCGGAATCGAGCCCGTCGCGTTCGAGACCATAACGGCGATCATGCCGGAGAAGGCGACGATCGAGCCGACCGAAAGATCGAAATCGCGCGATGCCAAGCAGAACATCATCGTGCAGGCGACGATGCCGATGGTGACGACCGACTGCAAGAGCCCCAGCATGTTTCGCTCGGTCAGGAAGTTCGGGACGAAGAGCGAGACGACCACGAAGGCGGCGGCGAAGATCACCACCAGCCCCTGTTCGCCGAGAAGGGTTTTTTTCAACGCGTTCATTGTCCGTATTCCTGATCTTAAATGGTGCCGGCGGCGTTCTTGTCGGGCAGTGCCGCCGTCAGGATGCTGCGCTCGTCGAAATCCGGCCGGGCGACATTGGCCGCCACCCTGCCCTGGCACATCACCATGATGCGATCGCAGATGCCCATGACTTCGGGCAACTCGCTCGAGATCACCACGATCGCCATGCCGCCGGCTGCCAGCTCATAGAGGATGTCGTAAATTTCCGACTTCGCCCCGACATCGATACCGCGGGTCGGCTCGTCGATGACGAGAACCTTGATGCCCTGCTCGGAGAGCCAGCGCCCGAGAATGACCTTCTGCTGATTGCCGCCCGAGAGATTGACGATGTCCTGTCGGCGCGACGGTGTGCGCACTCGAAGCTTGGCGATAAATTGGTCTGCCTGTGCCGCCTCCATCTTCGGCTTGAGAATGCCGAAGGGCGAAAAGTGCCGGCGTGATGAAATGGCGATGTTCTCTTCGATCGACCGACCTTGGATGATGCCGTCGAATTTACGATCCTCCGGGCAGAGCACCATGCCGGCCTTGATGGCAGCCTTCGGATTGTTGGGCGAGACGGCAATGCTGTCGATCGTGGCCTGGCCCTGATCTCTGGCATCGGCGCCATAAAGCAGCCGCGCCATCTCACTGCGGCCGGCGCCGATCAGGCCGAAGAAGCCGAGAATTTCGCCCTGGCGCACGGAAAAACTGATCGGATTGCGTAGCCTCGGCCCGGATAGGCCCCTGACCTCCAGCCGGATGTCGCCGAGCGCGCGTTCGCGCCATCCCCAGACATTGCTGATCTCGCGCCCGACCATTTCCGAAATGATCTGTTCGCGCGTCGTCTCGGCGATCTTCGGGTGATGGGCGGCAAGCTTGCCGTCGCGCAGCACCGTCAGGCTGTCGCAAAGTCGAAAAATCTCGTCGAGACGATGCGAGACGTAAAGGATGACGGCTCCCCTCGCCTTCAGCCTGCCGATCAGCGAAAACAGGATTTCGCTTTCACGCGAAGAAAGCGAGGAAGTCGGCTCGTCGAGCGCGATCACCCGCGCGTCGAGCATCACGGCCTTGGCGATCTCGATCATCTGCCGCGCGCCGATCGAAAGCGAGCTGACCTTGGCCGACGGATCGACATCGATGCCGATCTCCTCGAGTTTCGCGCGCACCGTTTCGATCAGCCTCTTCGACTGGATGACGCCGCCCTTGGCCGGAAAGCGCCCGAGCCAGAGGTTTTCGGCCACCGTCAACTCCGGGACGAGCTGCAGCTCCTGATGGATGACGACAATGCCGGCATGGAAGGCGTCGCGCACGGAGGTGTATTTTTGTTCCTCACCATCGATGAAGATGCTGCCGTCATCGGCGGTCTGATCGCCGGAAAGGACGCGGATCAGCGTTGATTTGCCGGCGCCGTTTTCGCCCATCAGGCCGTGGACGGCGCCCTTCTCGACGGTGAAGGAAACATTCGCCAGCGCCTGCACGCCGGGATAGCCCTTGGAAATATTGTTGAATTCGAGGAAAGCCATCACCGCTCCGCCGAGAAGGATCCGGCAGCACGCTTGGGTGCTGCCGGATTGACATCATCCGGAGATGATCACTCGATGCCAAGATCCTTGCGGACCTTCTCGTAGTCGCCGCGCAGCGCCAGCGAGCCGGAGGTCAGCGTCAGCTTTGCCGGCTCCTTGCCGTTGGCGATCCAGTCGTACATGTTGATCGCCGTCTCGTAGCCATGACGCTTCGGCGAGATGATGACGGTGCCGAAGAAACCGGTCGCCGCCGGCTTCTTGAATTCGTTGATCGCCGATTCCGCCCCGCCGATGCCGACACCGATGATGTTGGCCGCCGGGATGCCGACCGATTCGGAAGCACGGACGGCGCCGAGAACGGCTTCGTCGTTGAGGCCGAAGGCGACCCAGTATTTCACATCGGCATGTTTGTTGAGAACGGTGGTCGCGGCATTGAGCGCCGCTTCCGTATCGGTCTTCGCCTGCGGTGCGTCATAAATATTCTCGGCCGGGAAGCCGGCTGACTTCAGCACCGAAATCGCACCCTCGACGCGATCGACCGCGGTCGGCAGCTGATCGTAAGAAACCCGGATCGCGCCGACATTCTTCATGTCCCAACCACGCTTCTTGATCTCGTCGACGATGGCCTGCCCCACGGTCTCGCCGATCTTGGTGGCCGAAATGCCCATATGCGGCACGTCCTCCAACGGCTTGCCGTCGGCGCTGACGAGGCGGTCGTCGACCGTCATCAGCTTCAATTGGTTGGCTTCCGCCTTGGCGACGATGCCGGGGCCGAGCTTGACGTCGGGCGTGCAGACGATAAAGCCCTGCGCGCCCTGAGCGCCGAGATTGTCGATCGCCGACTGAACCTTCTCGCCGTCTTCGGCCCCGATCTTGACGACGGTGAAGCCTTTCTCCTTCGCTGCCTGGTCGGCGAATTTCCACTCGTCCTGAAACCACGGCTCCTCGGGCTGCTTGACGATGAATCCAATCTTCACGTCGGCGGAAAATGCCGAGCCGGCTGCCAGGATGGCGAAAGCGCCAGCCACAATAGCTGCTTTGAACAAGCGCATGTCTCTCTCCCTAAACTCTGAAATCGAGCCACTGCCTCCCCGGCAGTGTCCAATGAATTATGTTAAATCATCATACCAGTCAATTGCCAATGTATGATGATTGGAATAATAGGATACAGCGAGAGCCGGGAGGGCCCGTCGCAAAGCCGATCGAATTCGGATAATGAGGTCCGGTTGCTTCCCGGGAGCAAGTTGCGGAGAGGTGAAGTTGGAATCTGAGGGACAGGGCCGAGCGGAAAGCTCCAGCAGCAGCGAACGCCGGCCGCGCGTACGCCGTAACGTTACGTCGGCGATCGCGCAGGATATCTGTGCGGATCGTTATCCCTCGGGCTCGCCGCTGCCCCGCGAGAACGACCTCTGCGAGCTCTACGGCGTCAGCCGCACCGTCATTCGCGAATCGCTGAAAGTGCTGGAATCCAAGGGACTGGTGCGCGGCAAGCCGCGGGTCGGAACGACCGTTTGCGACAGGGACGAGTGGAATATCCTGGACGCCGAGGTGCTCGACTGGATGGGGCCTTACATCAAGGACTTCGACCTGTTGGGCTGCATTCTCGAAGCCCGGCGCACCATAGAGCCGGCAGCCGCCGAATATGCCGCCGAACGCGCCAGCGCCCAGGAGATCGCCGATCTCGACAAGGCCTGGCGGCAGATGCGCGACAGCGCCGGCGAACCGGAAAGCTTCACCGAGGCCGATGTGATGTTTCATACGGTGCTGCTCACCGCCAGCCACAACCAGGTCTTCCGCCGCCTGTCGAGCGCCATCCATGCGGCGCTGAAATATGCATTGCATGCCTCCAACATCGCCGTCGAAAACCGGGAGGATGCGGTGCTCGTTCACGGCCAGCTGGTCGAGGCTTTGCGCATGCGCGACAAAACCGGCGCCCGCGAATGCGCCAACCGCATGCTCGACCTTGCGGTGCGCGACCTTGCCGCCGCCGAAAAGGTGATCGGCAGAACGAAATGATGGTTGCCGAGGAATGAGCGGCGCCACCGCCGCCTGAAACATGGGAAAAGACGGAAAGAACCGCGATGAAGATCACCAAACTCACCACCTATATTGTTCCGCCGCGCTGGCTGTTTCTGAAGGTCGAGACCGACGAAGGCATCGTCGGCTGGGGTGAGCCGGTCGTCGAAGGCCGCGCGCTGACCGTCGAGGCCGCCGTCCACGAGCTCGAAGACTACCTGATCGGCAAGGATCCCTTCCTGATCGAGGACCACTGGACGGTGATGTATCGCGGCGGCTTCTATCGCGGTGGTGCGGCCCATATGAGCGCCATCTCCGGCATCGACCAGGCGCTCTGGGACATCAAGGGCAAGGCCCTCGGACAGCCGATCCATTCGCTGCTCGGCGGCCAGCTCCGCGACCGCATCAAGGTCTATTCCTGGATCGGCGGCGACCGGCCCGCCGATGTCGCCAACAATGCCAGGGACGTGGTCGCCCGCGGCTTCAAGGCGATCAAGCTCAACGGCTGCGAAGAAATGCAGATCGTCGATACGAACGAGAAGGTGGAGAAGGCGGTCGAGACCATCGCCGCCATCCGCGAGGCGATCGGCCCGCATATCGGCATCGGCGTCGATTTCCACGGCCGCGTGCACAAGCCGATGGCCAAGGTTCTCGCCAAGGAGCTCGAGCCCTACAAGCTGATGTTCATCGAGGAGCCGGTGCTCTCCGAAAACAAGGAAGCCCTGCGCGATATCGTCAACCATACCTCGACGCCGATCGCGCTCGGCGAGCGGCTCTTTTCGCGCTGGGACTTCAAGCAGGTCCTTTCCGACGGCTATGTCGACATCATCCAGCCGGATCTTTCGCATGCCGGCGGCATCACCGAATGCCGCAAGATCGCGGCGATGGCCGAAGCCTACGACGTGGCGCTGGCGCCGCATTGCCCGCTCGGCCCGATCGCGCTCGCCGCCTGCCTGCAGGTCGACGCCGTCAGCTACAATGCCTTCATCCAGGAGCAGAGCCTCGGCATCCACTACAACACCGGCAACGACATTCTCGATTACATCTCCAACAAGGAGGTGTTCCACTATGCCGATGGTTTCGTCTCGATCCCGCAGGGGCCTGGTCTCGGCATCGAGGTCGACGAGGCCTATGTCATCGAGCGCGCCAGGGAAGGCCATCGCTGGCGCAACCCGATCTGGCGCCATGCTGACGGCAGCTTCGCCGAGTGGTAAAGATTGGAGGGGTCGCGCAAGCGGCCCTTTTTCATGCGCCGTGTCGGATATCGCCCGTCTCATCCGTCATAGTGGAAACTCAAAGAGGAGAGTCAGCATGGCCAGAGCAATCGCAATCATCGTCGCCCGCGTCATCTTCAGCTTCATCTTCTTCATGGCCGCCGGCTTCAAATTCGCCGATATCGGCGCGACGGCGGGCTATATCACTGCCGCCGGTTTTCCGATGGCGACATTCCTGACCTGGGTCGCGGCCTTCTTCGAGATCGCGCTGGCGCTCGCCTTCATCTCCGGGGCCTTCTTTGCCGAAGCCAGCCTGCTCGCAGGCATCTACGTGATCTTCCTCGCCTTTGCCTTCCACGGACCGTCTCGTTGGCAGCAGAACCAGGCCGAATTCGGCTTCTTCGTCGATCACTTCACCTTCCTCGCCGGCCTGCTCTTCGCCGCCGTCCATGGGCCGGAGAGATGGGCGCTGCGCTACAGCCTGTTGAAATAGCGATCGCTCTGCAATCGTTCCGGAACCAAGCGCCGCGGCGATCATTGCTTCTCCACCACTTGGCAGAGGAGCGTCTCATGGCATTAGAGGGAAAGAGCGCCTTGGTGACGGGGGCAGGCTCCGGTATCGGCAAGGCGGCTGCATTGAAGCTTGCCGCCGAAGGCGCAAGGGTCGCGGTCCTCAGCCGCACGGAAAGCGAAGTACAGGAAACCTGCAACCAGATCGTTGCTGCCGGCGGCCGGTCGATCGCACTGACCGCCGATACGAGCGACGAATCCCAGATGCGGGCGGCGATCGAAGGGATGACCGAGGATTTCGGCGGCATCGACATCGTCGTCGCCAATGCCGGCATCAACGGCGTCTGGGCACCGATCGATGATCTGAAGCCTGACGAATGGGATCAGACGATGGCCGTGAACCTGCGCGGCACCTATCTGACACTCCATCTGACCGTGCCCTATCTGAAAAGGAATGGCGGCTCCATCGTCGTCGTCTCCTCGATCAACGGCACCCGCACCTTTACGACACCCGGCGCCACCGCCTATACCGCCACCAAGGCGGCACAAGTTGCCATGGTCCAGCAGCTTGCGCTGGAGCTCGGCAAACATCGCATCCGCATCAATGCCGTCTGCCCCGGAGCGATCGAAACCGGCATTTCCGCCAACACCACCATGCGCCATCGCGAGGAAACCGAAGTGCCGGTCATTTGGCCGGAAGGCGAAATTCCGATCACCAACGGCAAGAAGGGTTCGAGCGAGGATGTCGCCGAGGCGATCCTCTTCCTCGCATCCGACCACGCCCGTCACATCACCGGCACGCCCATCTGGATCGATGGCGGCCAGAGCCTTTTGCGCTAACGGCCCTGGAAATCAGCCGTTCAGTCGGGCGCTGTCAAGCGTATACAGTTCCTGCGCGCGCTGCACGCCGCGCAACGCATAACGTCCGACACATGCGAGCGCGGCACGCTCTTCCTGGGGTATGGCCGCAGCGAAATCAGAGGAGATCAGCAGGTTGAGATCGACCGAACGGCACATCGAGGCGATCCGGCTGACCTCGTTGACGGCAGGGCCGATGACGGTGAAGTCCAGCCGGTCCTGGCTGCCGATATTGCCGTAAAAGACATCGCCGATATGCAAGCCGATATAGACGTCCGTCGTCGCCCGGCCGTCGGCCGCGCGCGCGGCATTCAGCGCGGCGAGCTTTTCCCGTAGCAGCGATTCGGCGCTGAGCGCCGCACGGCATGTCTCAGCCGGCACCTCGCCCTTGAAGATCGCGAGCACACCGTCGCCGATCAGCTTCAGCACGTTGCCGCCCGCCTCGTGGATCGCCGAGATCGCCACCTCGCTGTAATCGTTGAGCAGCGGGATGATTTCCTCGGGCGGCACACGGTCGGAAATCTTGGTGTAGTTCAACAGATCGGAAAACCAGAGCGCCGCGGAAATCCGCTCCGACTTGCCGCGGCTGATCTTGCCTTCCATCACCTGGCGCGCCGCGTCCTCGCCGAGATAGACTTCGGCGATGGTGCGGGCGATGCGCCCGAGCGCGATACACTTGATCGCCAATCCGAGGACCGGCACGAGCTTGCGCAGGATGGCAAGATCGTGATCGGAAAAACCCTCAGGATGTTTCGTCGCGAAATGCGAGAAGAAGCAATCCATCTCGCCGATCGTGCCGGCTTCGCTGAAACGATGCATCATCGCCACGAAATCCGTGTGACCGGCTTCCGCGATCTTGTCGAGCATGCTGAAATCGGTCGGATCGCCGAAGCCCAGGCGTCGGCGCACCTCCCGCTCGTTGCCCGACCAGAGATGGTAGAAGGCCGAGCGCTGCCAGTTCGCGGCCGCTTCGCCCGAGCTCGTCGGACCGTATTCGAATTCGGCTTCGATCTCCTCTACGCTGTCCCAGCGGAAGGCTCGGCCCTCATGCACGGGGTGCAGCGTGTCCATCAGCGCCAGACCGCGGTCGAGCGGCAGGCCGGCATTCCGGCAGGCCGCGCAGAAGCCGGTCATCAGTTCGGCTTCCGAAGCGCCCTTCAGTCCCTGCTCCGTAACCCAGGCCGCAATTGTGCTGACGTCGCTGTAATCCATGCCGCTTACCTCGCTGATATCAAGCTTTAGCCCAAATCCGGCATCGATGGAAAGCCGATTGGCTCAATCGCCGGCCGGCATGTTGTAGGGCGTGATGATTTCAACCGCTGAAAGCAAGGCCGGAACCGCCCGCCGGACCGAGGCCTCGCGGCTCATGATCGCCCTGAAGGCCGAACGCGCATCGGTTCTGAGATCATGATGCAGCACGAAGCCGATCCGGCGTCCCGCAAGCAAAGCCCGATTGTCGGCATCGAGATCATGGGCGACAAAGACGCGGACCGGACGGTGGGCGGCTTCGAAGGCCGCCAGCACGGCTCGGTTGCCGCCGCCGATCGAATAGACGGCATTGATCGCGGAATCGGCCGCGAGCGCCGCCGCCGCAAGCGTTCCCGTCGCCGCATCGCTGCCGTGCCCCTCGCTGATTTCGGTGACACCGATGTTGGGGTAATGGGCGCGGATGACGCGGCGAAAACCGATTTCGCGCTCCTCCTCGCCGCGGAACCGCCCGCTCGACAGCGTCACCAGCACCTTGCCGCCGTCACTCCCGAGGCATTCGCCGACAAGATGGGCCGCAGTTTCTCCCGCCGCCCGGTTGTCAGCGCCGGCATAGGCGATGCGCGCCGAATTCGGCAGGTCGGTCACCAGCGTCACCACGGGAATCCCGGCCGCATCCGCCCGCCCGACGGCGGCAACGACCTCGCCGACATCAGGTGCCTTGAGCACGATGCCGTGCGTGCCGCGCAGCCGGATGCGGTCGAGAAGCTGCACAAGTTCTGCCGGCTTCAGCACCTCGGCAAAGTGGAAGCGGCAACGAAAGACGCCGGGCAAAAAGGTTGCCATCTCGGCCTCGAAGGCGGCCCTCACCGCATCACTGAAACGCTGCGGCGTCTCCATGACGATATCGATCGCCAGCGTGCGCCCGCTGCTCATCGCCCCCGTCTGCTGCTTCTCCAGCTCCGCGATCGCCGCTCTCACCCGCATTTCCGTCTGTTGCCGCACGCCCGGCCGGCCGTTCAGCACCCGGTCGACGGTGGCGGTGCTCAGTCCGGCCTGAAAAGCGATGTCCTTGACGAGAAAAGGATGCGCCATGGGAGCCCTTCCTGATGGTTTTTTGATGGATTCCTGATCTACATCACCGCGCATCGCGGCGTATAGTGCCTCATCGGAAACAGGGAGGAGCCTGGGATGAAAACCGATAACCAGCAGAAATTGCGCGCCGACCGTGTCTGGCTCTCCGAAGATGCCTGCGATCTTGCCGATTTTCGCCGTCTTGCGGAAAAGACGACCGCGCTTGCCGATTATCCCACCGCGTCAGCGGTCGAGAAAAACATCCTGATTTATGACAGCCGCAAGGTGATGGCAGCGGCAGCGGAAGACCGGCGCGCCGTGCTGGCCGAAATCTGCGAGGCCTTCGGCGACGGTCCCGGCGTCATCGTATTCAAACATGCTTACGAGCATACCGGCATCATCGACCGCGCCAGCGCGATCTTCGATCAGATCATCGAGGAACAGCATCGCACCTCGACCGGCGGCGGCGATCACTTCGCCAAGCCCGGCGCCAACGACCGCATCTGGAATTCGCTGGAAAAACACTGCCTCGCCGATCCGGCAAATTTCGCCGAATATTACGGCAACGCCATCGTCGCGCTGGCAAGCGAAGCCTGGCTCGGCCCGAGCTATCAGATGACGGCGCAGGTCAACCGCGTCAATCCGGGCGGCGCAGCACAGTCGGCGCATCGCGACTACCATCTCGGCTTCCAATCGTCTGAGGTGATCGAGCAGTTTCCGGCGCATGTGCACCGGCTCTCGCCGGTGCTGACGCTGCAAGGCGCGATCGCCCATTGCGACATGCCGCTCGAAAGCGGCCCGACGCTCTTCCTGCCGCACAGCCAGACCTATGTGCCGGGTTATCTCGCGCTGAAGCGCCAGGAGTTCCGCGATTATTTCGAAGCCAACCACGTGCAGCTGCCGCTCGAAAAAGGCGATGTCGTCTTCTTCAATCCCGCCCTCTTTCACGCCGCCGGCACCAACCGCTCGGCCGACATCAAACGCGTCGCCAACCTCCTGCAGGTTTCTTCCGCCTTCGGCCGCGCAATGGAAACCGTCAATCGCGAGAGGATGAGCGCCAGGCTCTTTCCCGCGTTGAAAACCTTGCAGGGCAGGCTTCCACCCGATGAAATCACCAACGCCGTCGCCGCTTGCGCCGAAGGCTATTCCTTCCCGACCAATCTCGACCGCGACCCGCCGCTCGGCGGCCTGGCACCGAAGACGCAGGCACAGTTGATGCACGAGGCATTGAAGGAAGGCTGGAGCGACGAGGCCTTTACGGCGGCGCTTGCCGAGCAGGCGAGGAAGAAGCTGAGCTGAACTTGGAGACTGGAGCCACACACGTTGACATAACCGCCTCCCGTACCCGCGGGAGGCCATTCGCGCATCACCACCGAGGAGGAACCCCATGAGCACGAACCACGGCCGCCTTGACGGCAAGATTGCGATCGTCACCGGCGGCACGCAAGGGCTGGGCGCCACCATTGCCCGTCTCTTCGCCGAACGCGGTGCGAAAGGCATCGTCATTTGCGGCCGCAACGAAGCCAAGGGCGAGGCGAAGGCAGCGGAGATATCCGCTGCAACCGGCACCAGGGTCGTCTACGTCAAGGCCGACCTCGGCAAGGTCGAAGACGCGCGGAATGTCGTGCACGCCTGCGACGAGGCCTTCGGCCGGGTCGACGCGCTGGTCAATGCCGCCGCCATCACCGATCGCGGCACCATCCTCGATACCAGTCCTGAACTCTTCGACGCCATGTTCGCCGTCAATGTGCGCGCGCCGTTTTTCCTGATGCAGGAGACGGTGAAGGTCATGCGCCGCGAAAAGACCGAAGGCACGATCGTCAATATCGGCTCGATGTCGGCCAAAGCCGGCCAGCCCTTCATCGCCGCTTATTGCGCCTCCAAGGGCGCGCTGGAAACGCTGACGAAGAACACCGCCTATGCGCTCTTGCGCAACCGCATCCGCGTCAACGGCCTCAACATCGGCTGGATGGCTTCCGAGGGCGAGGACCGCATTCAGCGCGAATATCACGATGCACCCGCCGACTGGCTGGAGAAGGCGGCCGCCAGCCAGCCCTTCGGCCGCCTCGTCGATCCGCATGAGGTGGCGCGCGCCTGCGCTTACCTGTCGTCGGCCGAATCCGGACTGATGACCGGCTCGGTCATCTGCTTCGACCAGTCGATCTGGGGGGCTTACGACGGCTCGCCGCATCCGGTCGCCGCCCTCTGAAAAACCGGAGCCCGGCATTTCCGCTCGCCGGGCTCTGGCACCTCCCAGCATTTGTCGCTAGGAAAAGGGCGGCAGCATTCAGGGAGGAACTGGCGTGGCCGACAATCCGCTTTACGACATCCGCGATGAACGTTTCGGCGCCCTGGTCATCGGCAGCGCCGCGCTCGAGGAACTCTATGGCGGCTGCCGCTGGACGGAAGGCCCGGTCTGGTTTTCCGACCTCAACTGCCTGCTCTGGAGCGATATCCCGAACGAACGCATGATGCGCTGGACGCCCGACGGCACGGTCTCGGTCTTCCGCTCGCCCTCCAATTACGTCAACGGCAACACCCGCGACCGGCAGGGCCGACTTATCTCCTGCGAACATGGCGGCCGCCGCGTCACCCGCACCGAACTCGACGGCAGCATCACCGTTCTCGCCGACAGCTACAGGGGCAAACGGCTGAACTCGCCGAACGATGTCGTCGTCCATTCCGATGGCGGGATCTGGTTCACCGATCCGACCTACGGCATCCTGTCCGATTACGAGGGCCACAAGGCCGAGCCCGAGCAGCCAACCCAAAACGTTTACCGGATCGACCCTTCAAGCGGCGCAATCGAGGCCGTCGTCGAGGATTTCATCCAGCCGAACGGCCTTGCCTTCTCGCCCGACGAGACGAAACTCTACATCGCCGATTCCGGCTCGGCCAAGCATGACGTGCCACGCCATATAAGAGTTTTCGACGTCGTCGACGGCAGGAGGCTCGCAAACAGCCGCTATTTCTGCAGCCTCGATGTCGGCAATCCCGACGGCTTCCGCTTCGATATGAGCGGCAATCTCTGGACGAGTGCCGGCGACGGCGTTCATTGCTTTTCGCCCGACGGCACGCTGCTCGGCAAGATCAGGGTGCCGCAGACGGTCTCCAACCTCACCTTCGGCGGTCCCAAGAAAAACCGGCTCTTCATCACCGCGACGCGCTCGGTCTATTCGATCTATACGAAGACCAACGGCGCCCAATATCCGTGAGGATCAGGCATCGGCTTGAAGATCGCCGTTCCGGGATGACGACTTGCATAAAAAAAGCTAAAGCGCGTCACACGAATGAGATTCGATGTGCGTGCTTCAGAGCATGAGGCCGAAACCCGTGAGCGGTTTCGGACAACATCCTGTTCTGGCAGCCCGCACATCCATTGCATCAAGAAGGGATGTCCCGATGACCCGATTTTCACGCGCCGAAGGGCGCCGCACCACTTCTGATGCCATGACCGGGAGAGCCTGAGATGCGTTCCGTCGTTTCCTTCAACGAAGGCTGGAGTTTCCATGAGGGCTTCGGACAGCGTCTGCTCGAAAGCTTCGACGCCGCCAAGTCGGTCAGCCTGCCCCATACCGCCGTCGAATTGCCTTTCAACTATTTCGACGAGAAAAGCTATCAGCGTGCCTTCACCTATCAGAAAGTGCTGCGCTGGCTGCCCGAATTCGAGGACCGCGAGGTTTCGCTCGTTTTCGACGCCGCCATGGCCGACAGCGTCGTCTATTTGAACGGCGAAGAAATCATCGCCCACAAGGACGGCTACACCCCCTTCGAGGCCCGTTTCACCGGCAAGCTCATCAAGGGCGAGAACCTGGTGACCGTCAAGATCGACGGCAGCGAGAACCCTGAGATCCCGCCCTTCGGCGGCCGCATCGATTATCTGACCTATGCCGGCATCTACCGCGACGTCTGGCTGAAGGTCACCGATCCGGTGTCGATCCGCAATCTCAAGATCGAAACCGCGGACGTCCTCGCTCCGGAGAAATCGGCAACCATCCGCGTCGATATCGCCAATCCCGAGGGCCGCAGCTTCTCGGCGACCGTCACGGCCACGCTGAAGCAGGCTGACGGCACGGTGATCGCCACCGCAGCAACCGAGACGATCGGCGACCGCACCAGGCTTTCCTTCGGCGGCCTCACCGGCATTACCCTCTGGGACATCACCGATCCCACGCTCTACGAGGTCACCGTCGAACTCCGGACCGAGCACGGCTCCGACCGTGTCTCCACCCGCTTCGGCTTCCGCACCGCCGAATTCACGCCGGAAGGCTTCCTCTTGAACGGCAAGCCGCTGAAGCTGCGCGGCCTCAACCGTCATCAGTCCTTCCCCTATGTCGGTTATGCCGCCGGCCGCTCCGCCCAGGAACGCGACGCCGACATCATGAAGAGCGTGTTGAAGTGCAATATCGTCCGCACATCGCATTATCCGCAGTCGAAATGGTTCCTCGACCGCTGCGATGCGATCGGCCTGCTGGTCTTCGAGGAGATCCCCGGCTGGCAGCATATCGGCGATGCCGACTGGCAGAAGGAATCGATCGAAAACGTCCGCCGCATGATCGAGCGCGACTGGAACCATCCCTCGATCATCATCTGGGGCGTGCGCATCAACGAATCGCAGGATAATCACGATTTTTACGCCGAGACCAATCGCCTCGCCCGCGAGCTCGACAGCACCCGCCAGACCGGCGGCGTGCGTTACATCACCGAGAGCGAGCTGCTCGAGGACGTCTATACGATGAACGACTTCATCCTCGGCAACGAGGAGCTGCCGGGCGCCAACCGCCCGCGCACCGCATTGCGCGGCCAAGAGGAAAATACCGGGCTGTCGAAAAAAGTGCCGTATCTCATCACCGAGTTCAACGGCCACATGCACCCGACGAAGATCTATGACCAGGAGCAGCGCCAGGCCGAGCATGTGCGCCGTCACCTGGAGGTGCTGAATGCCGCCTATGGCGACCCCGATATCTCGGGCGCGATTGGCTGGTGCATGTTCGATTACAACACCCACAAGGATTTCGGCTCGGGCGACCGCATCTGCTATCACGGCGTCATGGACATGTTCCGCGAGCCGAAATTCGCCGCCTATGCCTATATCAGCCAGTGCGACCCGTCCGACGAGATCGTCATGAAGCCGGTGACCTTCTGGGCGCGCGGCGAGCGCAATATCGGCGGCGTGCTGCCGCTGATCATCCTGACCAATTGCGACGAGGTGGAACTGCAATATGGCGGGCTCAGCAAGCGCATCGGCCCGGACCGCGAGAATTATCCGCATCTGCCGCATCCGCCCGTCGTGCTCGATCATCGCCACTTCACTGCGGACGAGCTCGGCACCTGGGGTCTCGAATGGATCGACGGCACCTTGACCGGTTATATCGGCGGCGAGCCGGTGGCGAGCCTGACGTTTGCCGCCGATCCTCTGCCGACGACGCTGGAAATCGTCGCCGACAGCCACACGCTGAAGGCCCGCGAACGCGACAGCACCCGCCTCATCATTCGCGCCCTCGACCAATGCGGCCAGCGCCTGCCCTTCATGAACGACAGCATTGTGCTGAAAGTGCATGGACCCGGAAAAATCGTCGGCCCGGCCAATGTGCCGCTGCAAGGCGGCACCGCCGGCTTCTGGCTGGAGGCGACGGGTCTGGTCGGCGAGATCACCGTCGAAGCGATCTCCTCGCGTTTCGCGCCGGTGACCCTCACTGTGACGGCCGCCGCCTGACGGCCATCACGCGATCCGCATCTGGCTGTCGGGATCGAAGAACACGGCCTTGTCGAGATTGAAGGCAAGGCGGGTGTTCTGGCCTGGAGCAATGCCGGCA